>NZ_CABSIF010000001.1 GCF_902477725.1 uncultured Desulfovibrio sp. | reverse complement strand
AGAACATGGCTTTTATTTCTTCCGGGTACAATCCCGCAAAACCGATGGAAGGCCGCATTACTGACATCGGACCCCATAAGTATAATGAATACTTCCCGCCGGTGATCAAGAACAACTTCGGCAAGTGGCTCTATCACGAAATTCTGGAGCCCGGCGTGCTCGTGCACGTGGCCGAAAGCGGCGACAAGTGCTTTACCGTCCGCGTGGGCGGCACCCGTACCATGTCCATCACTCACATCCGTGAGTTGTGCGACATCGCCGACAAGTACTGTGGCGGCTACCTGCGCTGGACCACCCGTAACAACATTGAATTCATGGTGGACAGCGAAGCCGGCATGAAGGCCCTGCGCGACGACCTGAACAGCCGCAAGTTTGACGGTGGCTCGTTCAAGTTCCCCGTGGGCGGCACCGGCGCTGGCATCAGCAACATGGTGCACACTCAGGGCTGGCTGCACTGCCACACCCCCGCCACCGACGCCTCCGGCCCGGTCAAGGCCGTGATGGACGCCCTGTTTGAAGAATTTAAAGACATGCGGATGCCCGCCCCGGTGCGCATCGCGCTGGCCTGCTGCATCAACATGTGCGGCGCTGTGCACTGCTCGGACATCGGCCTTGTGGGTATCCACCGCAAGCCCCCCATGGTCGACCACGAATGGGCTGACCAGCTCTGCGAAATTCCTTTGGCTGTTTCTGCTTGCCCCACCGCCGCTGTGCGTCCCACCAAGGTGGAATACAACGGCAACAAGGTGAACTCCATCGCCATCAAGGAAGACCGCTGCATGTACTGCGGTAACTGCTACACCATGTGCCCCGCGCTGCCCATCTCGGACGGCGAAGGCGACGGCGTTGCCATCATGGTTGGCGGCAAGGTTTCCAACCGCATCAGCATGCCCAAGTTCTCCAAGGTCGTTGTGGGTTACATCCCCAACGAACCGCCCCGTTGGCCTTCGTTGACCAAGACCGTGAAGCACATCGTTGAAGTGTACGCGGCCAACGCCAACAAGTACGAACGTCTGGGCGACTGGGCTGAACGCATCGGCTGGGAAACCTTCTTCAAGATGACCGGCCTTGAATTCACCCACCACCTCATCGACGACTTCCGTGATCCCGCCTACTACACGTGGCGCCAGAGCACGCAGTTCAAGTTCTAGATATAGCTTGTTTATCAACCCCGGCGGCGCTATTTGCGCCGCCGGGACAGGAGACTCACCATGGCTGACGACAAAGACGTTGTTGTTGAATTCCTGAAAAGCAAATCCTCGTCCAAGTCCAAGTTCTATTTCAAGGATTTCCTTGAACTGTTCCCCGACAAGGGACCCCGCGACGTGAAGAAAGTTCTCACCAAGCTGGTGAACGAAGAAGTGCTGGAATTCTGGTCTTCCGGTTCCACCACCATGTACGGCATGAAGGGCGCGGGCAAGCAGTCTGCCGCTGAAGGCGAAGATTAGCAGCAAACCGCATTGGCCCAGGGTCTTTGCTTTCGGCTGCGCCAAAACGCGCTTTTTATTATGGTCGAGTACAACGTGTACGCTCCCTGCATAAAAAGCGCGTCTTTGTTGCCGACTGTATCTGGCTGCTGGCCGATGTAGTCTGGCATATTTCGTCAGAATGCCTCAGGATTATTTGTCGGGATTCCTATCCCGAACGGCAAGGACATGTCTTGATGCATGCGCCTTCGCAAGGTGCGTCAGCCTTTGCGTGTAAGCCTCAGCAAGTTATGCCGCAACGCGAGTTGTGGCATTTCTTGTTTTTTTGGGGGGGCGGTCGTATGCTCCTCCGCCTTCGGCTTTGTTTAAAGCGCTACGGCAGACTGGCCTACAGATGCATAGCTGAAAGTCACAAGGCATATGTGGCAGCATCCATGCTCTCGCGTGATCACAAAGGCTTGCTCTGCGCGGGTGTTTCCCGCAATCTGTGCTGAACGGGCAAACCTGTATCCCGGTTTGTCCTGTCTCGCTTTCACCCTCTGTTTGTTACGCGGGAGGCAGAATGAGTATTGCATTTTCCCTGTCTGACGCTGAAAAGCAATTTTTGTCGCATCAGGCCCGCATGTCCATCGAAGCCGGATTGGCAGGAAAAAGCGTGGCGGATGTTCCGCAACCTCCTGCCGACCAATTCGCGCCAGAAAGCGCCCTGTGGCGAACGCTTGGGGCTTTTGTAACCCTGAATATGGGTGAGAGGCTTCGCGGCTGCATTGGCAATATTGTGGGGCGTGAGCCGCTGTATGCTACTGTGTGGCATATGGCGCAGGCCGCAGCCTTTGCAGACCCGCGTTTCCCCTCATTGACGTTTGCCGAATGGCCGCGCGTCGCCCTTGATATTTCTGTTCTGGACGAGCTCAGCCCTTGCCCCGGACCAGACGCGGTAGAAGTGGGTCGGCACGGCCTTGTGCTTGTCTATGAGGGGCGCAGCGGCGTGTTCTTGCCTCAGGTACCCGTGGAGCAAGGTTGGGATCGACTGGCCTATCTGGACAATCTGTGTCTTAAGGCTGGTGTGGCTCCTGGCTCATGGAAGCTGCCGGGTGCGCAATTGTTCTGGTACGAGGCCACTGTCTTTGCGGCCTGAGTGCGTGTCAGAATAATCACGCAGGGGGCAGCGGCAGCTGAACCAGATACTTGCACATGCGCCTTCCGGGGTGTAAGCTGCACAAGATTTCTCAGGGCGGGGTGAAAGTCCCCACCGGCGGTGATGCGGTGGCCAGCAGGCTTCCGCCAGCCCGCGAGCGCCCAGTGTTTGGGGTCAGCAGATTCGGTGAGAATCCGAAGCCGACGGTTATAGTCCGGATGGAAGAGAACGGTTTTTTGCCGCGCACAAAGCGGTGCGTCCTTTATTTGAAGGCGTACTTTGTGTTGCGGCCCGTCCACGCCCTGATGCACCATCTCCCGGCAAGCAAAGCCGGAAACAGGAGAACGGAATGCATCAGTCCTCATTATCCCTTGCGTCTTTCGGCACCTCTGAAGAACGTGTTCGCGCTGCTCTTGCCTCATTGCGCAAAGGCGGCGGCGTCTGCGTTGTGGATGACGAAAACCGCGAGAACGAAGGTGACCTCATTTTCAGCGCGCAGCACATCACTGTGCCGCAGATGGCCATGCTGATCAGGCATTGCAGCGGCATTGTCTGCCTGTGCCTCACGGACGAGCATGTGCAGCGCCTTGACCTGCCCATGATGACCGACCACAACACCAACACGCAGGGAACTGCCTTTACCGTCACCATTGAGGCGGCCACGGGTGTTACCACAGGTGTTTCCGCCGCTGACCGCGTTGCCACCATCAAGGCCGCCGCTGCACCCGATGCCCAACCCGCCCATCTTCGCCGCCCCGGCCATGTGTTCCCCTTGCGGGCGCGTCCCGGCGGCGTGCTGGAACGGCGCGGCCACACGGAGGCCACGGTTGACCTCATGCACATGGCAGGCCTTGAACCCTGCGGCGTACTCTGCGAGCTGACTCTGGATGACGGCGAAATGGCCCGTCTGCCCGAAGTTGCGGGTTTTGCCCGCGCCCACAATATGCCTTTGTGCAGTGTGGAAGATATTGCTGCGTGGAGGTTGGCTATGGGCGATCTCCACCTTGCCGCCAGTGCCTAACCCCGCGCGCGTCTTTTGCCCGCTGACAGCGTCAAGCAGGGCTTTTTGCTCCGGTCGAGTACCATTGGCGTACACTCCCTGTGCAAAAAGCCCAGCTTTCCTTGTCGGCGAACAAAATCCATATCCATCGTGCGGGAGAGCAAAAGAATGACATTCCCTACATGCAAAACGCCGTCCTCACATGGTGCGACACAAATCTGGCCTTTATGTAAAAATGATAGCCCGGTTCATGGAATGAGCCGGGCTTGAATTTTGATAGGCGCTCTCGTGATTAGCTGAAGTATTCGTGGGGGGATTCGATGATTTGCGTAAAGAGCTTATAGAACTCAGCCAGATGTATTCCGTCAATAAAGCTGTGGAGCGCTTCAATGGAGATGGTGACATTCCCTGCGTCATCTTTTTTGCCAAAAAGAATTCTGGGTACGCTGTCGATCCACGGATCACCCCAGGGATTTGTTGCAGAAAGTATGGGAATTTCAGGCACGCAGCTAAAGTAGATCAAACTTTGCACATCGCCGCCCTCAGGGCAAAGCGTTGGATTCTGGTCGGCAATGGCCCGTGCAGCGCTGATATTGCTGCTGAAGACGGAAAATTTGCGGTCAAATTTCGCAAAGCAGTTGCAATGCAGTTTTCTGCCTTGAGGGATATAGGTAAACGCCGCATCAATGCGTTCAAATTCCACAGGGCGCAGATTGACGATGCGCTGCCTAAATCCAGCAACGCCATGAACGGCGAGCATTGCGGCAAAATAGATACAATCCGTAAGCCGAAAGCCATTCTGTTTTTTTACTTCATACAATCTGGCAACATTTGCCGAAAATGAGACGCTGAAGCACGGATTTTTTCGCGACTGAAAAAAATTGAAGTGTTCATTTCTTTCCCATGAGTCATCAAGGTATTTCATACTGAATCCTGGTCGGCGCGGTTTCTTTAAAATCCGCAGTACAAACTGGCGGGAGTTTCAGAAAGATAACTCGTGAAGATTCTGCTACTCCACAGGCGCGAGGCGTTGCGCCAGCCGGGTAAAGCGCTTGCGGGTCTTGTTGTTTTTGACGGCCATGTGCAAGGCGCGGGATTCGCCCACCAGGATGACCAATTTTTTGCCGCGCGTTACGCCCGTGTAGATGAGATTGCGCTGCAAAAGCACATAGTGCTGCATCATGACGGGAATAACCACAGCAGGGTATTCCGAGCCTTGCGATTTGTGGATGGAAATGGCGTAGGCGGGCGCGATTTCATCCAGCTCATCAAATTCGTAGGGCACAACGCGTTCGTCAAAGGTGATGCTGAGGGTGCGTTCGCGCACGTCCATAAAGCTGATGCGCCCCATGTCGCCGTTAAAAACGTCCTTGTCGTAGTTGTTGCGTATCTGCATGACCTTGTCGTGCAGGCGGAAGCAGCGGTCGCCACGGCGCACTTCAATGCCGTGCGGGTTCAGGGCTTCCTGCAGGCAGGCGTTCATGCGGCCAGCGCCCACAGCGCCCTTGTGCATGGGCGTGAGCACCTGGATGTCATCAACGGGGTCGAGGTTGAATCGCCGGGGAATGTGGTTGCGCACCAGATCCACGATAAGTTCCGCAGCTTTTTCTGCATCGTTCTGGTGGATAAAGTAGAAGTCCGAGAGCCGCTCCTTGCTGGATTCCAGCGAGGGAATTTCGCCACGGTTTATAAGATGGGCATTGCAGATGATTTCGCTCTCGGCGGACTGACGGAAAATTTCGGTCAGCTCCACGACAGGCACAACGCCGGAGCGGATAATGTCTGCAAGCACGTTGCCCGGGCCTACCGAGGGCAACTGGTGCACGTCGCCCACCAGAACAAGCGTTGCGCCCAGCGGCACGGCCTTGAGCAGGTGATAGAAGAGCAGGGTGTCCATCATGGAGGCTTCGTCCACCACGAGGAGGCCGCAGGCGAGGGGATTATCCTCATTGCGGGCAAAGCCGTCTTCCTTGGGGCTGTATTCCAGCAGACGGTGGATGGTACGCGATTCGCGCCCAGATGTTTCAGACATGCGCTTGGCGGCGCGGCCTGTGGGCGCGGCCAGCAGTATGCGGGCGCGTACCTCGCCAAAGAGTTTGATAATGGCGTTGATGATGGTGGTTTTGCCCGTGCCGGGGCCGCCGGTGAGCACCATCATCTTGCTGCGGGCGGCGGTGCGCACGGCCTCAAGCTGCTCTGCCGCGAGGGAAATGCTCAGTTCGCCCACAACCTTGTCCACCAGCGCGTCCGGCTTTTCAAAACGCACGGATTTAGGCGAACGCAAGAGGCGCTGGATGTAGAAGGCGGTTTTTGACTCGCAGTGGTGGTAGCGCCGCATATACACGCCGATCTCACCGGGGGCGTCGGGCATGTCCAGTTCTTCGCGCACAATGCGTTCATCAGCTTCAAGCGCGGCGAGGGCATCCTCAACAAGTCCTTCGTCAACGCCGATCTGGGCGCAGACCGCCTCGGTCAGCTCCGCCTGTGGCAAATAGACGTTGCCGTCGTCCGTGGCTTTTTGCAGCACATAGAGGGTGCCCGCCTGTACCCGCAGGGGATTGTCGTGCTCAAAGCCCAGCTTGCTGGCGGCGGCATCGGCGGTGACAAAGCCAATGCCGTGAATGTCCATGGCAAGCCGATAGGGATTTTCGCGCACAATGGCGAGCGCATCCGCGCCATAGGCGCGGTAGATGCGTACAGCGTAGGCTGGCGTGATGCCGTGGGGCTGCAAAAAAAGCAGCAGGTCGCGCATGCCCCGGTGTTCAGACCAGGAGGTGCGGATGCGGTCAAGGCTCTTGCTGCCCACGCCGCGCACCTTGAGCAGACGCTCTGGCTCTTCATCAAGAATACGAATGGTATCCGTGCCAAAGGCCTCGACTATGCGCCCAGCCATTTCTTCGCCAACGCCCTTGATAAGGCCTGAGGCGAGATAGAGACGGATGCCCTCGCTGGTGGCGGGCAGCATTTCATCGGCGTTCTGAAACTCGATCTGACGGCCAAATCGGGGGTTGTTGACCCAACGGCCTGATACTTTGAGCTGCACGCCCGCTTGCGGGTTGACCATGTGCCCGATGCACGAAACAGGGTCGCGCGGGCGGGTGAGGCCAGCATTGCCGCTGCCGCTGTTCACGCTTGCAGGCAACAGACGCAGCACCGTGTAGCCGTTTTCTTCATTATGAAAGACAACGCGCTCCACCGTGCCGGTGAGTTCAACGGAATCGGGATCTTGTAAAAGGGGCAGGTTGCTCATGCACTCGCCTTGTCAGCAATCCTTGGGCTTGTTGCAGCCTTGCGCTGCCGCGACCACCAGAACCAGTCGCGCTGATCATCAGGTAGTTCCGGATTCTTTGCCTGGGCAACAGCGCAATTGAAAACATCAAGGCAACAGATATCAATTTTCTGGCCTTTGATGCGGCACAATTCATCATACAGGGCCTGAGGGTCGCGCCCCGCCAGGTCGGAAATATCAGTAACGCCAAGCAGGCGCAGGTCTTCAAGAGTTGCCGGGCCAACGGAACGCAGGGCGTTCAGGGCGTGTACGTCGGCCTTTTTGCTCACAGGCCCAGCCCCATGCGCTGCTGGAGCAGCAGGGCGTCTGCCAAGGCCAGAGCCGTCATGGCTTCCAGAACCGGGACAACGCGCGGGATGGCGGCAAGGTCGTGCCGCCCGCCAATGAGTACGGAGGCGGCATTGCCCTCCTTGTCCACGGTCTGCTGGGTAACGGCTATGGATGCGATGGGCTTGACCGCAGCGTGCATGACAATGGTCTGCCCGCTGGAAATGCCGCCCAATATGCCCCCTGCGTGGTTGGAAGCAAAGTTGGCCTTGCCGGGCTGCGCCGGGTCGGCGGGGAGCAGGGGGTCGTTGTTTTGCGAGCCATGCAACTTGGCCGCGCCAAAACCTTCGCCAACAGAAAAACCTTTGACTGCGCCAATGCTCATGATGGCGTGGGCCAGCACGGCCTCCAGCTTGTCAAACACGGGTTCGCCAAGGCCTGCGGGCACATTGCGCGCCTCAATGCGTACAATGCCACCCAGGGTGTCGCCCGCTTTGCGGGCAGCCAGCACCACCTGATCCCAGAGGGAGGGCATGGCCTCTGTAGCGGCGCAATAGGGACGATTGCGGGCATTGTCCAAATCAAGGGTTGCCCAGTCCTGCACAGCGGTACCGCCCAGTTCCACGCAGGCGGCCATGATTTTTACGCCACGGCGTTCAAGAATCTTGCGGGCAATAACGCCGCCAGCAACGCGGGCTGCGGTTTCGCGCCCAGAGGAGCGCCCGCCGCCGCGGTGGTCGCGTATGCCGTTGTACTTCTGAAAATATCCCCAGTCCGCATGGCCGGGGCGAAAAATTTCGGCCAGATTGCCGTAGTCGTGCGAGCGCTGGTCTTCGTTGGCGATGTAGAAGGCAATGGACGTGCCCGTGGTGACGCCCTCATACACGCCGGAGAGCAGGCGGACCGTGTCTGATTCCTTGCGCTTGGTGGCGGTGGGGCCCTGACCGGGTTTGCGGCGGTCAAGCTCGGCCTGAATGTCGGCCTCTGTCAGGGGCAGGCCCGCCGGGCAGCCGTCAATGATGCCGCCAAGGCCCACGCCGTGGGATTCGCCGAATGTTGTCAGCCGCAGGGCCTGTCCGAATGTATTGCCAGCCATGTGCTACCTCGCCTTCACTACAGCATTTTAAGTCGCTCACGTGGGCGTTTGTCAGCGCAAGGTATTGCGCCTGGGCCTTCGTGGCGGGGGTCTGCTTGAACAGACGCCGGACAGTTCCAGGGGGAAACTGCTCGGAATAGCGCCGGAGCGGCGCGGTCAAGTGCGTCAGTATAGGCAAGGGCGGGGCGGCTTGCAACTCGTGCGGGCGAACAGGATATTTTCCCGGAATTAAGGCGGTAAAACGTCTGTGGCCGGAATATGCGAACAAAAAGATATGGATAAAAAATGAGGTGCAGAAAATCCAGCAAGGAATTTCCTGCACCTCAAAAGGGCAAATACGCAGGCTCGCGCTACACCTTGGCGGCGGTGCGCAGGTCGGCTACGGCATCAGTCTTTTCCCAAGTGAATTCCGGCAGTTCGCGGCCAAAGTGACCGTAGCAGGAAGACTTCTGGTAGATGGGGCGCTTGAGATCAAGGCGCTTGCTGATGAAATAGGGGCGCAAGTCAAAGACTTCCCGCACGGCCTTGGTCAGCAGTTCGTCCGGCAGGTCGCTGGTGCCCTGCGAGGAAACAAGCACGCTGACGGGCTGGGCCACGCCGATGCAATAGGCGATCTGCACTTCGCACACAGGGGCGAGGCCAGCGGCAACAACGTTTTTGGCAATGTAGCGGCCCATGTACGCGCCGGAACGGTCAACCTTGGAAGGATCCTTGCCGGAGAACGCGCCGCCGCCGTGGTGACCGCTGCCGCCGTAGGTGTCCTGAATGATCTTGCGGCCTGTGAGGCCGCAGTCGCCCATGGGGCCACCCACCACAAAACGGCCCGTGGTGTTGATGAAGATTTCGCAGGCCTTTTCGTCAAAATAGCCGGAGGGTTCCAGGATGGGGCGAATGACATGCTTTTTCACGGCTTCGGCCACATCAGCCTGGCTGGCGTTGGCGCTGTGCTGGGTGGAGACCACCACGTTGTTGATGCGCACGGGCTTGCCGTCCTGATATTCAAAGGAAACCTGAGTCTTGCCGTCGGGACGGAAGATGTCCACGGTGCCGTCCTTGCGCACTTTCGCCAGCTGCTGCGAAAGCTGATGCGCCCAATAGATGGGGGCTGGCATAAGGGTGGAGGTTTCGTTGCAGGCATAGCCAAACATCATGCCCTGGTCGCCCGCGCCCTGATCTTCGGGCTTTTCGCGCAGTACGCCCTGCGCGATGTCGGGCGACTGGCGGCCAATGGCGTTGATAACAGCGCAGGTCTGCCAGTCAAAACCCATTTCTGAGCTATTGTAGCCAATACCCTTGATGGTTTCGCGCACCACATGGGGCAGGTCGGCGTAGCCGCTGGTGGTGATTTCGCCAGCGATAACAGCCATGCCCGTGGTCACCAGGGTTTCGCAGGCCACGTGGGCGTTGGCGTCCTGTGCCAGCAGGGTATCAAGGATGGCATCGGAAATCTGGTCGGCGACCTTGTCGGGGTGGCCTTCAGTTACAGATTCGGAAGTGAAAAAGTATTTGCCCTTGGTATGCATATGAATCTCCTTGGGCGCTCGCGTCAGTGCGGCGCGGGTTAGGGTCGCAACAGAATATTGTCGATAAGCCGGGCCTTGCCTATGCGCACGGCACAGGCCATGAGCGCCGGACCGGTGACTTCGGTGAGCGGAGTCATGGATTCCGGGTGAACAATACTGAGGTAGTCAAGCCGCCCCATGGGCAGAAATTCCGCCCAGCGCCGCAGCACAGCCTCGCGCAGCAGCTTGACGCTGGTTTCACCGCTCTGGGCCAGTTTTTGAGCGTAGAGCAGGGCTTTGCGGATCTCCGGAGCATGGGCGCGTTCGTCCGGGCTGAGGTAGACGTTGCGCGAGGAAAGAGCCAGGCCGTCAGCTTCACGCACGGTTTCGCGCGTTTCAATGCGCACCGGCACATCAAGGTCGCGCACCATGCGGCGCAAAATAGCCTGCTGCTGCCAATCCTTCTGCCCAAAAACGGCGACATCCGCGCCGGTCAGCATAAAGAGCTTGAGCACCACGGTGCATACGCCGCGAAAATGCACAGGCCGGGTGAGGCCGCACAGGCCTCGGGAAAGTTCGGGAACTTCCACCCAGGTGGCGTGGTCTTGCGCGTACATGGTTTCGGGCTGCGGCATAAAAAGCGCGTCCGCCCCATGATTGCGGGCTATGTCCGCATCGCGCTCGGCATTGCGGGGGTATGCTTCCAGATCCTCGCCGGGGCCAAACTGGGCAGGGTTGACAAAAAGGCTCACCACCAGGCGTTTGGCCTGCGTGCGGGCAAAGGCCATGAGGTCTTCGTGCCCCTGATGGTAGTAACCCATGGTAGGCACCAGAGCGATATCGTCTCCGGCGCGGTGCCAGGCCTTGCATTGGGCCGTCAACTCTTTGGGATTTGTGAATATCTGCATATCAAGGTATTGTGATATTGTTTGTGAAGGCTCTTTTATACACGTGAGGCAGCAGCTTGTAAAGAAAGACCTTTGCAAAAGCAGAAATGCTGGCGGGGTGGAAGGCTTGACCCTGGGTGTTGCTGTGGGCATAACAACCAACGGGGGTATTCATGCTGAAACCGTTTTATCAGGGCAAACTGGACACTTTTTGCGCAATTTATGCAGTGCTCAACGGCTTGCGGCTGACCCACACCATCAGGGTTCTCAAGGCGCGCGACATTCTTAATGAAACCCTGATGGGACTTGCGGCCTCGCCGGAAGCCTTCCGTGCCGTGCTGGAGCAGGAAACTGACTATTGCGGGCTGGTTGACGGCATGCTGCGTATCCAGAGCCGTTCCTTTCCGCTGGAAGTGCGCCAGCCCTTTACAGATGAGGACGACCCCTCTGTGGATCAGGTATGGGAATGCTGCCGCACATGGCTTGCGCCGGGCAGCGGCAGGGCTGTGATCTTCCGTTTTCTGCGTCACATCACCCCGGATGGCCCGCCTGTGAACCGGCACTGGACCACCGCCGACTCGCTGACCGGTGAGGTGCTGCATCTTTTTGACTGCAGCCACGAGGCAGAAGCCATCCTGAACGTGAACAAGGACAGCTTTGTGACCCGCGCGGACGACATTCGCGAAGGCAAGCTGCTGTATATCCAGCCGCATACCATCCGCCTGCTGCGTCTGCCGCTGTAAACGGGGCAAGCCCGCGGCCATGCATGCCAGGGCATGCCATGCATGATGAGGCAGCAGGTGCAGAACAGTTCTGCTGTAGTTTTACGGCTTGAATCAGTGTTGCCGGAGCGTGGGGGGAAGGCGTGGCGGGGAAAATCAGTATTCTTTAATGGGGGCTTCCGTGCTTATGGGCAGCCCCAGACGGATGGCGTCTTCCTTCAGCTGCGGATGCACCCAGAAGGCCTTTTCCTGCACGAAGCTGAGCACTTCAAACTCCGCCGTATCCACTGGCCTGGAATAATAGAAACCCTGGGCGCAGTTGCAACCGCTGTTGAGCAAGAAACGGGCGTGTTCCTTGGTTTCCACGCCTTCAGCCACAATGGACATATCAAGGTCGCGCGCCAGAGCGATGGTGTTGCGGGCCACAATCTGGCCGCGCTTGTTGGTGGTGCCGTCGCTGATGAAGGCCCGGTCAAGCTTGACCACATTGAAGGGCAGATCGCGCAATGTACTCAGCGATGAATAGCCTGTGCCGAAATCGTCCATGGAAAAAACAAATCCCGCGGCCCGCAGTTCGTTCATAAGGCGTTTCAGCCTTGGCTCATTGGCAAAAAAGGCACTCTCGGTCAGTTCCAGCTCAAGCATGTGGCGGGGCAGATTGTACTTGTTCAGGAGGCTGACGAGCTTGTTGGGCAAATCGTCGTCGTTAAAATGCAGACGCGACATGTTCACAGAGATGGGCATGGGTTCATACTGCTTGTCGAGCCATGTACGCAGGGTCTGGCAGGTCTGGTCCCAGATGTACGAGTCCAGCCGCACAATAAAGCCGTTGCGTTCAAACAAAGGAATAAAACGCCCGGGCAGGATAAGCCCGTCTGTGGGGTGCTGCCAGCGCACCAGCGCTTCTGCTCCCACAATGCGCCCGCTGGAAATCTGCACCTTGGGTTGCAGAAAAAGCCTGAACTGGTTTTTTTCCAGCGCTTCATACATCTGGTCAGTGATGTAGCTTTCATCGTGCAGGCGTTTGCGTAGGGCATCATCGTAAAAGGCAAAATTGACAATGTCGCTGCCCTTGACCGTCTTCTGCGCCAGATAGGCCCAGTCGCACAGGATGTGAGCCGGAGTGCGGGAGTTCTCCACAGGGCAGATGCCAAAGAACAGCTTGACCCGAAAGGTGTCGGAATAGTGATCCAGACGCAGAGAAAGGTTCTGGATGAACTGTAGCGTCCGCTCGGCGCCGCCTGTGAGGCAGACGGCAAAAACATCGGCGGTGAGCCGGGCAAAGATTTCCTTTTCAGATATGAGGCGCTGGCGGATCAGGCGGGCAATGCCCCGCAGCAGGCGGTTGCCCTCTTCAAGCCCAAAAGATTCGTTGATGGCCTTGAACCCGGCCACGTCAAAGCGCAATACGCAGTACTGCTCATTGGGCCGGTTTTTGATGAGCTTGTCTATTTTTTCAAAAAATGTCTGGGTGTTGAAAGCGCCTGTGAGTGGGTCGTGCTCTGCGCGCAGGCGCAGGGCCTGCTCGGTGCGCGTAGCTGCGTCCACGTCGTTGAGAGTGCCGATGTAGCGTTCTTCAGACTCCCCGTCGTCAAGCTTGGTGTAGGTGATCTTGCACCAGATGTACTGGCCGTCTCGACGGCGCAGGCGAATGGTCGTTTCGCCAGAGCGGATACCCAGGGCAAGGCGCGCCAGGCAGGTGTCAAAGGGCTCCATGTCGCCCGCGTAGAGAACATCATCTTCACGCCACACGTCAAAGGGATTGCGCCCGTCGTATTCGCCCGCCAGCAGTTCGGGAATCCTGTGGCTCAGGTAGGTCAGATCTGTGCCGCTCCATTCAAAAACCAGAGTGCGGGTGTGGTCCACCACTGCCTTGTAACGCAGGGCATCCAGCTTTTGCCGGCGCAGCATCTCGTTCTCATGGGCAATATCGGCTGCAATTTTGTGGTTTTCAATGTCTTCTGTGCAGACAATATAGGTCTGTTCCCCGCCGTATTGGGGGGCAGGAAAGGCAATAATACGCACCCATCGGTACAAGCCGTTGAGGGCTTTTTTGCGAATGTCTTCCGCAGCAAAAAGGGGAGTCTGCGCCAGCATCTGTTGCAGGCTGTCCTGAGAAAAAAAAGCCGCAAAACGCTGTGCATCGTCGGGGTGAATCCTCTCGGCAAGTTCGCGTTTGAACGTTTCGGCAAGGGGCTGATCCAGAGGCATGCGCGTAAAGTGACCTTCTCCGTGGTACAGTTCGCGGCAGGTATCCCTCTCAAAATCTATAAGCAATATGTCGCCGTAGACACTCTGCAAGGCATGGGAAAGGCAAATCTCCTGAGGAGATTCCGCAGGCGGCTTTTCCCCGGATTGGGTAGCCGATATGCTGAGGTTTGCAGGGTCCGCGTTTTTCATTTTTATGTTCCGCCGTGCGGCATTACATTTGTGTATTAGCCTGTTAGACAACTGATTAGATCTAGCATCTGTGTTATCGTTTTGCAAATTTGTCGGTCTGGGCACGTCCGGTTTGAAGAATGGGGACTGGCCTCAATGATGACAAGCGCCCCGCCCCTCTGTATTGTGCCCCCATGACACGAGCTATTTTTCCTAATTCCCTGAAAGTATGGTCGCTGAGCCTTGGCTGCCCCAAAAACCGCGTGGACAGTGAGCGCCTGCTCGGTTCGCTTGGGGTCGCCGTGCAGCATGTGGAACACATGGGCAAGGCGCGTCTGGTTTTCATCAATACCTGCGGATTCATCGACCCTGCCGTGCGTGAATCTGTTCGCGCGGTTGTGGACGCCATCCAGAGGCTTGAAAAGTGCAAGGTTAAGCCCCTGCTGGCTGTAGGCGGCTGCATGGTGGGGCGTTATGGCGCTGCCGATCTGGCAGCGGAACTGCCGGAAGTGGACGTGTGGCTGCCCACGGGTGATCTGCCGCGCTGGCCAGCCATGCTGGCAGCGGCCCTGGACCTGCCCGAGCCTCCTGCCCGTATCCCCGGCGGCGGCAGACTGCTTTCTACCGGCCCTTCGTACGCATGGCTCAAGGTGGGCGAGGGGTGCAGGCACAAGTGCGCGTTCTGCACCATTCCTTCCATCAGGGGCGGCCTTAAATCGCTTACCGCCGACGATATTGCCGATGAAGCCAGGGCTCTGCTGGCCCAGGGCGTGCGCGAGCTTGATCTTGTGGCGCAGGATCTGACCTCCTGGGGTGTTGATCTTGGGCTCAAGCACGGCCTGCCCAGCCTGCTTGAAAAGCTGGTGGGGCTTGAGGGCCTCGCCTGGCTGCGCCTGCTCTACCTGTACCCCACAGGCGTGACGCCGGAGCTTTTGCGTTTTATCAGAGATTGCGGCGCGCCTTTGCTGCCTTATCTGGATATTCCCCTGCAACACGCTCACCCTGATGTGCTGTCGCGCATGGGTCGGCCTTTTGCGGGCGACCCCCGGCGAGTACTGGATACCGTGCGCTCCGTGCTGCCCCATGCGGCTTTGCGCACGACCTTTATTGTTGGCTATCCTGGCGAAACGGAAGAGCATTTTGAAAGTCTGTGCCGTTTTGTAGAAGAAAGCCGTTTTCAGCACGTGGGTGTGTTTGCCTATCAGGCAGAAGATGGCACCGTGGCGGCAACATTGCCCGATCAGGTGCCGGATGAAGTCAAACAGTGGCGCAGGGATTCTCTTATGGAAATTCAGGCCGACATCAGCAACGAACTGCTCTCCGCGCAGGTGGGCAGCCGTATGCAGGTGCTGGTGGATGCCCCGCATCCCGACTGGCCGGGACTGCACAGCGGGCGTGTGTGGTTTCAGGCGCCGGAGGTGGACGGCATCACCTATGTGAGCGGGCCGGGCATTGCGCCCGGAGCGCTAGTGGAATGCGATATAGTGGAAAATACGGACTATGATCTGACCGCGCTGGCCTGAGCCTGCGCTAGCGCGCCCATACTGGCCCCGCCGGAAAAGACGTCTCCGCAGCAAAATATCCCCGAAGGGCGAACCCTTCGGGGATATTTTGGGATACGTGCTAAAGCACGCCCTCAACCAGCGTTAACCCTGGATAAGCTGCATGGCCATCTTGGGCATGCTGTTGGCCTGCGAGAGCATGGCCACAGACGACTGGGTGAGGATCTGGTTGCGGACAAACTGCGTCATTTCCGTGGCCACGTCCACGTCGGAAATGCGGGATTCGGCCGCCTGCAAGTTTTCAGCCTGGGTGGTGAGGTTGGAGACGGTGTTCTCCAGGCGGTTCTGCAACGCGCCCAGATGTGCACGGATCTTGTCCTTGGAAACCACCGCGTTGGTGATGGCCACCAGGGCCTTCTGCGCCGCTTCCTGGGTGGAGATGGTCGCACCGGCCCGTCCGGCGGTCGTCTCATTGCCTACACCAAGGGCCGAGGCAGTGCTCGTGCCGATCTGGATGTAGTAATAGTCTTCCGCCGAGTCGTTGGCAGTACCAAAGTGGATCTTCATCTTGCCGGTGGAGGTCATCGTGGAGCCAGTGTGCGTGTCACCGGACAGATTGCCGTCCAGCAGGTGGATGCCGTTGAAGTCCGTGGCGTTGGCGATTCGGGTAATTTCCGAAGCCATGGCCTGGTACTCCGATTCGATCATCAAGCGCTGGGTGGAGTCATAGGTACCGGTGGAAGCCTGTTCAGCCAGTTCCTTCATACGGGTCAGCTTTTCGTCGATGACGCCCAGGGCGCCGTCGGCGGTCTGAATGAGGGAAATGGCATCGTTGGCATTACGCACGCCCTGTTGCAATGCCTTGACATCCGTACGCATCAATTCGCGAATGGCGAGGCCGGCGGCATCGTCAGCAGCGGAGTTCACGCGCAGGCCTGTGGACAGACGTTGGGTCGAAGTCTTCAGGTCGTTGTAGTGCGAGGTCAAGGTGTTGGCAACATTGGAAGCCATTGAGTTGTTATTGATATACATGACATTCCTCCATGAATGTTCTGTCTGCCCGGCGGCGCACTATGCGCGCCCGCGTCCATGCGGGCTGCCGCCGTTCATCCCGCAAGGAGCGGGGAAAGAGTTACCAAAAGCCAGGCTGGTATCGGCAGAGCCGACCTGGGCTGGCAGCCTTAAACGACAGGCGCTGTTGCCCTTCTGATTCGTGGCTTCAGAGAAGGCAATATTTGCCTGAAAACCTGCACTCCGTTTACAGCAGGATTCATGCCAGAGATCGCAGATATATGCGTCAATAAGCTGGCGGCTGGTGCGCCAATGGCGAAATGTTGCGGCCCGCACAGAAAAAAATATACAAATATCTCTATGATGCGAATTTTTGAGGTATGCTGCTGCGGCAAATATTTTTTGCCTGCCCACGGCTATCCTGCGTAAGGAAAGCCAAGGCAAAACAGGTGGGACATCGCATTGTTTTTTGAACAAGCGCAGAAATGTTGACGGGGCAGGCGCGCAAGAGGCCGTCGCGCAAGAGTGGAAATGGGGAAAAGGAAGGACTGTGCGTGCTGAAAAACTGCTGGGGCTGCTGTGCCAGTGCGGTATTTTCCGAAGCTCAGAAGATAGCAGGGCGTAAAAAAGCCGGGTCGCGTACGACCCGGCTTTCATCAGAAACGTGTTGGTTATGGCCTTAAAGCTCTCCCCAGCCTCTTGGCCGGTCCTGGGCTATTGCCCTCCACCACCTGGTTTTGCCACTAACCGGAAATCAGGTTCAAGGCCAGCTTGGGCATGCTGTTGGCCTGCGAGAGCATAGCCACAGACGACTGGGTAAGAATTTGGTTGCGGACGAACTTCGTCATTTCCGTGGCCACATCCACGTCAGAAATGCGGGATTCCGCCGCCTGCAGATTTTCGGCCTGCGTGCTCAGATTGGAGATGGTGTTTTCCAGCCGGTTTTGCAGCGCGCCCAGGTGCGCCCGGATCTTGTCCTTGGAGACCACGGCGTTTGTGATGGCTACAAGAGCCTTCTGCGCCGCTTCCTGAGTCGATACCGATCTGCCGGCAGCAGTGGTGGCAGCCTGATTGCCTACACCAAGAGCAGAGGCAGTACTCGTGCCGATCTGGATGTAGTAGTAGTCTTCCGCCGAATCGTTGGCTGTGCCAAAGTGTACCTTCAGCTTGCCAGTGCTGGACATGGTGCTGCCTGTGTGCGTGTCGCTCGACAGGTTGCCGTCCAGCAGATGGATGCCGTTGAAGTCCGTGGCGTTGGCGATTCGGGTAATTTCCGAAGCCATGGCCTGGTACTCCGATTCAATCATCAGGCGCTGGGTGGAGTCATAGGTACCGGTGGCGGCCTGTTCGGCCAGTTCCTTCATGCGGGTCAGCTTTTCGTCGATGATGCCCAAGGCGCCGTCGGCGGTCTGAATGAGGGAAATGGCGTCATTGGCGTTACGCACGCCCTGTTGCAGGGCGGCGATATCGGTACGCATGAGTTCGCGAATGGCCAGACCGGCGGCATCGTCCGCAGCGGAATTGATGCGCAGGCCGGATGACAGCCGCGAGGTAGAGGTTTTCAGGTCGCTGTAGTGCGAGGCCAGATTGTTGCCTACTTGCGAGGCCATGGTATTATGATTGATATACATACATTCCTCCATGAATGCTGTATGTCACAGGCGGCGCGAAATGCCGACGCGTCCTTGCGTGCTACCACCTTTTGTCCACTTAATCGGCGCAACGGCAAAAAGTATTAGGGCTCGGCGCAAATGGCGAGTTCTGGTGAGATGCCTGTAAAGCCTTGCGTAGAGCCAGTTTTGTTAGCCAAGGCTTAAAGCGTGGCAAAGAAAAGAGGAAAAATTTTCCCATGCTGGCGAGTGGTGAGCAGAATTTGCCTGGGGTCACGCACGTCAAATCTGGGGTTGAGAAAGGCCCAAAAGGGACAGAGTGAAGCATGCGCTGCGACAGGGGCTGTCAAAACGGGCGAACAAAAGCAGAGCGCGGCGGGGATTGCAACCCGCCGCGCTTGTAATTCATGCCCATCCCTGCCCGGCAGGGCAAGGCGCGGTCTTTATCAGCAGTCCTTGCCCACCATGCGAAGCAGGCGCAGCAACTGGTTGGTGAAGCCGGATTCGTTGTCGTACCAGATGAGCAGTTTGACCATCGTGCCGTCAAGCACCTGGGTGGAAAGCGCATCCACCACGCCGCCGAAGGTGCTGCCCTTGTAGTCTATGGACACCAGCGGTTCTTCGGAATAGCCCATGTTTTCGGCCAGAGCGCCCTTGCTGGCAGCCTGAAGGGCCGCATTGACAGCGGCGGCATCACAGGCTTTTTCCACTTCACAGGTCAGGTCGACCAGCGAGCAGTCAAAGGTGGGAATACGCACCGACATGCCGTTGAGCTTGCCTTCCAGTTCCGGCATGACCTGCCCCACAGCCTTGGCGGCGCCCGTGCTTGAAGGCACCATGGACACGGCTGCGGCGCGGCCGCGACGCCAGTCCTTGTGGGTGCCGTCCAGGATGCGCTGGCTCATGGTGTAGGAGTGGATGGTGGTCATGAGGCCATGGCGGAAGCCAAAGGTTTCGTGCAGCACCTTGACCGCAGGAGCCAGGCAGTTTGTGGTGCAGGACGCGGCAGAAATGACGCTGTGCTTTGCGCCATCATAAGTGCCGTGGTTCACGCCCATAACAATCATGGCGTCCACATCCTTGCCGGGGGCGGAGATCACAACCTTTTTCGCGCCACATGCCAGGTGCTGGGCAAGGCCTTCCCTGTCCTTGATGGTGCCAGTGGTTTCCACGGCCAGGGTTACGCCAAGGCGTTCCCATTCCCATTCGCCAGCCTTGCAGCGGGTAACGGTGATATGGCGGCCATTGACGATGATGCCGTTTTCATCGTGATCAACAGTGCCCTGAAAGGTTCCGTAAGTGGAATCATACTTGAAAAGATAGGCCAGCGCGGCGTTGTCCGCACGGGCGTTGATGGCGGCGATCTGAATCTCTTTGTCGTCGGCCATAAGACGCAGCAGATACCGACCAATGCGGCCAAAGCCGTTCATTCCAACTTTCACGGGCATGATTCGCGCTCCTTGGGGCGTAGGGATTAGGCTTTATTTGAAGATCCCATGACATTGCGGATCTTGTGGGCCACCATGTTTTTGACGGCATCGCGAGCGGGGGTGAGATAGGCGCGCGGGTCAAACTGGTCGGGGTGTTCGGCAAGATACTGACGGATGGATGCGGTGACGGCCAGGCGGATGTCCGTATCCACATTGATTTTGCACACGTTCATGCCCGCAGCCTTGCGCAGCATGTCTTCGGGTACGCCCTTGGCTCCGCCAACCTGGCCGCCATACTGGTTGCACTGGCTTACAAATTCCTGCGGTACGCTGGACGCGCCGTGCAGCACCAGGGGGTAATTCGGCAGCTTGTCGCCAATGCGGGCCAGACGGTCAAAATCAAGCTTGGCTTCGCCCTTGAATTTGTACGCGCCGTGGCTTGTGCCGATGGCAACGGCCAGCGAATCGCAGCCCGTGCGGTTTACAAATTCCACGGCTTCATCGGGGTCGGTGTAGACGTGTTCGGCAGACTGCACATGTTCCTCAATGCCAGCCAGCTTGCCCAGCTCGGCCTCAACCCATACGCCCCGGGGGTGGGCATAGTCCACCACCTGCTTGGTCAGGGCTATGTTCTCTTCAAACGACAGGTGCGAACCATCAATCATGACCGAAGTGAAGCCGCCGTCAATGCAGTCGCGGCACATTTCAAAACTGGGGCCGTGGTCGAGGTGCACCACCACGGGAATAGAAGGGTCAAGCGCAAGCGCCGCTTCCACAAGCTTCATGATGTATATCTGCCCGGCATACTTGCGCGCGCCCGAAGACACCTGAAGGATGACCGGCGATTTTTCCTCGGAGGCCGCGCTCATGATGCCCTGGATGATTTCCATGTTGTTGACGTTGAACGCGCCAATGGCATACCCGCCAGCATAGGCGGCAGCGAACATTTCTTTGGGATTGATAAGAGGCATGATTTCCTCCAGAGGGGTCTGGCATTAAGGACGGTCAAAAAAGCATAAGTCGCCCGGAAATGACAAGTCTGCACATACACCAATTCCCCGTAAAGGGGAATGCCTGCCGCGCGGGAAACGGGCTTACTTTGCAGTTCTTCCGGCGGGCGCAGTGCCCGGGCAAACGCAAAACATATTTTGTATGCCCGAGCGCGCCTGTAGCCCACATGTGGCGGCGGCGTCAAGAGGGTTCGGCTGATCCCTTATGTTTCCGGCAGGTTGCCGAAGGCCTTGGGGCAGTGCGCGCTAGCCGAGCTTCATGCCTGCCAGCGCGTTCAGGCCAGCCTGATCGGTAAAATCAAAGCGCAGGGGTGTAAGGGTAATGTATCCCCGGTTGAGCATGTCTTTGTCCGAATCTGGTTCAATGGTTTCCGCAGGGATTTCGCCCTCAAGCCACCAGTAGGGCGCGCCGCGCGGGTCAAGGCGCTCCGAGTAGGTGTTTACCCACACGGCGCTGGTTTGCGGGCAGACGCGCAGGCCTTTGACCTCGTCCAGCGGGCAGGCAGGATAGTTGACGTTGACCACCCTGCGGCGGCCCAGCTGCGACCAGTCGATGCGCTCGGCCAGCGCCACCAGATGTCGGGCCTGCGGCAGAAGGTCGCCGTTTTTGACCTTGTAGCAGTCGTGCGAAACAGCGATGCTCGGCAGATCTTCGTGGGCCGCCTCCGTGGCAGCGCCCACCGTGCCGGAATACAGAATGTCCGGGCCAACGTTGGGCCCGGCGTTGATGCCCGAAATGACCATGTCGGGCTTTTTGGGCAGGAGTTGCCCGAGGGCCAGTTTGACGCAGTCCGTGGGTGTGCCGTAAATACCCAGACCCTTGAAGTTGGGTTCTTCAAAATCCATGGCGCGTACAGGTTCAAATACGGTCAGCGAGTGGCCCACGCCAGATTGCTGGGTCATGGGGGCCACCACATGCACGGTATGCCCTGCTTCAAGCAGGGCGGCGTAAAGCGCGCGCAGGCCGCGTGCGCGGATGCCATCATCGTTGGTCAGAAGAACGTCCATTTGACAATACCTCGGAAAGAAGGGAAATTCGGCCTAAGGCCCGCGTGGTTTCAGTGTTTTGCGCGGCCCTGCCATTTTTGGAAGTTCCGCGTCAGGGGCCATGCCCGCGTGGAAAACTGCATATGCCCGGCGCAGAGGCGCGCCGCTGGAACGATATATGGAAAAAGGTTGTTACGTCAAAGAGATTGGCCCCGCCTCGGAGGCGCGCGGCATATTCGTGGTTACGCAGGCGGCGCAGGGACAGTCGCGCAACGGCCCGTACTGGCGGCTTACCCTGGCTGATGCCAGCGGCAGCCTTGAAGCCAAGATATGGCATCCGCTGAGCGCGGAGTTCAGCGAAATCGCGGCGGGGACCCTTGTGTGGGCCGAAGGGCGCGCGGGGCTGTACCGCGATCAGGTGCAGCTCACGGTGGAGCAGATGCGCTTTCTTTCCGATGAGGAATGCGCTGCTGTGGACCATGCGGCCCTTATGCCCGCCAGCCCCTTTCCGCTGGATGAAATGCTGGATGAACTGCTTGACCTCATCAAAAAGGAATTTGTCCACGCGCCCTGGCGCAAGCTGGTGCAGGGATTTTTTAACAATGACGAGATGCGCGCCGCCTTTAGGGTCTGCCCGGCGGCCAAGGGGGTGCACCACGCCTATGTGGGCGGGCTGCTTGAACATACCCTGAGCGTATTCAAGCTCTGTCGGCGCATTGCCGACCATTATCCGGAACTTGACCGGCAGACTTTTCTTGCGGGAGCGCTGTTTCACGATATTGGCAAACTGCGCGAATTTTCTGGCGGTATCGCCAATGACTACACTGATGAGGGCCGCCTGCTGGGGCACCTCATGCTGGGCATTGAAATGCTGGAGCCGTACCTGGCTAAATCCGGTCTGGAAGAGCCGTTGCAGCGGCATCTGAAACACCTGATCTTGAGCCACCATGGCGAGCTGGAGTTCGGTGCGGTGCGCGTGCCGCATACGCCGGAAGCCATGGCCCTGCACTATGCCGACAACCTGGACGCCAAGATGGCCCAGTGCCGTGGCCTGTTTGCCCAGATAGAGGGCGAAGGCGAGGCCTGGACACCCTGGCAGGCTACGCTGGGGCGACCCGTGCACCGGGCCGCGCGTACGCCGGACAAAGCCGCCCCTGCAACCCGCAAAAAAGCGGTGAAAGAAGAATGTTTATCTCTTTTGAAGGTATAGAAGGCGCGGGCAAGTCCACGGCCATCAACTATCTTGCGGGTTTTTTGCAGGAAAACGGCCACGACCCCCTGTGTACGCGTGAGCCGGGGGGCTGTGCACTTGGGCGCAGCCTGCGCTCCATACTGCTTGATGCCCGCACGCGCGAACTCTCCAGCAGGGCGGAGCTTTTTCTGTTTCTTGCCGACAGGGCGCAACACGTGGCGGAGATCATCCGGCCTGCGCTGGAAGCAGGGCAGACCGTACTGTGCGACCGTTACACCGATTCCACGCTGGCCTATCAGGGGCACGGACGCGGGCTTGATACGGAATATCTGCAACGGCTCAATCAGGCGGCCACGGGTGGTCTGCAACCGGAGCTGACCCTGCTGCTGGATCTGCCGGTGCGTTGCGGCCTCATGCGCGCTGGCGAGCGGAACAGACTGGAAGGTCTGGTGGTTTCAGAAGGCCGTTTTGACGCGGAGAGCCTTGATTTTCATGAGCGGGTGCGTCAGGGCTACAGGGTTCTGGCCGAGGAAGAACCCGAGCGCTTTGCCATCATTGACGCCTCGCAGCCGCCGGAAGACGTGGTTTTGCAGTGCCGTTCCGCCATTGAGTCCCACTTGCGGCAGCGCGGTTGGGGATTGGAATAGTTTTTTGCGGCGAGAGCCGCTTTCCGGGCCTTTGCAATTTTGCCGGTTCAGCCTGCCATGCAGGCTTTTGGCGTGTTCCAGGCGCCACCAAGGAGAATATATGTACGAATGTTATACAGTTGAAGTTGAAGGCGCGGGCGTGCGTTTTGCCCCCCGTGAAGGCAAGGAACTTGCCTATCTGCCGGGTCAGCCGCCCAAGGGCTACACCCTTATCAACGTCATAGGCGATCCCGGTTTGCTGCACTGCGCCGTTTTTCGCAAGGATGGCGGTGCTGGCGGCTTTTTTGCCCTGCACGATACTGAAGGCGTGCTTTTTATGGCCGTGGCCGAAAGCAATCTGGCCTACGGCATGGGCCTTGCGCACATGGGCCGTATGGTGACGTATGCCCGTTACGGGGCAGATATTTTTGAAGAACTTGGCGAAGGTGATGACTGAAAAAACACTGCCACCCATGGTGGCGGCCCGCAGTCTTGGCGTGGTGTTTTTCCCTGCCTTTGACTGGGCCATTTCTGCAACACACCCGGAACGGGAAGAGCGTCTGCTCTATACACGCGACCAGCTGCTTGAAGAAGGGCTGTTCGACATCCCCGGCATTACGGAATACCGCCCCGCCTTTGCCACGCATGCCCAGCTTGAGCGCGCGCACTTCTGCCTGCCTTCGGCTGCGGCGGTGAGCACGGATTCACATCTGGCTTCGGCGGGCGGGGCCATCCGCGCGGCCCGGCTGGTGTTTGAGGGGCGCGAACAGCGGGCCTTTGCACTGGTGCGGCCCCCGGGCCACCATGCCATGCGTGTGGTGCATGGCAACCGAGGCTTCTGCAATATCAATAACGAAGCCGTCATGGTGGAGTATATCCGCGATCATTATCCACGCCCCGACGGCCGCCCCCTGCGTATCGCCATTGTGGATACGGACGTGCACCACGGCGACGGCAGCCAGGATATTTTCTGGAACGACCCGCATACCCTGTTCATTTCCCTGCATCAGGACGGGCGCACCCTGTACCCCGGATCGGGTTTCCCGCAGGAATGCGGCGGTCCCGGCGCGCTTGGGCGCACCATCAACATCCCTCTGCCGCCCGAAACCTCGGACGAGGGCTATCTGTACGCCATAGAACATGCGGTGTTGCCCATTCTGGAAGATTTCAAGCCTGACCTGATCATCAATTCCGCCGGGCAGGACAATCACTTCACTGACCCCCTTGCCAACATGAAGCTTTCGGCGCAGGGCTACGCGGCGCTCAATGCGGCCCTGCAACCGCATATCGCCGTACTTGAAGGCGGCTACTCCATACGCGGGGCATTGCCCTACGTGAACCTGGGCATCTGTCTTGCCTTGGCCGGGCTGGACGCCGCGGATATCCGCGAGCCGGGCTGGACGCCAGAAGCCACGCGTCAGCGGCCGCAAGTGGGGGAATACATCGCCAGATTGTGCGGGCAGATCCGCGATGTGTATTTTCATCCCCCGGCGCAGCCCACGGAAGGCGAGGAAGAAAACGGCTGGTGGGTGCGCCGAAAGCACATCTTTTACGATACGGACAACCTGCGCGAAGGGCAGACGGAAGCCTGGCGGCTGTGCAGCGATTGCTCGGGGCTGGGGCGCATTGAGACCGCCTCGGAACGGGTGCCCCGCTCCCTGTGCATACTGGTGCCGCGCCACGCCTGCCCGCAGTGCAGGAGCCAGGGGCTGGAGCTTGCCGCACAGGCGCGCAAAAGCGGGCGTTACGCCCATGTGCGCCTGCTGGATGGCGATGCGGCAGATCCGGGCCCTGCGGCCAAAAGTGAGAAATAAGGCAGAGTTGACGGTTTTTGCACCGCGACCTGTTGACGCCGGAACTTTCCTGGGCCATAAGGCCCATTCCGCGCGTAACGTAACGGCACTGTCACCCCGTGCGGGCATCATGTTTTCCGGCCCGGGTCATGCGGCCCGGCAACCCTGCGCCCACGGGCGCAATATATGAAAATGGCGGCGCGGCCATGCCGCGCAGTGGTATACCTCTTCCACCACGGAGAAGGAACATGTCTCATATTCTGATTATTGGCGCGGGCGGCGTAGGCAGCGTTGTGGTGCACAAGTGTGCGCAGGTACTCAAGGAAGGCGGATTCTCAAAGGTAACGCTGGCAAGCCGCACCCTTTCCCGCTGCGATGCCATTGCGCAGAGCGTCAAGACGCGCCTTGGCGTCGAGGTTGCCACCGCTCAGGTGGACGCGGACAACGTGCCCGAGCTGTGTTCCCTCATCCGGCAGGTCAAGCCCGATGTGGTCTGCAACGTGGCCCTGCCGTATCAGGATCTGCACATTATGGACGCCTGCCTTGAATGCGGCGTGCATTACGTGGACACCGCCAACTACGAGCCGCTGGACACCGCCAAGTTTGAATACAAGTGGCAGTGGGCCTACCAGGACCGCTTCCGCGAGGCAGGGCTGACAGCCCTGCTCGGTTCCGGCTTTGACCCCGGCGTCACCAACGTGTACGCGGCCTGGGCGCTCAAGCATCAGCTGGACGAAGTGCACGTGCTCGACATCATCGACTGTAATGCGGGCGATCATGGCCAGCCCTTTGCCACCAACTTCAATCCTGAAATCAATATCCGCGAGGTCACGGCGCGCGGGCGGTACTGGGAACGCGGCGAGTGGGTGGAAACCGACCCCCTGTCCTGGTCCATGAATTTTGATTTCCCTGACGGCATCGGCTCCAAAAAATGTTTCCTCATGTATCATGAAGAGCTGGAATCACTGGTGCAGAACCTCAAGGGTATCCGCCGCGCCCGCTTCTGGATGACGTTTTCAGAGAATTATCTCAACCACCTCAAGGTGCTTGGCAACGTGGGCATGACCCGCATCGACCCTGTGAAATTCCAGGGGCAGGACATTGTGCCCATCCAGTTCCTTGCCAAGCTGCTGCCCGACCCGGCCTCCCTCGGCCCCCTGACCAAGGGCAAGACCTGCATTGGTGACCTCATGCGCGGCGTCAAGGACGGCAAGGAAAAGACCGTTTACGTGTACAACATCTGCAACCACGAAGAATGTTATGCGGAGGTGGGCTCCCAGGCCATTTCGTACACCACGGGCGTGCCCGCCATGATCGGTACGAAGATGGTGGCTCAGGGCTTGTGGCGCAAACCCGGCGTGTGGAACATGGAACAGTTTGATCCCGATCCCTTCATGAGGGATCTCAACGTCTACGGTCTGCCCTGGCAGTGCCTGGACGTGACCGGCAAATTCTAGTCAATACGTTGGTTTGATTGTTGCAAGGACTCCGGTGTCTGCTCAGGCAGGCCCGGAGTTTTTGTTTGCTGCCGGAGACCCACGGCTTGCCAGCTCGTGGGGACACAGATAAAAAATATCGGATATTCAAAATTGTGCACGGGCGCGGGCTGTGTTTTTCCGCTTCCGCAGTGTATTTTGAATGCCCAGCTGCGCCCGCAAGGACAGTTGCAGCTGGCACGCTCACAGGGTGAATAGTATAAGGCATAGTCAGTGATCATAAGAGCTGCCTGTATTCTTTTTCTGAGTATATCGTGCGCGGGCATGCTCTATGCTGTTTGCTATTCGTCCAGAATAGCGCGCTCAAACGGGTATGCGGCCTTTTTGTTTTTGTTCATGTCTATTTTCATGTACACGGTCGGGTACATTTTCGAGCTTGCATCAAGCACGCCTGAAACAATCTATCTTTCCTTAAAAATTGAATACCTGGGGGCACCGCTCATCGCAGTGTTCTGGTTTCTTTTTGCCGTTTATTACAATAACTATTCAATAAAGAGCAAGGCTGTGATGGCCCTGCTGTTTGTGGTGCCGCTGACGACTATTGCGATGCTCTACACCAATGAGTATCACCATCTCCATTATAAAACCTTTGCAGTAGATGCCAGCGGCCTCTTCCCTGTGGCGGTAACGCAGAAAGGCTGGTGGTATTATGTTGATTTTGTTTACAAGATGCTGGTTGCCTTTGCCGGGCTGGCCTTATTTGCCTTCTCCTACGGCAAAGCAACGGGCTATCGCAGGCGGCAGGCAAAAACCATCTTTATTGGCGCGTTGAGCCTCTGGATAGGCAATTTTTTGCAGACTCTTGGCTTTGCGCCCTACGGCATTGACATTGAGCCCTTCATTCTCTCGGCGGCCCTGCCGCTGAGCGGCTTTGCCATGTCCCGTCTGCGCATGTTCGACCTCGTGCCCATAGCGCGCGACAAGGTCTTCAAGACCATGAGCGCCAGCGTGCTGGTGCTGGACGACAAGCTGCGCGTGGTGGATTTCAACGACAGCGCCGTGTCCATTCTTCCGGCCCTGTCAGAGGATGCTGTGGGGCTGGCTGTCAGGGATGTGTTTCCTGAACAAAGTTCTCTTGATGTGGCGGCGCTTGTGCAGAATGAGGAAATGGAGATTGCTTTGCCGGTTGCGGGTGGGCTGCGTTTTTACAAGGCTTCCTGCGCCAGGGTTGGCGCGTCTGAAAAAGATTCCGGCCTCATTGTCTCCTTGTACGACATGACCGAGAGCAAGGAACTGCTTGAAAAAATGCAGCGTATCGCGTCACAGGACGCGCTGACCCAGGTGTTCAGCCGCTGGTTTTTTATGGAGGCCTTTCAGCGCGAGATTGACCGCTGCCGGGAGGCTGGCGGCAAGCTCGGTTTTATGCTGCTGGACATCGACCATTTCAAACGCGTCAACGATGAATATGGGCATATGGCGGGCGACAAAGTCCTGCGTGGCGTCACGTCAGCTCTGAAAGACACGCTTGGCCACAAAGCCTTGCTTGGCCGCTATGGCGGCGAGGAATTTTCTGTACTGCTGTCCGGTATGGGGCAGGATGAGAACGTGGCGCTCGCTGAGCGGTTGCGGCAGGTTGCGGCCATGATGGAGGTGTCATTCAACGGCACTGTCATAAATGTGACAATTAGCGTTGGCGTTGCCGCCGCAGTATTTGAACCGGGTGCTCCGCAGGGCATGGAAAGCACTCAAATCTGCGATGCCCTTATTCTGGCGGCAGATACAGCCCTGTACCGCGCCAAACAGGAGGGACGCAACAGGGTGTGCTCTGTTGGCCTTGCGTACGGTGCAGAGGCGTCTGTGTAATCAATCTGCCTGTCTGTTCGCTGCCTCAGCAACAACCGGCAAAACCATAAATGCCCGCAAGTTAAGCTTGCGGGCATTTATGGTTTTGTGATGTGCGTACCGTGGGTTTCCACTGCGAATCAAAGCAATGGACAAAATACAGCGCAAGAACCAGCCCTGTTGTCAAGGCTACTACGCTAGGCGTATTTGCGGCTAATTTCGTCCCCGGCTTTTTCCACTTCTTCGCGCATTTTGGCGCGGGCTTCGGCAATGCGTTCGTTAAGCGCAGGGTCGGACACGGCCAGAATCTGGGCGGCCAGCCATGCGGCATTACGTGCGCCAGCCTTGTCGGTGGCAACGGTGGCGACCGGGAATCCGGGAGGCATCTGCACAGTGGCAAAAAGCGCGTCCATACCGCACAGGGCGGCGCTGGAAACAGGAATACCAATCACTGGGCGCGTGGTGCGGGCGGCCACGGCTCCAGCCAGATGCGCGGCCATGCCTGCGGCGCAAATAAACACGCTCGTGCCTTCGGCTTCGTACTGGCTCACCAGTTTTTCGGTGCGCTCAGGGGTTCGATGCGCGGAACTGACGGTGATAGCGCAGCTCACGCCAAGGCTTTTCAGAACGTCTACGCAGGGGCTGACCTTTTCTTCGTCAGACTTTGACCCCATCAAAATGACTACTTGCGGCATAGTCTTCCTTCCTGTGGTGCGGCGCAGAGCGCCGGAATATCCTTGCAAAATCAGTTTGTTGCTATTTTCCGGCCAGACGGCGGATGCCTTTTTCGCCAATGTCGGTGCGATGAAAACCATCCTGCATGCGCACCTTGGCCACACCGGCATAGGCGGCCTTTTGCGCGTCAGCCAGGCTGTCGCCCAACGCGGTGACGCACAAAACACGCCCGCCGTTGGAAACGAGCGACCCGTCCTTAACCGCAGTGCCGCTGTGAAAAACCTTTACGCCGGGTACGCTGTCCGCGTCTTCAATACCTTCGATGGACAAACCCTTGGCGTAGGAGCCGGGATACCCCTTGGCGGTGATCACAACCCCAAGCGCGGTCTGGCTGGTCTGGCCGAGGCTTACCGGGTCAAGCTTGCCGCGTACAGCGTCCAGCATGATGGCTGGCAGGTCGCCGTCAAGGCGCATGAGCAGGGGCTGACATTCCGGGTCACCAAAGCGCACGTTGTATTCCAGCACCTTGGGGCCATCGGCGGTCATCATCAGGCCCGCGTACAGCACGCCCACAAAGGGATGTCCGTCCTTGGCAAGCTCGCGCAGGATGGGCCGCACCGTGAGGTCGGCCATTTCTTCAAGCATGCTGTCGGGCAGCACCGGGGCGGGGCTGTAAGCGCCCATGCCGCCGGTATTGGGGCCTTCGTCGTTGTCGAACACTCGCTTGTGATCCTGAGCCGAGGGCAGGGGAACCGCCCGGGTGCCGTCGCATACGCAGAGGAAGGAGGCTTCTTCGCCCACAAGGCATTCTTCCACCACCACAAGGTTGCCAGCATCGCCAAAGGCGCGCTCGGTCATGATCTCGTCAATGGCGTCCAGGGCTTCCTGCACGGTCTGGGCGATGATGACGCCCTTGCCCGCGGCGAGGCCGTCCGCCTTGATGACCAGAGGAGCGCCCACCTTGTTGATGTGGTCGCGGGCCGCCTGCGCATCGCTGAACACTTCGCAATGGGCGGTGGGCACTTTGGCGCGGTTCATGATTTCCTTGGCAAAGGCCTTGCTGCCTTCAAGGCGTGCGCCATAGGCATCCGGCCCAAAGCTGGGAATGCCAGCTTCGCGCATGCGGTCAACAATGCCCAGTGTCAGGGGCAGTTCGGGGCCCGGAATCACCAGGTCTATGTGCTCCTTGCGCGCAAAGGCCAGCAACCCGTCCAGGTCGTCCACAGCCACAGGCACGTTAACGGCCCCTTCGCTGCTGGTGCCGCCGTTGCCGGGCGCAACAAAAATGGCGCTGACTTCGGGGCTTTGCAGAATTTTCCAAACCAGGGCGTGTTCGCGGCCACCGGAGCCGATCACAAGGATGCGCATGCTGTCTCCTTACTCCAAAAACTTTTCCGTTTCAGTAAGCTGGTTATAAAGCGGCAAAACCCCAGTGGGTTTTGCCGCTTTAAATTGGCTATTGCCAGAGCCGCGGCAGGGCCGTTGCTCCATATCCGCAGCTCTGCGCCGCAGATAAAAACGGCCCCTCGCGTTGGCGAAGGGCCGTTTACCCCGCTAGTTGGGGCTTACTTCAAAGTCGCTCAAGTCCGCAGGCACGTTAGGATTGGTGGCCGAAACGTCCAGGGGGTAGGCGGTAATCATGCACTGACGGCTGCCGATGCCGAGATCGGGGGAGGTGTTGAGGCCCACCACCAGATCAAGGATGCCATCGTTGTTCACGTCAGCCAGGTCAATTTCCGCAACAGAACCACGGATGCGGCGGGTCTTCCACTTGAGGCCAAGGCCCACGCCGTCCCAGTACAGGGCATGAACTTCGCCCTGGGGGAAGAAACGGTAACGGTCAAAGAACTGCGCCGCAGTGGATATGGGCTTGTTGACCAGCAGCGTGTAGTCGCCGGTATTGCCGATATCGGCAGCGATGAGGCGCATGGGGGCGTAGTACTTGCTGGGCAACTGGTAGGTTTTGTCCACGCCCAGACCGGGCATGCCCTTGTAGTGATCCATACCCGTAGCAGAGCCGGAATAACGTTCCATGGTGGTGTAAATCAGGCTGTTGCCGTGGCCCTGGAAGAGCTTGATGCGCTCATCGTCGGTCAGCATGACAAGCTGTTCACCCTTGCCGTTCTTGCCGGCGGGCATCCACACGCAGTTGAACACAGTGGCGCCGGTGGGCAGGTCAAGACGGGTGCCAAGCGTAAACTTGCCGTCCTGCTTGGTCATGATGCGCACGCCGGGAGCAAAGAGCTTAAGCGAATCCCACGCCTGACCCACGAGGGTGGGGCTGTAGGTGGGGGGCACACGCATGACGCTCACATAGTAAGGAATGCGGTCGGCAATGGTGGTGAACTTGTTGCCCTTGAAGCTGTATATGAAGGAGTAAGGGCGGTTGCTCGACTCTTCGGTGGTGGTCACAACAAGAGCCATGCTGCGGTCGCGGTTGAGGTCGATGGCGCGCATGGAGAAGTTGTTGTTGGAACGCGAAACCACGGTTTCGCCAAGCAGCTTGAGCTGACCGTTGGCAGGCCAGCTGTAGATGCGCAGATCATGATCGCTCAGGATGGCGACTTCATTCTTGCCATCGCCGTTAAAGTCGCCCACGGCCATGTCGACCATGTTGTAACCCAAGCGCTGGGTGCGCAGGCGGGAGCCATCTTCAGCGCCAGCGCCCTGATAGCGGAACTGCGGGTTCAGGTACACCTGCTGCTGACCGGTTTCGTTGGTGACGATGTCGCCATTGGCGGTTGCGCCACGCGGGGAACCAGACGCGGTGGAGCCGGGGGTGCGCATTGCGGAGGAAATACCAAAAACTTCCTGGCTCAGGGCCGAGGTCAGGTTCTGCACAGAAGTGGTCAGTTCGCTCACAGGAGCCTGGGCGGTTTTGCTCCAGGTTTTGCCTGCCTTGTCCACGCTGTTCATAACAATGGTGCAGTCGTTGCCCATGACGCTCACGGAGCCCCAGATGGCGTTGTCCGCACCAGAAGAGCGGAGCGCCTGCTGGGCTTCTGCCTGGCTGGCGGCCTTGTTCTGTCCCGCACGGGCTTCAAGCACGCCAGGGCGGTCAAGGCGTCCCTGAATGGTAGCCTGAACAGCCTTGGAAAGGTAAGCGTAGCTCTGGGGGGCATTGACCACAAAGGGCAATACCACAGCGCTTTTAGCGGCGGCGCTGGCAGCGCCCGCAGCAACGGCGACGAGCATCAGGCAGACCGAAAAAGTCAGTCGCATGGCGAATTTCATTCCATTCTCCTTGAGTATTCACGCAAATACCCGGTAAAGTACGGCCACGGGCCGTTGTGGCGGTCAACCGGTACCGACTGTCAAATGCAGCCCGGCACGTCCGCACTGGCGCACTATACGCACACTTGCAGCGCCGTGCAAGACGCAAGGAGCCCGTGGAGCGCGCCGCAACAGATAAATTCCTTGCGGGAAGGGCGTACTGTCAATAATATGCCGCCATGCCGAAAACTCTTATCCGTTCTTTTCGCCTGGTATGCGCCCCGGAACAGGTGCCCGCTGTGGAGGCCCTGCTGCGAGCTCAGGGGTATGATTTTGAGCCGGAACCTTTTTCTCCCCTGTGCCGCCGCCTTGTGGCCGAGCCGCGCCCGCTTGGCGGTTCGCTGGCTGCATTTTTCGGCTACATTTATATACAGGACCGTTCGTCCATGTTGCCGCCGCTGGCGCTGGCTCCATCTGCTGGCAGCGCAGTGCTCGACATGTGCGCAAGCCCCGGCAGCAAGACGGGCTTTCTGGCCCAGCTTGTGGGGCGCAATGGTTTTGTGCTCGGCAACGAGCCTTCGCCCACGCGTCTTGGCACCCTGCGGGCCAATCTGCACCAGCTTAATCTGATACAGGCAGCCACCTGTTCATATAGCGGAGATGCCCTGCCTTTGCGGCCCGGTTCATGGGACGCCATACTGCTTGATCCCCCCTGTTCCGGCTGGGGAACCGCAGAAAAACACCCGCAGGTGCTCAAGCTCTGGCAGGGCGACAAGCTCGACAGTCTCACCGGGCTGCAACGCCGTCTGCTGCGTCACGCCGCCTCGTTACTGCGGCCTGGCGGGCGGCTGGTGTATTCCACCTGTACGACCAATGTGGATGAAAACGAGGCGCAGGTGCGCTTTGCCGAGCAGGAGCTGGGGCTGGAGCGCGAACATCTTGATCCCATCCCCGGTTTCGTGTGGGAGGAGCTGCCCGGCGGCGAAGGCACCTTGCGCGTGGACGGCGCGCGCTCGCAGGCTCAGGGATTTTATGTGGCCCTTTTCCGCAAACCGGGCGATGCGAATGCGGCGGCTCTGCCCTTTGAAAACAATGGGTCTGAGCCGCAAGAAACCGTTTTTGAAGCGTCTGCTACCGTTCCTTCCGGGATGCAGAGCGCGGGCCAGCGCAATGGACGGCGTATCGGGCGTAATCGCGATGATGGCCCAGCGGGAAAGCCGGTTGAACGTCCTTCGGGCAGTCCGTTGCCGCCGGAAAGCCTTGTGGGCGCCACCTGCAACCCTGACCTGCTGCCCCCAGGGCGAGCGGTGCTGTATGGCGAGCATGTACGCTTTGTGCCGCCTCAAGCCACGGCTCTTTTGCCCCCCGGCTGCGTATGGCAGGGTTCATTGCTGGGCAAGCTCTGCGGCGGTACGCTGGATGCCGCGCCGCGCCTGCGTGTGCTCATGCAGTCGCCGCCGGATGCTGCCTCCAATCTGGTGCTGGACGATGTGGTCGACATTACAGCCCTGTTGAGCGGGCAAAGCCGCCAGACAGGTTTGAGTGGACGCGCGGCCGGCCTCTGGTGGCGGGATCTGCCGCTGGGGCGCATTGTTCTCAAGCAGGGCAGAGCCATAGCCGGATTCAAATAGGTGCAGATTCTGTCAGCAGGTTTGTCTTGCTGACTTTTCCGCCATGCATGCATCAGTTTTTCGCCCTTGCCAGCATCCTTCTGCCCCACACGGCCTGACCGAGGGAAAGCCCGCCGTCTCCGGGCGGCAGTTCATGGTGGGTGAGGGCTGTGAGGCCCTGCTCCGCCAGCGCCAGCGGCAGCAGCCGCGCCAGCGTGGTATTCTGCAATACGCCGCCGGTGAGGCCCACACAGTTCACGCCCAGTTTGCGGGCCGCACGGCCCGCCATGCCTGCCAGCGCCCGCGCAAGGCTGAGGTGAAAACGCGCCGCAGCTTCTGTGGCGTCCATTCCCTGCGCCTGCGCCTGCGCAACGTGGGCAAACAGGCCTGCGCTGTCCAGTTCCAGTAAATCGTGCTGAAGCGCAATACCCACGGGCCAGATCAATGTGGCAACGTCCTTGTCGCGCGCCTTGCCCTCCAGCGCCGTGCGTACATGCTCATTGGCCCGGTTGGCGGCATCTTCAAGGCGGATGGCGGCCTGACCCTCGTAACTTGTATCAAGGCACAGTCCCAATTGCGCGGCCACTGCATCAAAGAGGCGTCCGCAACTGGTCGTGGCCGGGCAGTTGATGCCGCGCCGCAGCATTTCTGTCACTGCGGCTGCGGCCTGCGTCTGTTCCGGCAGCCAGGGGGTGTGCAGTGACGGAAGCGGAATTTCTGCCTGCTCGCACAGATTGCGCAGGGCCAACGCAATGCGCCAGGGTTGGCGCACCGCCGCATCTCCGCCCGGCAAGGCAAAGGGGGCCAGACGGCCCACCCTGTGCCACTGGGCCTGTTCAAGTTCCATGAACAGGAGTTCTCCACCCCAGACTGTGCCATCATCGCCAAGGCCGGTGCCGTCAAGGCAGAGGGCCAGGGCCGGGCCGTAGTGGCTGTTTTCGGCCAGCACCGCAGCGGCATGAGCGGCGTGGTGCTGCAAACGCCACAGGGGCAGGCCTTCGCGCTCTGCGCGGGCCTCGGCATAGCGGGTGGAAAGAAAATCGGGGTGCGCATCGCACACCAGAGCCTCAGGCCGTACCTCCAGCAGCTTTTCCAGATGCGCGGCCACCTCCTCATAAAAACTCAGAGTGGCGGGATTCTCCAGGTCACCGATGTGCTGGCCCACAAAGGCCTCGGCCCCCCGCGTCAGGCAGATGGTGGCCTTAAGCTCTGCTCCGGTTCCCAACACGCAAGGGGCGTTTTGCTCCGCCTTGGGCAGAAAAACCGGGCGCGGCACATAGCCCCGGGCGCGGCGGTAGAACAGCGGTTCCGCAAGCTGGCTTGCGGGCGCAGACGTGCCGTGCGCATCCGCACCGGGCAGGCTCGGCTGGAGCGTCACCACGCTGTCGTCAACGCGCACCAGAATATCCCGGTCGTGCAGCAGCCATGCGTCCGCCAGATGGGCAAGCCGGGCCAGAGCCTCGCGGTTGCCAAGGCAAATGGGCTCGCCCCCGGCGTTGGCCGAGGTCATGACAAGCACGGGCGGCAAAGCCGTGCATTCTGCGAGGCGGCTAAAAAGTACGGCATGCAGGGGCGTGTACGCCAGCATGATGCCGATCTTGCCAGTATCAGGGGCTACCTCGTGCGGCAAATAGGCGGCATCATTCTGAATGGCTGCGCCATGTTGCGGCGTGCTGCGGCGGGGGCAGAGAACAACGGGTTTTTCCGGGCTTTGCAGCAGGGCCTCGTGTTCCGGTGTAAGGTCGCACAGGGCGCGGGCTGTTGCCAGATCGCCAACCATGAGGGCCAGTGGTTTGTGCGGGCGTGTTTTGCGCCGCCGCAGCTCTTGCAGGCTTTGGGCATTACGCGCATCGCAGGCCAGTTGAAAGCCCCCCAGACCTTTGAGCGCCAGAATCCCGCCGTGGAGCAGGGTCTGCACGGCCTGTTCCAGCGCTTGCTGCTGATTTTCTGCGGTCGGCGCAGTTTGTCCCTTGCTGGCCGCAGCCGCATTCACAAACCACAGGCGTGGCCCGCACGTGGGGCACGCCACGGGCTGAGCATGGAAGCGCCTGTCTGCCGGGTCGGCGTATTCCGCGCTGCACCGGGGGCAGAGCGGAAAACAGCTCATGGACGTGACGGCGCGGTCGTAGGGAATGGAGCGCGTGATGGTATAGCGCGGCCCGCAGTTGGTGCAGTTGGTAAAGGCGTACTGGTAGCGCGGATTGGCCGGATCGCGCATGTCGGCAAGGCAGTCGGCGCATACGCCCATATCCGGGCTTACGAGCACGCTGTGCGCTGCCTGCCCTGAGCTGGGAACAATGCGGAAGGCTGTTTCGTCCTCCACAACAGGCAGGTAGTGTTCGTCCACGTTGGTCAGCCGTGCCAGCGGCGGCAGTTCGGCGCGCAGGCGGCGGCCAAAGCGCTGCACCTCCGCCTCTGCGCCCTGCATTTCCATACGCACGCCTTCAGAGGTATTGCCCACAGTGCCTGTGAGCCCGCCCTCGGCGGCGAGGCGGTAGACAAAGGGGCGAAAACCCACGCCCTGCACTTGCCCGGAGGCCACAAAGGCCCTTCTGACCATCGGTTGTTTGCTCATGCTTTTCAGCATAGCGCAAAGAGCAAAATGTGTCAGCAGGGGGATTGTATGACCGCTCAACAGCGCATGTTTGCTTGCGAGCGCACGGGCTTTTCGGTATTTAGTGGGTTGCTTGCCGCCACGTCATCCTGCCAGAGCGGCATCCAACCCGGCATATCCGGCAATCAGGAGCGTCTATGCCCCCCGTGCGTACCATTGGTTCCCGCATCCGTGGATTTCGCGAAGAACGCGAAGTTGACCTGCAAACTCTTTCCCAGAATACGGGCCTTACGGAAGACTATCTTGAAAAGCTGGAGTCAGACGCCATCTATCCTTGCATCGGCCCCCTGCAGAAGGTGGCCCGCGCTCTTGGAGTGCGCCTTGGCACTTTTCTGGACGACCAGTTTTCGCGCGACCCGGTGGTGAGCAGCATCAATGGCGAGGCCGAGGCCGATGAAGCGCTGCACACTGGGCGCGTCCCCCGCCCCAGCTATACCTATCATGCGCTGGCCAAGGGCAAGAACGACCGCAACATGGAACCCTTCCATATCCGCATTTTTCCCGAGAGCGGTGAACGCAAGACCACCTCGCATCAGGGCGAGGAATTTATCTGCGTGCTCAAGGGCGAGCTGCTTGTGGTCTATGGCCGCGAAACCCGTGTGCTCAAGCCCGGCGAAACAATTTACTACAATTCCATTGTGCCGCATTACGTGGGCGCAGCTGGCGACGAGCCTGTGGAATTTCTGGCTGTGACCTACAATCCCTAGGGCATGTTTATTTTCTGTTGGCCTGCACTAAGGCGCGACCCAAAGCCCTTCAGGCCGCACACCGCGTAACAGTGGCCACCAGCCGCAACACGCCTTTGGGAGGATGCATGGAAGAAAAAGTTCGTGAGCGTCAGGCGCAGTTTGAACTGCGCGAATGGACGTTGGGGCAGGTGCTTGACCACACAGTGGCGCGCTTTCCCGATAATGAAGCATTGGTATACCCTGACCGCAACTATCGTCAGACCTGGAGCGAATTTGGCGCTCTGGTGGACGATTTTGCCAAGGGTTTGATGGCTCTTGGCGTGCAGAAGGGCGAAAAGGTCGCGGTATGGGCTACAAACGTGCCATACTGGGTGGCGTTGCAATTCGCCACGGCAAAAATCGGCGCGATACTGATTACGGTAAACACCAATTATCGTGAACACGAGCTGCGCTATCTGCTCACCCACTCTGAGTGCGAGAATATTTTTCTTATCGACAGCGTGCGCGACCACGACTATCTGGACACGCTCTACCGCATTGCGCCGGAGCTGCGTTTGCAGTCGCGCGACAGGCTTGCGTGCAAGAACCTGCCGCATCTCAAGCGCGTGTGCTTTCTGGGGGCGGAAAAGCACCGGGGTATGTACTCCGTGCCGGAAATACTCTCCCTTTCCGTCATGGTGGACGAGGCGGAATACGCCGCCCGCCAGGCCCAGCTCCAGCCGTGGGATGTCATCAATATGCAGTACACCTCGGGCACCACGGGCTTTCCGCGCGGGGTCATGCTGACCCACGTGGGCGTGGGTCTGAACGGGTACTGGATTGGCCGCCACCAGAATTTCGGCCCGGAAGACAGGGTCTGTCTGCCTGTGCCGCTGTTCCATTGCTTTGGCTGTGTGTTGGGTGTATCTGCCGCAGTGAATCACGGCGCGACCATGGTTATCCTCGAGTCGTTCAACGCGCTCAAGGTGCTGGCTGCGCTCGACAGCGAACGCTGCACTGCCGTGTACGGCGTACCCACCATGTTTTTGGCCGAGCTGGAGCATCCGCTGTTCAAACGCTTTGATCTTTCACACATGCGCACCGGCATCATGGCCGGCTCCGTCTGCCCCGAGCCGCTCATGCGCCGCGTGGTGGACGACATGAACATGACGGAAATCACCATCTGCTACGGCCTTACGGAGGGCTCGCCGGTGATGACCCAGTCAGACATTCATGATCCCCTGGCGTTGCGCTGCGAAACTGTGGGCTGCGCCATGCCCGGCATTGAAGTGCGCGTGGGCGACCCCGATACCTGCGAGGAACTGCCGCGCGGTGAGGTGGGTGAAATTCTCTGCCGCGGCTACAATGTCATGAAGGGCTACTACAATATGCCCGAAGACACGGCCAAGGCTATCAGCCCCGAGGGCTGGTTGCATTCCGGCGATCTGGGAGTTATGGACGAAAACGGGTACCTGCGCGTGACGGGCCGCATCAAGGATATGATTATCCGTGGCGGCGAAAATATCTATCCGCGTGAGGTTGAGGAATTTCTTATGAGCATGCCGGGCGTCCTGGACGTGCAGGTAGTGGCTGTTCCCAGCCGCAAGTACGGCGAAGAGGTCGCGGCCTTTATCATTCCCCGCCCCGGTGTGGAAATTCTGCCGGAAGATGTGCGTGATTTTTGTCGCGGCAAGGTGTCGTGGTACAAGATACCCAAGTACATCAAAACAATAACAGGGTTCCCGCTTACTGCCAGCGGCAAGATCCAGAAGTTCAAGCTGCGCGAAATGGCTGCAGAATTCTGGCCTGAACCCATGCAACGCTGAGAATAAAAGGCGCGCCCTGCACCTTGCGGGGCGCGCCAGTGCAACAGATCATCAGGCTGAGCCTGAAAAGTACAGGCTCCCCTGGGCAGTCATGCGCGCCATGAACCATGCAAATAGCTTGCCGCCGTACGAACCTGCGTGAATAATCCCGCTCCGCGCCAGTCTCCGGTCTCTGCCGTCAGCCCAACCGTGTGCCCAGCCCCTTGCCATAAAATATTTCCCAAGCCATTGAACAGGCCATGCGGCCATCCCCGCCGATAGCGCCGTCAGCCTGCGAATTTTCCCACCATCGGGCCAAGGCCCATCACAACTACAGTCAGGTCAAAGAGCGTTATGAGCAATCAGGAATTTTCATTGAATACAGATCAACCCCTGTCCATGTCTGCCGCCAGCGAAGCTGGTCATGCTGAAGCCACGTCCGCTGCCATTCCTGCGGCTACTCCCGCGTCTTCATCCGCTGCGTCATCCGCATCGCCATCTGGGGGACAGTCCTGCGCCTGCCCGCTGGCGCAGGTACCGGCAACCGTATGGAAGGATCTGCTGCGTCGTCCGTTCCGCAAACGGCATCCTGTCGTCTTTTGGGGGATTATACTACTTTTGCTGGCAGGTGTCGGCGTATTTGGCGCCGCCCTTGGCAGCAACGGCCTCATGAGCGGCCAGCGCATAGCCCTCGTGTCTGTTTCCGGCCCCATCATGGACCCGGAACCTGCCCTTGAGTGGATACGCAAGGTGGAGCGCGATCCCATGATCGCGGGTGTGCTGCTGCGCGTGGATTCGCCTGGCGGAGGCGCTGCGGCATCGCAGGAAATTTATAGCGCCGTGCGCGAGCTGGCCCGAAAAAAGCCCGTGGCTGTCAGCATGGGTTCCCTGGCTGCTTCGGGCGGGCTGATGGTCAGCATGGCGGGGTCGCGCGTGTTTGCCAATGCCTCTACCGTGACAGGTTCCATTGGCGTACGCATGGACATCCCGCAGTTGCAGGGCCTTATGGGCAAAATCGGCGTGGGGCAAGAGACCATAACCACAGCTCCCTACAAAGACGCAGGCTCCTACATGCGTCCGCTGAGCACCGAACAGCGCGATTATTTTAAAAAAGTGCTGGATGACATGCACCAGCAGTTTGTGGATATCGTAGCCGATGGGCGGCATATGGAGCATGCCCGCGCCGCCGCGCTTGCCAGCGGCAAGATTTTTACCGGGCGGGAGGCCGTGCAGCTTGGATTGGTGGACGAACTGGGCGGGCAGCAGACGGCTCTGGCCTGGCTTTCTGAGCAGTGCGGCGTACCAGCGGAGCGCAAGCTTGTGACCCGGCCCAAGGAAGGCGGCTGGCTGCCGCGCAGCCTCAAAACCATGCTTGGGGTTGACCTGAGCGCACTGGGCAGCTTTTCTTCCAGCAGCCCGGTCTTTCTTTATCAGTTTTAGGGGCAGCGTTAGCCATATTGCGAGCACTAACGCGTTCTGACAATAATAGCTAACAAAACGCATCCGTTATGAGTATTGCGGGCGGCTGTTCTAGACAGCCGCCCTTGCTTGTGCGATACTTCTGCCCGAAAAATACCGCGCACTGCGCGGACATTTCAAGGAGCTTGTCCATGAAATATGCGCTGTTGGGTTCATTGATGGCCTGTGTGCTGTTGGCGGGCCTGTGCGGGGCGGCTGCCGCTGCGGAAAAAAAATTTAACCATTTCAGCATAGACTTGCCCGCCAAGTGCTCGGCAACAGAAAAAGAAAGCATTGTAACCGTTTCCTGCGGGCAGGATTCGTTTTTTTCCATTGGTATTTTTACCAAGGCGGAAACCGGCAATCTGACGCCCAAACAGTTTTCCGAAAAGCAGTCGGCCAGGCTTAAAGGCACTGCGCCTTCAAAGGCTGACGATGGCGGCGGCTGGACGTTCCAGGCCATGTCCGGCAGGGGCATGACCCATGCGGACGTGTCCACTGAGGGCGACCTGACCCTGCTGTTTATCAGCGATGTGAGCGATGCGGATTGGCCCGATGCCCTGCAAAAGGCGTATGATTCCCTGCGCGGGGCCGATGACCGTGCGGACGCGCTGATCCAGAAATCGCTTTTTGAGCGGGAATAAGTCCGCGCCAAACGCGCTTTTATCAAGCTTGCCTTAACCATAAAGCCCCGCCGGATAAACCAGCGGGGCTTTTTTTGCAGCGTTAATCGCTTTCAGCAATGCTGCATGCGGCTGAGGCGACCTTGTTGCGCCCGCTGTTTTTAGCTACGTACAGGGCTTTGTCCGCTACTCTGATGAGTTTTTCGCAGGCCGTGTGTCCTGACTGGGCGCAGGCTGCATCGAGCGCCGCAACGCCTATGCTGATGGTCACATGCCCAAGGGCGCTTTGGCAGTGGGGGATGCGCAGTGCGCTGATGGCTTCGCGCACGCGCTCGGCAACCATTGTGGCGCTTTCCTTGCCTGTCTGGGGCATGATGATGGCGAATTCTTCGCCGCCGTAGCGGAACAGTGCATCACCAGGCCTGAAAAGCGCGCCGCTCATGGCCTTTGCCGCACGGGCAAGGCAGTCGTCCCCAGCAAGGTGCCCATAGGCATCGTTGTATAGCTTGAATTTGTCCACATCGACCATGCCAACGCACATCTCGCCGCCTTCCCGCGCAAGGCGCGCCACTTCCCTTTGCAGGGATTCATCAAAATGGCGGCGGTTGAACACGCCTGTCAGGTAATCCTTGAGATTCATCTCTTCCAGTTGGCGATTGGCGGCCTCCAGCCGGCGCTCCAGCCCCTTGCGCAGACTTATGTCGCGCAGCGACACACAGATGGACCGGATCTCGCCGCAGGCATCGGGCAGGGCGTAGATGGACATGACATAGTCCTTGCTGTCCCAGATGATCTCCTGCTCGGCAATGGCTTCGCCAGAAGGGAGTATCCTGAAAGCCTCGTCCACCACGTCAACGAAAGGAATGCCCACTTCAAGAATGTGGGAACGCACCAGAGCGTTGGCGGGCTTGTTCGCAATAATGGCGTACTGCGCGTTGACCGCCAGCAGCTGCCCATCCCTGTTGACGATGCAGAGCGCCATGAAATCATGCGCAAACACCTCCTCAAAAATGGGCGCGAAATCTCCGCGCATATCTACAGAGCCTATGTTGTGTTCTTCGCCCTCAAAGCCAAGAAGTGCGCCGCTGGCACTGTACAGGGGCCTTATGTTCAGGCTGGTAACCGTGTGTGTGCCTCTGGGACACACATAGCGCACGGTACAGCCTGTGAGCGCCATGGTTTCGGCAGAAGCAAGGGCGCGGCGGAGCATGGCGGCGTCATCCGGGTGCATGCAGTGAGCCAGAGATTTGCCCGCGAGTGACCCCACTGGCAATTCCAGCAATCGCTCCTTTGCCGCATCCACATGGCCATAGACCAGATCAGGGTCAACGCCCCAGCAAAATGATTCCTTGGTGTTTTTTTGCATCGACACGGTTCCCCCTCCCTTGCCGCCCTGCCTGGTTCAGGGGCATTGTCCCTGCTGCGCGGAACTGCGGCAAAGACTCTGTCGATTTCAACGCCAGAATATATAGAAGGGAACCATTTCGCCAGAGATTTCGGACAGAAAGGCGAGTGCCAAAGAAATATCGAAGATGCCAAATATCCGGCGGGCACAATGGTTGTGATTATGGGAGCAAAGGGAGGGCGCAAACAAAAAAATATGAAAACCATAATTCTTTGGCGCGGAAATTCGAGAGCAAAATGTGATTAAATCACATTTTAGAATAGCGGCGCAAGCGCGGGATGCCTCTGCGCAATATGACGAAATTCAGGCAGGCAGGGCAAAATTCTGAAATCAATGGCCGGAGTAATCCAGAACATTGTTCAGCGGAGCGCTGTGGCTTTCAATACGTCCGCAGTTGAAGGAGTGGCGATTAAGCCGCCAGCCCTCCATATCAAGCACGTCGAGCTTTCCCTTATGTTCCGGGCATATATGTTTCTCAAGTGCCGCCAGTACTTCATCTACGGGAAAGTACATGCCTTCAAAGGAAATGCGGGCCATATCGCCGTCACGCTCAAGAACAGGCACGTCATCTTCATCCGGCATGGCACCGGCGCAGGCCTGTTTCAGGGCCGCGTAAAAATCATCGTTTACAGGATACACATGCCCGTAAACCTTAAGCAGAGGGGATCGGCTCATGGTTTTTCGGCCGTGTCGCCAGCCTTGACGGGCAGTTGGGGCGTGACGGCATCAACAGCGGGCTGGCCTCCCTCTTGCCTTGAAGGTGTAAGGCACATCTGCTGCCCACGGGCGGCGGCAAGGCCTTCGCAGTCGCCCAGAGCGCAGGCGGCGGCCAGATCATCGCACATGCCGGATTCGTTGCTGCGCAGCATGCGCAACGCGCCGCGCGCCCGCAAAAGCCGGACTTTATCTGAAGTGTGGGGAAATTCATCCGTTGTTGCTTCCAGCACGGCGCTCAGGTCATCTTCGGCAAGGGCCAGTTGCTGCAAGCGCCAGTGGGCAAGTGCGCGGATGTACCGCGCGCGCCCAAGGCCGGGGGCAAGTTCCAGTGCGGCAGTGCAGGAAGTGATACTGCGCTGCGGCATGCCCGCCTGCAAAAGAGCCTCGCTCAGAAGTAGCTGGGTTGCGGCGCTCTGCGGCAGATTGACGGCAGATTTTTCAAGGACTGCCAGAGATTCTGCCGAGGTCAGCCAACCCTCGGGCGAAAGGCGCAAGGTATCCAGAGCCGCAATGGCAGCGGCAAGTGTGTCTGCCAAGGCGTCAGCTTTCTGCCTCGCCTGCTGTTGCGCCGTCTCCCGTGCAATGCCCTCGGGGGTCGGCATGGGAGGGTGCTGGGTCAACTGCCCCGGCAGTGTCGCCTTGGCAATATACCATGTACCGCCAGAACCCGGGGACGCATCGCCGGAGCCGCCCGCTCCAGGCAAGGCATCGGCGGCGGCGACCTCCTGAGCGACCTGCCGGGCGTTTGCCGTTGCGGCCATCAGGTCTGCCAGCAGCAAACGCCGCACTTTCAGGGCATCAGGATTGCGCAGTAGCCGCAGCAGTGTTTCCGCCGCGTCGGGCCGGGCCAGCAAGGTGACTGTGATGCTTTGCGCGCCGGAATCCCCACCAGCGACTGCATGGTCAACCTCTGTCAGCGGGGTGTACAGTTCTGCGGCCAGCGCCGTGTATTCGTTGAAATCGGTGATGCCCATGCGGATGTCGCGTCTGTTGGGCAGGGCTGCTGCGGCAGTGTGCAGGGTATCCAGAAGGGCGGCGGCTTCCGCGCACAGCCTTTGGGCATGCGGGGGCAGTGGAGCGGCGGGGCAGTGTGCGCTGCGAAGAACGGGCGATGGCAGGGGGAGGGGGCCTGGTCTGGAAGCAGATGGGCCGTTTTCCAAAGGCGAGAGCGGATCAGGCGCGGGAGACGAGGGGCTGGCGCTTTCGGCTTGGTTGTTGTCAGCCGTATTGCCGTTGGTACCCTTACCCGCCGTTGCTGGTTTGTCAGCGGCAGAGACTGCCGTCGGAGGGCCGGGCGCGTGTTCTGCTGCGCATGCCGCACCGCCGGTCAGCAGGACCGGCGGCAGGGCAAAAGTTCCCAGCAGTGCCGCCAGGGGCAAGCTGGAAAACAATGTACGCAAGGCCCGCATGGGCTTATTTTTTTGCCTCGATGGTCTGGACAATCTTGTGCGCCATGGGCTTGACCAGGTCGCGCAGAGTTTCCAGCATCAGGTTGTCGGCAGCGCTCCCTGAGGGCAGGCCGGTGCGCGACTGTGACGCGTTGAGCGATTCACGCAGGATGCGCGCCTGCCGGTTGGCAAGCACGTAGTTTGCGCGCAGCGATGTGGACATGTCGGTGGTGGACGTTTCGCGGATATTGGCTTCATCGACCTGGCCAGTAACCATAAAGTCGGGGTTGCCCTTGCGCGCTTCGTTCACGCTGATGGAATAGGAAACCTGCATGCCGTTGCGCGCAAGTTCATCGGCCAGAGCCTTGCTGATCCACTGGGCGACATTGTCGGTGGTGACAAACGCGCTGCTGTCGCGGCGGGTGCCGATGACGGTCTGATCCATGCGTTTGTCTTCAAACATCACAACGGTCACACGGGGTGCGTTGGGAGAAGGAAGCACCGAAGCGTCCAGAGCGGGCGGCGGCAAGAGTCGAACATTGTTGCTCGGCCCGCAGGCTGCAAGCAACGCCAGCAGGGATATACAAAGAACAATGCGTAAATGTTTCATGACGGCCTCACGTAACTTGTATAGAAAATCTCCAGAATACTCGTTACTACGTATACGCAAAATTTGCCTTTTGCAAGGTTTGCAGGTCTGCCTGCCCCGGATTGTCAGATACAGGCCGCATGCAGCCGCCTTGCAGGCAGCGGCCCAGCATGCTACAGCCTGTCTGTTGCGCTCCCCATCCTCATGTGGAGCAGATTCTGCTATATCCCGCGCGGTGCGCGTTTTTTCAGGAGCGGCTATGATTGACCTCAAACTGGTGCAAAAACAGCCCGAAGTGCTGGCCAAGGCTTTGACCGACAGGCATTCGGATCTGGATGTTAATGAATTTCTGGCGCTGGACGCCCGCCGCCGCGCCCTGCTGACCGAGGTGGAAACCCTCAAGAGCCGCCGCAACGCGGCCTCTGCCGAAGTGGCCGCCAAAAAACGTGCTGGCGAAGATGCCACGGCCCTGCTGGCCGAAATGAGCGGCGTTTCTGACCGCATCAAGGAGCTGGACGTTGAAACCGCCCAGGCCAAGGCCGATGTGGAAACCTGGCTCATGCGCGTACCCAACCTGCCTGACGCCGCCGTGCCAGTGGGCAAGGACGAATCGGAAAACGTGGAGGTGCGCCGCTGGGGCACGCCGCGCGAATTTGATTTTGAGCCGCGCGAGCATGGCGATCTGGGCGTGGCCCTTGGCGGGCTTGATTTTGAGCGCGCCGCCCGCCTGACTGGCAGCCGCTTTGTGGTGTCCCTGAACTGGGGCGCACGCCTTGAGCGCGCACTGGTGAACTTTTTTCTTGATCAGCACACAGTGGCTGAAGACTATATTGAGGTCTGCCCACCCTACATGGTCAACCGCGCCAGCATGACTGGCACGGGCCAGTTGCCCAAGTTTGAGGAAGACCTGTTCAAGCTGCGCGAGTGGGAATACTACCTGATCCCCACTGCCGAAGTGCCGCTGACCAACCTGCACGCTGGCGAAGTGCTGGACGAGGCCGATCTGCCCCGCGCCTACTGCGCGGCCACGCCCTGCTTCCGCTCTGAGGCGGGCAGCGCGGGCAAGGATACGCGCGGCCTTATCCGCATGCACCAGTTTACCAAGGTAGAGATGGTGCGTTTCGCCCATCCTGACGACAGCTTCAACCAGCTTGAGATCATGCGCGGTCATGCCTGCAACCTGCTGGAAATGCTAGAACTGCCCTACCGCGTCATCACGCTCTGCACGGGCGACATTGGCTTCAGCTCCGCCAAGACCTATGATGTGGAAGTGTGGCTGCCCACGCAAAAGACCTTCCGCGAAATTTCGTCCTGCTCCAATTGCACGGATTTTCAGGCCCGCCGGGCTGATATCCGCTTCAAGCCCAAGGGCGGCAAGGCCATGTTTTTGCACACGCTCAACGGCTCCGGCCTGCCCACGGGCCGCACCATTGCCGCCATCCTTGAAAACTGTCAGCAAAAGGACGGCAGCCTTGTGCTGCCCAAGGTGCTGGTTCCCTACATGGGTGGCAGGGAAGTTATCGAGCCGAAATAAACGCTTATTGCCAGATCTAAAAACGGGTGCTTCCATCAGGAGGCACCCGTTTTTTTGCGGTCAAAAATAATTTGGAGCAGTCAGGCCGTAAGTTTTTTTCTGCGGCGCAGCACGGCAGCCGCCAGCGCCATGTTCGCAATGAGGCTCAGGCCCAGCAGAATGCGCAAGGGCATGGCAAAGCCGCCCGGCCCCGCATCGTGCCCGCTGTCTGCGGCTGCGGAACCCTGAGCTGCGCTGATTTCCACCGGGTGTTCAACCCTGTGGCCCATGTTGTCGGCCATGATGATGCGCCAGCGGCCCGGCGCATCAGGCATGAAGGCAAATCGCCCCTGCGCGTCCGTGCGGCCATTCTGAAATTCCACCTTGTCGTCTGCGGGGCTGTACACCTCCACCTTGGCATAGGTGGGCTGCTCACCGCTGGAGTAGGCAAACTGCACAAGCACCACGCCGTCGTGCCGGGTATCTGCCGCATACAGAGCATGGGCCGAAACCTGAGCCGAAGCGCCTGCCAGAAGCAGCGCAGCCGCAAGGCAGATGGCGGCGTAGCGCCTCAAAAGAAAAATGCGCATATAACTTCCTTGCCTCAAACAGATGTGGGGAATGCGATCAGGCGGGAGAAAGCGAACCTTCCCCCGCCTACCTGCGTGTGGATATGGGGCTACTTTACGGGGAACACATAGGTGGCGCGCAGATGGTGCTCGTCAGCGTCCGCGCCGGGGGTCTTTTCCACCACAGTGGTGCGCAGCATCCACAGGGCGGGCTTGTCTATGGTAAAGGAGGCCTTGCCCTGCGCATCGGTCTGAGCCTTGGATTTGTAAGTGTCCTGCTCCTTGCTGAAGGCATCGTGGGTCAGGCCCACAGTGGCATTGGGCACGGGCTTGCCGCGCAGCAGCACCTGCACGTTCAAGGGGCTGCCGGGCTTGATGTCTGCGGGATTGCTCAGCAGCACAAGTTCCAGATCCTGGCCAAGAGCCTTGCCGAACAGGGTATCCTTGCTGGCGGGATTGAGCAGAGTCTTGGCGAATTTTTCATACTTGCCGGAAGATTTGACCTTCATGCCCTTGGCTTCAAGGGCGGCACGGCTGCCTTCCATTTCACCCTGCGTTGTTTCGCACCATATCTGGGGCAGGCGGTGGCCCACCAACATGGCGGGGCCATTCTGCGCGAGGGTGAAGTCGCCCACCAGCGCAACAAGCGCCTTGTCTTCCACAAGGGCGATGTCGGTTTTTTTGTCGCCCTGCAAGAGGTACAGATGCACGTTGGCGGGATTTTCGGCTTCTTCGCTGACCATGAACACATGGGCTGCCTGCGCCTGCATGCGGGTTTTCTGACCGGCGGCAGGGGTTGCCGTGTCGGGCTTGAGGATGAATTCGTGGGCCAGGGCGGCAGTGCTGGAAATCATGAGACCCATAAGGGCCAGAGCAGCGCAGAAGTGCGAACGGATATGCATGGTGGAGGGCTCCTTTGATTTGTGTTACGAAATTTTATTGAATGCTACAATAGCGCATATGTTTTTGCAAGTTGTAACACTAAAAGAAACAAAAAAGCCCGCCAAAAGCGGGCTGAAAGGTGCGGCTGCAATGCCTGCGCTAAACCGTGGCAAGTATCTGCAGCGCGGCCAGATGCTCCAGTTCTTCAGCCAGACACAGGGCTTCGGCCAGGGTACGCCCAAGGCAGCACAGGCCATGCCCGGCCATCCACACGGCATCCTTGCCGCTGGCAGCCAGAGCTACGGCCTCTGCCAGCTCGGTGGTGCCGGGGGGCAGGGCCGGGGCAAAGCCCAGCTTGGCACGCCACACTTCGGCTTCAAAGAGGGGCAGGCGCAAAAAGTCCTCCTGTCTGCCCGCCAGCCGCAGGCTCAAAGCAAGCAGGCGGCGAGGGTGGGTGTGCAGGATGGCATTACAGTCCGGGAGGGCGCGATAGATGGCAAGGTGCATGCCCGATTCAGTGGACGCTGGCCCGCCTGACACGGTTGCGCCAGTGGCGATGTCCATAAGGCAACAGTCGGCGGCGGTCAGCCTGCCCTTGGCAGCGCCGCTGCGCGTGACGCAGACAAGCCCTGGTGCGTTGCTGCCAAGTCTGCGGCTGGCGTTGCCGTTGCAGCCGGACAGCAGGCCCTGCTTCCATGCATCGCGGCAGACAGCGCGGAATTCTTCAACCATTTGAGAAGAAATGGAAGGTTGATCTTCTGAAAGCGGCGCGGATGCTGACCGCTGCGAGATGGTGCTCATGCGGGGTTTCCTTTGTTTTGCCATGCGCGCAGGTCAGGCCTCCTGCCCTTTGTGCTCAAAGTGGTCAAAGCCGCGCATGTCCGCCAGAGTGTCCAGCGGTTCGTTGTTGCACACAAGACCGCCGCCAGCGGTCACAACGCCGATGCTTGTAAGGCGCGGTATGGCCGCATGCAGGGGGGGCAGCATGTCGGGCGCGCACGAACCAAGCAGGGCGTAATCCTCGCCGCCAAGCAGGGCTTCGTGTACGGGATTTTTGCCATGGGCTTCGGCATAGCTCACTACTTCGGGGTGCAGTTGCCCACGGGCCAGCATAATTTCCGCCCCCAAGCTGCCGCGCGAGACCTGACCCGCAGCGCTCAACTCGCCCGTAAGGCCAAGCAACCGGGGCAGATCGCGCATGATGCCGTCAGAAACATCCATGAGCGCAGGCGGTCGGGCATTGAATCCTGCCCGCGCCAGCATGAGGCCAGCGTCCACCTGCGGCTCGGGGTGCAGGTGCGCCGCGCAGGCGGCGGGCCACTGCGCCAGGGCCGCGCGGCCCTGAGCTTCAAGAGCTTTGAGCCCCGCGCGGGCAAGGCCCAGACGTCCCACTACAAAGAGCACATCGCCGGGCATGCTGCCACCGCGCACAAGAAAGGTGCCGGGGTCGGCGGGTTCGCCCCACACTGTCACAGAAATATGCAGACGCTCACAGCCGGAAAGATCGCCTCCGGCCAGCACCATGTTGTGTTGCTTGGCAAGACCGGCCATGCCGGAGAAAAACGCGTCCAGCCACGGTTCGTCCACCCAGCCGGGCAGGCCGAGGCAGAGGGTAAAGGCCGCGGGCCGCGCCCCGCAGGCCGCAAGATCGCTCACATTGACGGCCAGCGCCTTGTAGCCTGTTTCTTCAGGGGTAAAATACGAGCGGCGAAAATGCACGTCTTCCAGAAAAAGGTCGCTGCTCACAGCAAGGGGCTTGCCGCCGCGCAGCACGGCGCAATCGTCGCCCCTGCCCAGCAGCAGGGAAGGCCCGGTCTGCGGAAAATGTCTGCCAAGACAGGCCAGAATGCCGTCTTCAGAAAGAGAGCCATGAGAAACAGGGGATGCGTGGGGCGGAACCATATCAGCTCTCCAGAATCAGATATTCGCTCAGAATGACCTTGAGGCCAAAGCCAGGGAAATTCACCTGCACCTTGTCCGGCGGCAGATGGCGTACGATCTTGCCGCGGCCGAAAATACGGTGGCGGCAGTAGCACAGTTCGCCATCGCCTGCGGCCTGCGGCCTTGAGTTCCCATGAGCCGCCGCAGGGGCGGACACGGGATTCGCAACGGGAAGGGCCTGCCCAGCCGGGCCTCTCGCTGACGCGCAGCCCGGCGCATCGTCTGGCGCAAGCTGGCAGTCGTCATAGACATCGTGGCTTGTCGGGCGCTGCGGACGCGGCAAAAGCCCGCCCGAAAATCCCTGCGCCCCACCAGGCCCGCCAGCTGAAGGCACGGCGGTTTTGCGCCCAAAGCCCACGCCGCCAACGCTGCGACGCGAAAGCACGCCGCCGAAGCCTTCAATCCATTCTTCCACCATGCCGGGCGCAAGCTCGCGCACAAAGGGACTCTGGCTCACGTGCTGACTGCCGCGCTCCGCCCTGTTGTAGAGCGAGGCCGGGGCGTAAAGGTCAAGGCACTGTCGCGCGCGGGTGCAGGCCACGTACATGAGGCGGCGTTCTTCTTCAAAATCTTCTGGCCGCGCGAGAGCGTGGCGCGAGGGAAAGCGGTCTTCCACCAGATCAATGATCAGAACGGCGTTCCACTCCAGCCCCTTGGCCGAATGTACGGTGGAAAGGGTGATCTTGCCTTCATTGCTGTCGGCGTCATCGTCTTCCGGCGCTTCAAGGGCCAGATCTGCCACAAAGAGATCCAGCTCACTGTAACCGGAGGCCATCTGGATGATTTCTTCCAGCCCCTGCTGGCGGCGGGGCCAGTCTTCCGGGTAGAGGGCCTCGAGGCGGGGGCGGTAATGTTCAAGAACTGATGATAGCGCGCCCGAGGGCGGCATGGGCCGGGCGCGCAGGTCGTCCACAAAGCGCATGTCTTCCAGAAAACCCGGATACTTGGCAAAGGCTTTTTCTGTGGATTTCTGATCGCCGCTGCGGGCCACGGCATAGAGTTTTTCCACCGTCTTGGGGCCAATGCCGCTGTGCTGGGCCGCCACACGGGCAAAGGCGGGCAGGTCGAGCGGGTTGAGCAGCAGGCGCGCGTAGGCAATAACATCCTTGACGTGGGCGGCCTCGGTATAGCGCAGCCCGCCGTATTTACGAAAGGCAATGCCCGCCTGATTGAGGGCCATTTCCAGATTGTAGGAATGGAAGCCAGCGCGGAAAAGCACCGCGATTTCGTGCGGCAGATGGGTCGCCAGCAGTTCTTCAACCCGGCGCACCACCAGCTTGGCCTGACTCATGTCGCTGAGCGGCGTCACAAGTCGTACCGGGTCGCCGCCTTCCTTGCGCGTGAACAGGTTTTTGCGGAAGGATTCCGCAGCGTGGGAGAGCAGGTTGTTGGCCACATCCAGCACTGGCTTGGTGGAGCGGTAGTTTTCTTCCAGCCGAACCACGCGCGCGCCGGGAAAAAGCGTGGGAAAGTCCAATATGTTGCGCACGTTGGCACCGCGAAAAGCATAGATGGACTGGGCTTCGTCGCCCACCGCCATGACGTTGCCTGGGGGACCGTCCATCGGCCCTGCCAGCAGGCGCACAATGCGGGCCTGAACCAGGTTTGTATCCTGATACTCGTCAACGAGAATATGGCTGAACCTCTGCCTCAGCGAGGCGGCTGCCAGCGGATTTTCGCGCAGCAGGGCCTCAAGCTCGAACAGCAGATCATCGTAATCCAGCAGGCCCTTGTCGCGGCGGTAGGCATTGTAGGCATCGCCCAGCCGGGCCAGGCCGTCGGCATGGGGCAGCAGATGAAAAGCCTCGCGCCGCAGCACTTCGTCCAGCGGCAGTTCCTTGTTGCGAGCCTTGCTCAGCAGCCCCACAATGCTCTGGGTTTTGGGAAACGACCTGTCGCCCTTGCCCAGTTTGAGCTGATCCTTGCAGTGCTTGACCGCCTCGTTGATGTCGGCGGAATCCATGACTGTGAAGGGTCTGTCGCCAAGCCACGCGGGCTTCCAGCGCCGGAGCGCCCCAAAGCCAAAGGCGTGGAAGGTGCCGCCCTGCACGCCTGCAAGCCCCTGATTGAGCAACAGCCCCGCGCGGTGCAGCATTTCATGCGCGGCCTTGCGGGTAAAGGTGAGCAGGAGCATGGCGTCAGGTTCAACGCCGTGTTCTGCCAGCCATGCCAGACGGTAGACGATGGTGCGGGTTTTGCCGCTGCCTGCGCCTGCCACAACCAGCACCGGGCCGTCGCCGCAGGTGGCTGCCTCGTACTGGGCTTCGTTAAGGGCTTGAGCGTAATCAATCATAGGCGCAGGGTAGCATAAGGCGGCAGCGCATACCAGAGCCGCGCAGGGGCATTCCCCGCCCTTGACTTTGCCCGCGCCCGTCCCGAATATCGCGCAAAGAAAAAAAAAGGACAAACATGCGCATTACGGAAAATGATTATATTGTGGGTGCCGGCGCAAAGCTGCCACGCCGCCGCAGGCTGTTTCTGGCGCTTTTGCTGGGCATGATGGCCGCCTTTGGCCCGCTGTGTACCGATACCTATCTGCCAAGTCTGCCCGCGCTGGCGGCAGACCTTAACATTTCCACGGCAACAACCCAGTTGACCATCACGGCCTGTCTGCTGGGCATGGCCCTCGGGCAATTGTTTGTGGGACCCATTTCAGATTCCACAGGGCGGCGCAAGCCGTTGTTCGTGGCATTGATCTTCTTTACGCTGGCTTCCATATGCTGCGCAGCGGCAAAAACGGGCAACAGCTTTATTGCCCTGCGTTTTGCGCAGGGACTTGGCGGGGCAGGGGGCATTGTGCTGGCCCGCGCCATGGCCTGCGATCTGTTCCGCGGGCCGGAGCTGACCAACTTCATGAGCCTGCTCATGGCGGTCAACGGCATTGCCCCCATTACCGGGCCGCTTCTGGGTGGGTGGCTGGCATCCCTGAGCGGTTGGCCCCTGATTTTTTATTTTCTGACGGGCTTTGGGGTACTGCTGATCGTGCTGAGCGCCGCAGGCCTGCCCGAAACCCTGCCGGAAACCATGCGCCGCGAGGGCGGCTTGCGCGCCTCATGGAAGGCCATGGGCGAGCTTTTGCGGCAAAAGCCCTTCATGTGTTATGTGGGCGTGCAGGGTTTCACCATGGGCGGATTTTTCGGTTACGTGGCGGCTTCGCCTTTTGTGTTGCAGGGCATGTACGGCATCTCGCCGCAGGGCTATAGCGTCATTTTTGGCTGCAACGCCTTGAGCGTCATGTTTGTTGCCCTTGCCACGGCCCGGCTGTCGCGCCGCTTTGGCGAAGCACGTTTGCTGCAACTCGGCAACACGTTGCGCTGCGCGGCCTGCCTTGGCGTGCTGGCCGTGACGGTGATAGCGCCAGCCTCGCCCTTGCCGCTGCTCGTGGGACTGTTTTTCATGATCGCCCTTCAGGGCATGACGCTTCCCACCAGCTTTACCCTTGGCATCAGCGCGCAAAATGTGGGCGCGGGAACGGCCTCGGGCATTCTGGGCGTGGCGGTCTTTATTTTTGGCGCGTGCACCTCGCCCCTTGTGGGGCTGGCCGGGGGCGATACCGCCGTGCCGCTGGGGCTGGTGAGCGCCTGCACTGGGCTTGCCGCCGCAGTACTCGGGCAAGTGGGCAACCGCGCAATGCAAAGGCGCGCATTGCGGGAAAAGCAGGCCTGAGCACGATCATTTCTGGCGGGGAACGGGCGGCATTGTTGCTGCAAATCAGCTCGCCGCATTGACGCGCTGTAGTCTGATGTTTACAACAAGTGGCGCTTGCGCTTTTTTTCGCCGCGCAGGGAGAACCGGATTCATGGATTGGGATGCCCGTCTTTATGACCAGAACCACGATTTTGTGGCGGCCTATGGTGAAAACCTGCTGAGCCTGCTGCCCGATGGCCTGGGTTTTATCGTTGACGTTGGCTGCGGCACTGGTGCGCTGACAGAAGCTCTGGCCGCCAGAGCCGCCCGCGTGGTGGGCATTGACGCCTCGCCCGACATGATCGTGCAGGCCCGGATGCGCTTGCCGCAGGTGGAATTTCTGGTAATGGACGCCTGCGACATGCCGTGGAACGGCTGCGTGGACGCGCTGTTTTCCAACGCCGCGCTGCACTGGATAGAAGATCAGGAGCGCCTGACCGCCGCCATGGCGCGGGCGCTACGCCCCGGCGGCCTTCTGGTGTGCGAATTTGGCGCGCAGGGCAATATCGGGCGTATCCGCGCTGCCTTTGGGGCGGCCTTTCAGGCCGTGCTGGCAGGGGAAGGCATTGGCCCGGCGTATCTGAACAGCGAGCGTTTTTATTTCCCCTCGGCGCAGGAATATGCGGCCATGCTGACCCGGCACGGGTTTTCCGTGCGGCTGGCGGAAGAATACGACAGGCCCACCCCTCTCAAGGGCGGGGAAGAAGGCCTTGCCCGCTGGATGGCCCAGTTTTTTGCCCAGGATCTGGATTGCGTGGCCCCAGAGGCTCAGGAAAAAGTTTTTGCCGCCGTGGCGGATGCCCTGCGCGCATCCATGTGGAATAACGGCGGTTGGATTGCTGATTATCGGCGGCTGCGGGTCGTGGCCGTAAAACACTAAGGGAGTCCCCATGCCCGAAGCTCAAGAACAATTTCAGAATGGCGTTGCCAAGGTTCTGGAAGCCGTCATGTTCGAGAACTGGCTGCGTTTTTATTTCATCTCTGAAAAACCCGAAGCCCCTGCCGCTGCGGACGGCCAGCCCGCGCTGTTCATCGCCGTGCCAGTCAAGGCCATGGAGCGCATCAGCGAGATGTTCCCCCGTCTGCTGCCCCTGGCAGAAGACATGAACGGTCAGGAAGTGACCTTTGAAACCTCCCGCCGCGCGGTCTGTAATTTCGTTCTGGCCCATGTGGACGGTCAGGTCATGCCCCGCGATACTGCGGCCATGATTTTTGAGAGCGCCACCTTCCAGGTGCAGATGCAGCTTTTCAACGCCTGGGTGCAGATGCACGAAGCGCAGCTTGACCGCAACTTTGTGGATTTTGGCGGCTGGCAGAAACTCTTTGACGAATGGCGCAATACGCCCGCCGCGCGCGAACTGGCCGAAAAGCTTTCCCTTTCTTTGCAGGGGGCGGCTGTTGCGCCGGGCAAGGACACTGTGCAGTAGTCTGTGCAAGAAAATATTTTGTACAGTTTTGCGCCTTCCAGGCAGGGCGCAGGCACGTGGGGTTAAACATTTTTAACGCGCCCAGTGAGAGGCTGAAAAAAATTACCAATAAAAAGCAGCGTGTTATATGATTATTCGCATGCTGCTTTTTGTGGCACGGCCATTGCAGCTTGGAAAGTACCTTCCTTTCTTTTGCTGACAGTCTCCTCCAACCGAAACGGCCTGCCTCCCCAAGCGGGCCGTTTTTTTATGTCAAATCACGGCAGGATCACATGCAAGACAAGTTTCTGGCTTCTGAATATCCCCAGTCTGCACCGGAGCAGGCAGGGTTTCACATTATCCCCGTTCCTCTGGAGCAGAGTGTTTCTTATGGCGGCGGCACGGTCAAAGGCCCGCAAGCCCTGCTTGCCGCATCCCACCAGCTTGAAGCCTGGGAATGCGGATTCGCACCGGGCGAGTCAGGTTTTTTTACCGCTCAGGCCGTGGACTGCGCTGGCCCCATAACCGACACGCTTGACCGCATAGAGGCCGCTGTGGCCCATGCCATTGCCTGCGAGGCGGTGCCTGTGGTGCTGGGCGGCGAACATACCGTAACGCTTGGGGCCTTGCGGGCACTTGCCCGGCAGGCGGAAAAAACGGGTGAACCCTTTGGCGTTGTGCAGTTTGACGCCCACGCCGACCTGCGGCCCCAGTATGAGGGCAGCCCCTTTTCACACGCCAGCGTCATGTACCGCGCCGTGGCCGACCTCGGCCTGCCGCTCACGCAGTTTGCCGTGCGTGATTTCTGCCGGGAAGAAGCCGAGATCCGCAAGAAGTTCAACGTCACTCATTACGACGCCTACTTCCTTGCCCGCGTGGGCCTGCCGGAGCTGCCCCTGCCAGAGGATTTCCCCAAAAATATTTACATAACTTTTGATGTGGACGGGCTTGATTCGTCCATCATGCCAGCCACGGGAACGCCCTCGCCCGGCGGCATCAACTGGCGCGAAGCTCAGTACATGCTGGAACGCTGCGTGGCGGGCCGCCGCGTGGTGGGTCTGGACGTGGTGGAGCTGGCCCCCATCGAGGGCCTGCACCATGCGGACTTTACGGCTGCCAAGCTTACCCACCTCATCATGGGTCTGGCCCACGATGCCAACCAGAAGGAGGCTCAGTCATGAAGAACACCATAGTGACCTTCCGCGAGGCCAAAGGGCAGGAAAAGCTCGTCATGCTGACGGCTTATGACTACAGCACCGCACGGGTCATGGACATGGCCGGGGTGGATGCCCTGCTTGTGGGCGATTCGCTGGGTATGGTCATGCTGGGCTATCCCGACACGCTTTCCGTCACGGTGGACGACATGGTGCGCCACTGCGCCGCCGTGGCACGCGGTGCGCAAAAAGCCCTTGTGGTCTGCGACATGCCCTTTATGAGCTACCACGTTTCAGTGGAAGACACCGTGCGCAACGCCGGACGGCTCATGACAGAAGGCCGCGCCCAGGCGGTCAAGCTTGAAGGCGGCGCGGAATTTGCCGCAGAAGTGCGGGCGCTGACGCGGGCTTCCATTCCCGTCATGGGGCATCTTGGCCTCACGCCGCAATCGGTGAATGCTTTTGGCGGGTTCAAGGTGCAGGGCAAAAGCATGGCCGCAGCCCAAAAGCTGCTGGACGATGCCCGCGTCCTGCAAGAAGCTGGGGCTTTCGCCCTGGTGCTGGAATGCGTGCCCGCGCCTCTGGCAGAGCGCGTGACGCAGGCCCTGTCCATCCCGGTTATCGGCATCGGCGCTGGCGCTGGCTGCGATGGGCAGGTGCTGGTGTGGCAGGATATGACGGGCATGACCCTGAGCCACCTGCCGCGCTTCGTCAAACGCTTTGGCGAAGTGGGCGCGAGCCTGCGCTCAGCGGTGGAGGCCTATGCGCGTGAAGTGCGCGCAGGCGCTTTTCCCGGTGAGGATCACGTCTACCCTCTGCCGGAAGGTATGGAAAAGACATTGAAAAAGTTGAAATAACGCTGCCGCGGCACAGATATTTGAAAGCAAGACGCCCGCTATCGCGGGCGTCTTGCTTTTTCCGACTAAGGCGATCTCAGCGCCGGTGAAAATCCACAGGAACGCGCACGCGGGAGCCAGCCTTGTTGCTGAACAGCAAAAAGCCCTGCTCCAGACCGTGCAGATAGAGGCGGCGGGTGATGTCCACATCCTTGCGGCAATACGTGGCGATATCTTCCAGCCTTCCTTCCTTCCACCATTGCAGGGCTTGCAGACCGTCGGCGCTCTTGGGTTCGCCCAGGGTGGCCTGCCCCAGATTGTCCAGTGGAAGGCGGTAATTCAGGCGTTCGTACACGCGCTGCAAAAGATCAAGGCTGGGCAGCTTGTGCAGATCAAAGGGCGCAAAGGACGAGAGCACGGCGTAGTCAAAGCGCAGGCTGTTGAAGCCGACCACAAGGTCGCTCGCGTGCAGGCGCTCGAACAGGGCGGGCAGTTCCTCCTGCTGGTAGGAGAAATAGTCGTCCGCCTTGCTGTCATAGGCCACGGCAATGCTCACGCCCATGCGGTCGGCCCGGTTCCAGCCGCCCACCTCGGCGGCGGAGCGCCGGGTTTCCACGTCAAAGACCACAAAATTTTTGGGCGGCGGCACGGGAACGTACGTCAACAGGCCTGCGGCATCAAAAGTAGTTGTTCCTTGTGCGCCCGGGGTGCTGCTGGTCGCGCCCTGTGGCGCAGGGGCGCTGCCTCCGGGGCCGGATTGCGCAAGCCCGTTAGCGCCAAACAGACTGTTCTGGTTGTCTGGCGCGGAGTGCTTTTTGCTCATGGATTGTTCCTCCATTGCAGTATGCGCGGCTTCGGGCTGGCTGCCGTCATTGATGAAATCCAGGGCCGAAACCGCAGGCCGGGGTGCTGCCGCCAGGGCAGAGGCGGCGTCCAGCGATTCCATATCCAGCCTGTCAGGGGCGGGGCTGATGCGCAGGTCGCGACACAGGGCCTCGCCTTCCGTGCCGGGGGCCAGCATTTCGCGCAGCAGTTCCAGCGCGCCGATTTTGCTGATGGGCCTGTTGCCGGAGCCGCACTTGGGCGAATGCACACAGGAGGGGCAGCCGTCCTCGCAGGGGCAGGCGGCAACAGCCTTGAAGGTGGCTTCCAGCAGGCCCCGCGCATCGGGAAAGGCCTGACGGGTCAGGCCCGCCCCACCCGGTAGGCCGTCATAAATGAACACGCCAGACAGCCCGGTCTGGGCATGCAGCGGTGTGGAAATGCCGCCAAAGTCATTGCGGTCGGCCATGATAAGCAGGGGCAGCAGGCCGATGGCCGCGTGCTCGAGTGCGTGGATGGAGCCCATGTAGTGCAGAAAACGTTCTTCCAGCGAGGCACGGATGCTGTCTGGTATGACGTACCACAGGCCCTCGGTTTCAAAAACCTGCGGCGGCGCGGCAAGCGGCGTGATGGTGAGCAGGCGGTTGCCAGATGTAGAACGCTTCTCATAACCGGTCACGGTATCGGTGATGCGCAGGCGGCCACGGCAGACAAGCACGCGGCCCAAGGATGCGCGCTCGACTTCTTCAAGAATATCCGTACTTTTTTGCCCGCGTGTGCGCGTAAACCACGAAACTTTGGTCGCCTTGGCCACAATGCGGGCGCGGGCCGGGTCCATCTCTTCAATCACATAGCTGCGGCCCCGGTGCAGGTAAACAGCGCCGGGGTGCGTCTCCTGCCATGCGCGAAAGCCATCCACAGAGCCGATGATCTGACCGTCCTGATCTTCAATGCTGAAGGTCTGGCCCGTGCCGCGCAAATCCACATGCCGCTGGGGCCGCTTGCGGGCGGCCAGCAGTTGGGTGCCATCCGCCGATTGCAGCAACAGCCCCTTGGCGTTGAGCGCGCGGGCGGCGGCGCGTGCTGCGGGGCTTGCCAGCATGGCTTCTCCGGGTGTGAGGGGCATTTCTGCCGCCGCGCACTCCAGATGGCGGGTCAGAATGACCTCGTTGTCAGGATTGACTACGGCCTTTTCCGCAGGGCGGCTGAAAAAATCTTCGGGATTGCGGGCAAAATACTGATCCAGCGCATCCTCGCCCGCCACCACGATAACGGCGGATTCCTGCTGCGCGCGGCCCACGCGCCCCCCACGTTGCAAGGTAGCCATGACAGTGCCGGGGTAGCCCACAAGGATGCACACGTCCAGCCCGCCAATGTCTATGCCAAGTTCCAGCGCGCTGGTGCTGACCACGGCCAGCAGCTCGCCAGAGGCCATGCGGGCCTCGATGCCGCGCCGTTCTTCTGGCAGAAAGCCCGCGCGATAGGCGGAAATTCGCTCGGAAAATGCGCCCGATTGCCCGGCCCACAGGCTGATGAGTTCTGTCATGCGCCGCGAGCGGCAGTAGACTATGGTGCGCAGGTTGCGGGCCAGCGCCGCTTTGAGCAGGTCAATGGCGGCTGTGGCAGGGCTTTGCTCCGGATTGAGAAAAACAAAGTGCCGTGGGCCCTGCGGCGCGCCGGACTGGTCAATAACCACTGGCGCATCCGCTGTGCGGGCGGCAGAAGCAGAGGAAGGAACCGGAGATGGGGAATCTGTGGCAAGGACAGGCGCTGCGGCGGGCGCATCCGTGCCGGTCAGCGCTGCCGCCAGCTCGCCGGGATTGCCCACAGTGGCCGTACACAGCACATAGACGGGCCGTGCGCCGTAGCGCCCGGCAATGCGGTTGAGCCGCCGGAATACCTGGGCCATGTGCGCCCCAAACACGCCCCGGTAGGTGTGGGCTTCGTCCACAACCACATGGCTCAGGCCTGCCAGAAATTCCGCCCACTGCTCGTGGTGGGGCAGAATGCCGAGATGCAGCATCTCGGGATTGCTGATAAGCACCGTGGGCGGATTGCGCCGGATTTTGCGGCGAAAATGGTCGGTGGTGTCGCCGTCATACAGGGCGGCTGTGGGGCGGGCCTCCTTGGGCCAGCCCTCCACCAGTGCATTGAACGCGCCAAGCTGATCCTGCGCCAGAGCCTTGAGCGGGAAGAGATACAGGGCGCGGGCGTCACGGTCGCGCAGGTAGCGGTCGAGCACGGGCAGGTTGTAGATAAGGCTTTTGCCGCTGGCCGTGGGCGTGGCCGCAACAATGGAATGCCCGGCGCGGATGTGGTCTGTGGCAAGGGCCTGATGGCTGTACAGCCCGTTGATGCCGCGCTGCTCCAGGGCACGGCTGATGGCTGCGGGCCAGGGCAGGTGCGTGGGCGCGTAGCATGGTTCCACTGGCGGAAAGAGCTTGTGGCACGTGACCTGCGCGCCCAGCTTTTCTGACGCCAGCAGCGCCGCAATATATTCCCCCACAGACACCGTGCAGCGACCTATTCCGCAGTACCGGGCTGCTGCGCGCTCTCGCCGGGCTTAAGGCTGCGCAGCACGCGGGCGGGCGAGCCTGCGGCAAGGCAGAAGGGCGGCACATCGCGCGTGACCACGCTACCCGCGCCGATGATGGCCCCCTCGCCAATGGTTACGCCCTTGAGGATAAGGCAGTTCATGCCAATCCACACGTAGTCGCCAATGGTTACCGGACGGTCGCCTTCCATGCCGGGTTCGGTGGCGCGGGCTTCCGGCGGCCAGTGGGCGTGAAAGTCGGAATCCACCACAATACAGTTGGGGCCGACCATGACCTGACGCCCAAGGCGTATGACCTTGGAGCGCGCGGTGATGGACGTGCCGCTCAGCTGGCAGCCGGGGCCGATTTCAATGCTGGCGCCGGGGCCGAAGGTGCGCAGGCGCACGGGATGGGCCAGAGCCGCAGCCGTGGCCCGCCGCCATGAAGAAATAAGGCTTGCGCCTGCGCCTATGCTCATGCGGCTGCCCGGCCAGCGCAACAGGCCCACAGGCCCGTGGGCTGACACGCCAGCACCCACCTGCACGCCCAACGCAAGGGCCTTGAGCCGCAGACGCAGGGTGCCCCAGAACGCGCCGTTGACGCGCATGATCTGCAAACACAGGTAGCTTATGACGTTGGAGGGGGTGAGGCCCCGCTCCAGAACTTTTTTCAGGATGCTCATGGCTTGTCCGTTGTTGACGTGTGCCGGAAAGGGCGTGGAGGGCATCCGCCACTCCCGCTGCAAGGCATCATGCCAGAGTCGGGCCATATGGTCGAGTGGAGCGGCTGGGGCCTGTCGCGCGAGGTGCCGAGTGTGGCGCAACCACTGCAGATTGCTGTGGTCATATTTTCTTGACGCTGGGCAGGATGATCGTTAAATTGAAAATGAATGTTATTTTTAAAATGGGCGACTTTTTTAAAAGATGCCCGGAGGCGCAATGGATTCAGTTATTCCTCTCACGTCCCTCAAGGTGGGCGAGGTAGCGCGTATTGTCAGCATCAATGCCAGGGGCGAGCTTGCGCGGCGCATCCGCGACATGGGGTTGGGTTCAGGCATGCCTGTTTCTGTGGTGGGCTATGCGCCCCTGCGCGACCCTCTGGCCTTGCGCTGCGCGGAAGTAACCATTGCCCTGCGCCGCAGGGAGGCCGGGGCCATCATGGTGCAGCCCGCTGCTGCGGCAAACAATTAGCGCACTTCCTTCAGGCTTGTCTGATGGATGCGTTCAGACGCTCTGCTTTTCAGCAGGGCGTTTTTTTATGCTGCAAAGGCAGGCCAGCCGCCTGTGATCAGGCGTCTCTGCGTGTACTGAGCGGCGGTGCCAGTTCGGCAACAGTGGCTGAATCCAGTGTATTGGGATCGTGATCTTTCACAAACTGCGTGGCAAAATCCACAAAGGTGGCGGCAGCATCCGAGAGTTTGCGGGCAGCAGGCAGGTACATCTGCATTTCCCGGTACAGTACCGGGTCGTGCAGGAGGGTAGCCACAAGGCCATAGCCCCGTGCCAGCATCAGTGAAAAGCGCCCCGCGAGCGCAACGCCGCACCCTGCTGCTGCCAAGGCAAAGGCCGTCGGCATCTGATTGACCACATGCCCGATGGAAAACGGCGGCTGTGTCCCCACATCCGCAGCGATATAGCCCACGGATTCTCTCCCCACTGCAACCACCGGAACCTTCTTTACCTCGCCCCAGGTGCTGTGCCTTCCTGCCAGCGGGTGATCCGGGCGTGAGAGCATGCTCACAGGGGTGGTAAAAAAATGGCGGGCGATAATGTCTGTTTCTGTCAGGCGGGCCGGGCCAAAACCGACTTCTGCATCCCCTTGCTGTATGCTCGATTGCACCATAGCCATGGGCTGATCCACCAGCTCGACCCGTATGGCGGGTTGGGCTCTCTTGAAATGTGCGAGTAGCAGCGGCAGCAGTGTGCAGGCAATGAGGGGGGCGCCCACAACGCGCACCCTGCCCGCGCGCAGGCTGCTGAGATCTGCGGCGTATTTTTCCATAAGCAAAAATTCGTGAAAGGCCTTCTGGGCCAGCGTGTACATCTCTCGCCCGTCGGGGGAAAGTGAGACGAAGCGCGATGTGCGGTCAAAAAGCGGCACGCCGACCTGCGCCTCAAGATCCTTGATGAGGTTGCTCACGGCACTTTGGGTAATGTGCAAGGAAGCCCCGGCAGCAGTGAAGCTACGAAGGTTTGCAACCGTCAGAAATGCCTCAATTTGCCGCAGCGTCAATTGCATGAGTTTTCCCTTTCATTTAGCACTTTCGATAACTTTATCTTATTAATCCACAAATAAAAACAATTTTACCAATCTGGATTTGCGCAGCATAGTCGTGACAATGGAAATTCCATATGGGAAGTACCGGTAGCTCATGGTGGAAATTGAAAGACTATTAACTCTGTGTATGATCACAGCAAATGCGCATTGCAGGGTCATAAAAACGTCAGGAAGGAATACTATGGGTGAAAAAATCGTTTCTTCTGTGAATGAAACGAAAGAAACAGGCGAAGTGCAAACAAAAAAACGATTTATAATCGTATTTTGTCTGTTTATCGGGATATTCATAGCATATCTTGACCGTGTGAACGTTTCTGTTCTGGCCGCCAACGATCCCTTTCTGCTCGAAATGGGCATCAAGGGTGCGCCAGTGCAAATCGGCATGATGATGTCTGTTTTTCTGGCGGCATACGGTGTGGCCAACGTGCTGCTGGCTCCCATAGGCGACTACCTGGGGCCGCGCAAATCCATGATGCTTTGTATTGGCCTTTGGACGGCCTCTCTGTTCCTGGGCGGCGTTGCCTCTACGTTTGCGATCATCATCGTCAGCCGGATTATGCTTGGTGTTGGCGAGGGCATGTACTACCCGCTGCAAAGCGTTTTTGTAAAAAACTGGTTCCCCCGGCATGAACGCGGGCGGGCCAACGCCGCCTGGGTTGTCGGGCAATCTGTCGCACCAGCTCTGGCCATGCCGTTTTTTGCTTATCTTATTGGAAACTACGGCTGGAGAGCCAACTTCCATTTCTGCCTCGTGGTGGGCTTGATCCCTTTGTACCTTTTGTGGCGTCATACGGCGGATACCCCGAGGCAGCATAAAAGCATCAACAAAGCTGAACTGGCCCATATTGAAGCAGGACAGGAAGTTACGGCTTCCAAGGAAGTTGCGTTGCCTCTGGGGCAGCGTCTCAAGGGATTCATCGGCAATTACCGGTACTGGCTTTTGGTCTTTTGGTATTTGTGCCTCCAATGCATGTACTGGGGCCTGATAACCTGGTTGCCGAGCTACCTTAAAACAGCCAGAGGGTTCAGCTGGAGCGAAATGGGCTGGCTGGCGTCACTGCCCTTTGTGCTTTCCATTATTTTTAAGGTGTCGTGCGGATTTTTGACGGACAAGATAGGCAGAAGCGCGCCAATTCTTATGGCAGCCATGTTCTTTGCCGGTTGTTGTGTTTATCTGGGGGCAGTCGCCGAGCAGAAATACCTCTCGGCCGTATTGCTGTCTCTGGCTGTGGCATTCTGCACCATGGGAACGCCGGTGGCCTGGACGTTGCTGCAGGGGCTGATTCCCGGCTCGTCCATGTCCACGGCGTCAGGCATAATGAATGGCCTTGCCAACGGGTTTGCATCGCTTGCGCCCGCCATGATCGGATTTTTCATAAGCACTACCGGCCAGTACAGCAGCGGTCTGCTTTGCCTTGTGTTCACAGGGGCGGCGGCGACCATTGCGGCAGGTATTCTTGCGGCCAAGCGTTATTAGCGGCACAGTTTACAGGAGAATAATGATGAAGATTACGAGCATTGATATTATTGATGTGGCCAATGACTTCAGTTCCGCTACTAGCAAATGGCGCCCTGTTGTTGTGAAAGTTAATACGGATGAAGGCATCAGCGGCTTCGGTGAAGTGGGCCTTGCTTACGGCGTGGGCGCTTCTGGCGGGTTTGGCATGGCGAAAGATCTGGGCCAGATACTCATTGGCATGGATCCCATGTGCAACGAAGCAATCTGGGAAAAGATGCTGCGCAAGACATTTTGGGGGCAGGGCGGCGGCGGTATTTTTTCCGCTGCCATGAGCGGCCTTGACCTTGCCATGTGGGACATCAAGGGTAAGGCGCTTGGCGTCCCCGTTTATCAGCTACTTGGCGGTAAGACTCGCAGCAAGATACGAGCTTATGCCAGCCAGTTGCAGTTTGGCTGGGGGGCCGGGCAGGACAAAGCCATGCTTGTTGATCCCGAGGCCTATGCCGAAACTGCGCTTATAGCCCAGGAAGAAGGCTATGATGCCCTTAAGGTGGACGTACTTGCCATGGACGGGCAGGGCAACTGGAACCAGCAGGATCTTTCAGGCGTGCTGCCCGACAAGATACTGCGCAGGGGCTATGACCGTCTTGCAGCCATGCGTAAGGCGGTTGGGCCGGATATGGATATCATTGTTGAAATGCACTCCTTTACGTCCACCACTGCGGCCATCCAGTTTGGCCGCATGATCGCGGAACTTGGCGTGTTGTACTACGAAGAACCCGTCATGCCTCTGAACCCCAAGCAGATGAAGAAGGTTGCGGACAATGTGCCGATTCCCATCGCTGCTGGCGAGCGCATTTACTGGCGCTGGGGTTACCGTCCCTTCCTTGAAGAGGGTTCGCTGAGTGTCATCCAGCCTGATATCTGCACCTGCGGTGGCCTCACAGAGGTAAAGAAAATTTGCGACATGGCCCACGTCTATGATGTGACCGTGCAGATTCATGTGTGCGGCGGCCCCATCTCGACAGCTGCGGCCCTGCACATGGAGGCGGCTATTCCCAACTTCATGATCCATGAGCTGCACCGCTACGCACTGCTTGAGCCCAACACCAGAACCTGCGTGCACAACTACATGCCTGAAAAGGGAATGTACTCCGTGCCCGAGCTGCCCGGTCTGGGCCAGGAACTGACGCCGGAAACTATTGCGGCTTCAACGGTTGTAACGGTGAAGTAAGTTATACTTTCTGTCAGAACAGCGAATATAAGCCGTCCGGATTGAATCCGGGCGGCTTTTTGCATGCCGGGCTACCCTCTTGGATGCTTATGAAGCCTGCCCATAAACGCAGGTGCGGTTGCGGCCTGAGGCCTTGGCGGCATAAAGGGCGGAATCTGTCTGCCGCACCAGCATCTGGCTTTCTTCCTTCTGCTCTTCCACCGGCGTGAGGCTGCTCACTCCCAGGCTGACCGTCACCATATCGCCCACTGGCGAGCTGGGGTGAGGCAACTGTTCCCGCGCCACTTCGGCATGCACACGGGCGGCCACGGCCTGCGCTGTTGCATCGTCCGCACCGGGCAGCAGCAGGGCAAACTCCTCCCCGCCGTAGCGCGCGCAAACATCCGTAGCGCGTGCCGCCCGGCTCATGGCGGCGGCAATGCGGCGCAGGCATTCATCCCCGGCCTGATGCCCCAGACTGTCATTGTAGCGCTTGAAGGTATCCACATCCAGCATGATAAGCGCCAGCGGCGTGCCATGTTGCAGGGCATGAAGCCACAGGGAATGCAGCTTGTCGTCAAAGGCGCGGCGGTTGCCCACGCCGGTGAGTCCGTCCACCAGCGACATTTTTTGAAAATGGTCGTGCTCGGAGGCCAGTTTTTGCGAGCGCACTGTGGCGAGCGACAGATAGGTGCCAAGATTTTCGAGCGCAGCCGATATGTTGCGCAGTTCGGTGATAAAACTGTGTTTGGGGGGCTGGCTGGCGGAACCTGTGCCCAACTGGTTGAGAAAGACCATGATGCTTTGCAGCGGGCGCGCAAGATGCAGGCGCAGCAGGCCGAACAACAGGGCCAGCCCGGTGCCCAGCAGAAGAAAGCCCACGAGCAGGCGGTTTTCAAATTCGTGCGCCAGCGTAGCCGTGCGGCGCAGTTGCAGCAGCATGTCGTCAGTTACTGGCTGTGCAGTTGCCAGTTCCGCTATAGCGGCGGAAAGCTCCGTCAGCGCGGCGCTGGCCTCCGGCTCCGCTGGCTTCGCGGTCAGTGAGGGCAAGGCCGCCAGTGCGGATTCTGCGCCTCGCAGGCGTGCCATGTTGCGGCTGTCGGTCAGTTTGTCGCTCTCGGCCAGCGTCATGAAAAGCCCGTAGGTTCGGGTGCCGGACACGCTGACCTCGCGCGCCATGCTCATAAAATAGAAAAAACTGGCAGTAAAAAGCAGGGCCATCACCGTGAACCCCAAGGCAATATATGCGCGTATGCCCATGCCGGGTGCGCGCCCTGTACGTCTGATCATCATGCGTCCATCCAGAAAAAGCGGTACGTCTGATACACGCCCACGGCCATGCCAAAGGCCAGCAGTGTATTGAAGGCTATGCTAAAGGCCACCCACTTCCAGCTTCCCGACTCCTGCCGGATGACAACCAGAGTGACAAAGCAGGGGGCGTAGAGCATGACAAAAACAAGCAGAGCCAGGGCAGTGCCCTGATTCCACGTTGGGTCGGCGCGCAGCAACTCCGCCAGAGAGGCCGGGTCTTCCGGGTCTTGCTCCCCAAGGGCGTAGGCAGTGCCCAGTGTGGAAATGATGGCCTCCTTGGCTGCAATGCCGCCGATAAGGGCCACATCGGTGCGCCAGCTGAAACCCGCGTAGGATGTTGCGCCTTCAAACCATGTGCCAAGGCTCCCGGCAAGGGTGTGCCGCAGGCGCTCGGCATCCAGTTTCTCCTGCATTTTTGCGAGGGCTTCTTCCTGGCTGGCGCGCGCTTCCGCAGGCAGTTCTTCTCGCTCAAGTCCCGCGCTCAGGCGGGCGATTTCGTTTTCAAAGGGCAGGGCCGTTTGCGGATCAAGGGCCGGAAAGGTCATGGCCGCCCAAATGAGCATGGACAGTGGCACAAGCACCGTGCCCGCCTTTTTGAGGTACATCCAGGTGCGCTCCCAGCAATGGATGCAGATGCCGCGCGCGGTGGGCATGCGGTAGGGCGGCATTTCCATGACCAGGGGAGTCGCTTCGCCGCGCAAGACGGTTTTGCGCAGCAGCAGAGCCACGCAAAAGGCCAGCACCCACGAGAGCATGATGATGGCAAACATCATGTTGGCGGCATTGTGCGGAAAAAACGTGCCCACCAGCAGCAGATACACGGGCAGTTTGGCCCCACAGGCCATGTAGGGCAGGGTGAGCATGGTTGCCAGTTTTTCCTTGGGGCTGCGCATGGTGCGGGTGGCCATGACGCCGGGGATGGCGCAGCCGCCCGCAATGCCGCCGGAAATGATATAGGGCATCACCGATGCCCCGTGCAGGCCGAAAAACTGGAACACGCGGTCGGCAATATAGGCCATGCGCGCCATGTAGCCGCTGTCTTCCACAATGGCGATGAGCGCAAACATGATAAGCACCAGCGGCACAAAACTCAGCACTCCGCCAACGCCCGCGATCACGCCGTCCACCAGCAGGGAGGAGAGCAGGCCTTCTGGCAGTGTGCCCCGCACCGCGCCAGCCAGCGCGCTGAACGCGCCCTCAAGCCAGCCCTGGGGGTAGGAGCCAAGAACAATGGTGATCTGAAACATGGCGTAGAGCACGCCAAGCATAATCAGCGCGCCCCACACCGCGTGGGCCAGTATGCGGTCGAGCCTGTCGGAGAGGCTGAGGCGGTGGCGCTTGCCGGTTTTGACCACGCAGGCGGCGGCAACTCTGCGCACAAAGGCGCTGTGCCCATCTGCTATCAAGCCTTCCGCATCGTGACCAATGCTGCCCAGTTCTTCCTGCACAAAGCGGCAGACCTGGGCCATGTCTGCGGCAAGGTCTGCATCCGCCGCCTGCAAGGCCGCAACGGCTTCCGCATCATTTTGAAGCAGGCTCAGTGCCAGCCAGCGCGGCGCGCAGTGGGCATAGGGCGAGGATGCCATGCCCTGGCTGGCCGCAATGCGTTTTTCCATGGTTTCCAGTATCGGGTCGAGCAGGGGGCCGTAGCTTATGTGCAGGGCAGAACCGTGGCTTTCGGTGGGTGAAGCTGCGGGAATGCAAGGCTGCAGGCTGCTGTTTTCTGCATCAAGGGCAACCTGGCGCGCCGCAGAAAGGGCCTCGCGCAGGCCATTGCCAGAGGTGCCGACAGTGGGCACGGCGACGGCGCCCATGAGCTCCGACAGGCGCAAAAAATCAATGCTGATGCCCGCCGCCCTGGCTTCGTCCATCATGTTGCAGGCAATGACCACAGGCAGGCCCATCTCGCGCAACTGGGCCGTAAGCAGCAGCCCTCGCTCCAGAATGCCCGCGTCCACAACGTTGATGACCGCCTGCACCGCTCCGCCCAGCAGCACGTTGCGCGCCACCACTTCCTCCTGCGAATAGGCGGAAAGCGAATACGCGCCGGGCAGATCCACAAGGATGATCTCCTGCCCTTCGTGACGGATAAAGCCCTCTTTTTTTTCAACAGTCACGCCGCTGTAGTTGCCCACATGCTGGTGTGCGCCTGTGAGGGCATTGAAAACTGTGGTCTTGCCACAGTTGGGATTGCCCGCGATGGCAAGCCGCAGGGAATAGGCCAGACCGCCGATGAGCGTGCGGGCATTGCCGCCGCGCGCCCCGACAGTTGCGGAAAGGGATTCCGGCATGCTGTGCGCTCCTGTCATCGCCGCACCGGAACAGCCGGGGTGGCTCAATTTGAATGGAATTGAAATCTATTTTCAAATTATAGTGAAGTCAAGCGTCTTGCCGGGTATTGACATGCGCCGGGCATCGAATAATATATGTATATACATGAAAATGTGGAGCACCCATGCAACTGCCTTGTCTTTTTCTCCAAATCCGAAAGGCGGATCGGCAACTCAACCAGCTTTACGGCAAGTTTCTGGCGCGCAATGGAATGCGCATGACCCAGTATGGTTTGCTGCGGGCTATTGCTGGTCTGGAGGAGCCTTCGATAACGGAGATTGGCCGGGTTTTGGGCATTGACCAGACAACAGTGACCAGAAATGTGGAAAAGCTGGAAAAAATGGGGCTTGTTGCGAGTGCCCCAGGCCCGACGGATTCCCGCAAAAAGATCATGCAGTTGACGGCCTGTGGTGCAGCCAGCCTCAAAGAAGCTCACCCTCATTGGGAAGAGGCGCAGCAGCTTATGATTTCAGAATTGGGGGACGATGATGTCCAGGAGTTGCTGCGACTGTTGCTCAAGGTTTCCGGGATTGCAGAAAAGGACAGTGCCTAGCGAATGCTGCAATTTTTGCGAGTTTTTGGGCTTTGTGCAGTTATATTCATGTATATACATATAAATTAACAGGCCAGGAGACGCCATGCGTAAAGTAGTTGTAACAGGCTTTGGGGTTATCTCTTCTTCAGGAAACGACCCTGAAACCATGTGGAAGAACATCAGTTCCGGAAAATCCGGCATCAGGTATATGGACGATTCTGCGTTTGATGAATCCCCGGTGAGGATCGCCGGGAAGGTGGACGATTTTTCGGCAGAGACATATTTTTGCGCAAAGGACGCAAGAAAATACGACAAATATATCCAGTTTGCCGTTGTTGCTGCCTTGCAGGCCGTTGAAATGTCTGGTCTGGAAGGCACCGATTGGGATCCGGAACGCGCCGGGGTTTATGTGGGTTCTGGCATCGGCGGCATAGAAACGATCATGAAAAATCATGAAGCATTTCTGGCCAAGGGCGCACGGCGGGTTTCGCCTTTCATGATTCCCATGATGATCGTCAACATGGCTTCGGGCGTGGTTGCTATCAGGACGGGCTTTAAAGGGGCGAACTATGCGCCTGTGTCCGCTTGCGCCACTGCTAACAATGCCATCGGCGAAGCATTTTTGAGCATCGCCCACGGGCAGGCGGATGTGATGCTGGCAGGCGGAAGCGATGCGGGCATTCAACCGTTTTTGCTGGCGGGTTTTTCCAGCATGAAGGCTCTTTCAACCCGCAACGATGTGCCGGAACAGGCCAGCCGTCCTTTTGACAGCGGGCGTGATGGCTTTGTCATGGCTGAGGGCGCTGCTGTGTTGCTGCTGGAGGAAGAGGAACATGCCCGCCGCCGTCAGGCGACAATCCTTGGCGAGGTGGTTGGGTACGGAGCAACGTGCGATGCGGGGCATATCACATCGCCAGACTTTCAGGGCGGAGCACGGGCCATGGAAATCGCCATACGCCAGTCTGGCGCTTCCGTGGCAGAAATTGGCTATATCAATGCCCACGCCACAGGAACAAAAGAAGGCGACCGATCTGAAGCCGCAGCAATCAGGAGCGTTTTTGGCGACAGCCTTAAAACGGTAAAGGTCAGCGCCACTAAGTCCATGACAGGGCATCTGTTTGGGGCGGCTGGCGGCATTGAAGCCATCATTACTCTTGAGGCTTTGCGGCATGGTCTGTTGCCGCCGACAATAAATCTGGATGCACCCGATGGCGAGTGCGATATTCCGCACGTCTGCAACAAGGCCGAGCAGACGTCCACTCGTTATGCGCTTTCCAACTCTTTTGGTTTTGGGGGGCATAACGCTTCGCTCGTCTTCAGGAAATATGAAGAATAGACCGTAGTAAACGCACAAAACGGCCCGGCGACTGCCGGGCCGTTTTGCACAAGGTGATGTTCTTTCTAGCCCTCGTCAAGCAGGGCGGAGCGGATGCGGCACACGCCGCAACGGTCGCCGGAGGATGTGGGATAGCCGCATTCCGTGCAAGGGGCCAACTCCAGGCCTTCCTCCGCCTCACGGCGGGCAAACACGGGCCGCCCGCGCGCGAGAAAACCCTGATAGAAATCCAGCTTGCGGCCAGGCATGGCGGCCTCGAGATTCTGCATCAGACCCTTGAGCGTGGTGAAGCTCGCACCGGGGCTGTATGGGCAGGGGGCGTAGTGGTTTTCTATGCCCATAAGAAAGGCGTAGTTGGCCGTTTCAAATTCCGAAAGCCGCCACAGAGGCTTAACCTTGCGCGAAAAGCCGTGTTCGCTCTCCAGCCGTGGCCCCTGATCTGAAAGATACGAGGTATCCCAGCGCAAGGTGTTGCTGAAAAGACGGGCCACTTCATCGTCCAGGTTATGCCCGGTTGCGAGGGCGTCAAAGCCTTCGTCCAGAGCGACCTTGTTGAAGAAATGGCGCTTGATCTTGCCGCAGGCCGAGCAGATGGGTCGGTGCAGCCTTTCCTTGACCAGCGGAATGGACAGGCCTTCTGCGGCCATTTCCTTGACCATCAGCTTGAGGCCGTGCTTGGCGCAAAAGCGTTCAACCACGCCGCGCGCCGCAGCGGAAGAAACCGGAATATCCAGATCAATGTGCAGACCGGTTACGTTGTATCCCTGACGGGAGAGCTCAAGCATGAGCGCCAGCGAATCCTTGCCGCCAGAAAGGGCCACCAGCACACGCTCATCGCGGGTAAACAGCTTTTGGCCTTCAATGCCGCGTTCCACCTGGCGGGCAAAAAAATCCTTGTAACAGTCGGGGCAAAAGGCGGCGTTGTGGCTGCGCAGAGCCACCACGGCCTCGGCTTTGCAGATTTTACATTTCATACGGTTCCTGTATGTGTTTGCGGTATTGTCCCACGTTCAGGCGGCATGCTGCTGCCACTGGCGCGGGGCGCGCTGATGATAGCTGGCTGTTTATGACTGCACTGGGGCTTGCGGCGGGCTGTTTTTTTCAAGCCAGCCAAGCTGGCTGCACCAGCCTTCGTGCCGGGTGCAGGTTGCAAGGGCAAAGGATTCATGGCTCAGACCGGGGCGCAATGCGTTGCCCGCGTCCACAATACGGCGGCGCTGGCCGGCATCTGTCATGACGTTTATCATGCATTCGGCCAGCGACTGCGGATTGTTTTCTTCAAACATGCAGGCGGCATCGGGGGCGGCGGCCAGCCGCTGCTCATGCAGGGCGCTCTGTCCACAGATGACGGGCGTTTGAGCCGCCAGCCCAGCCCCGAGTGTTTCCGGCAGTTCGTCCGGCGCGGAGCCGGGCGCTATCCATGCATGGCAGGTGCGCAGCAGGTGCGGCAGGCTTTGCTCGTTGAGCAGGCACAGGCGCGACTGCACGCCCAGCGATTCCGCCTCGTCCAGTACTTCCTGAAAGCGGGGTCCACCCCCGGCGGCGCGTACTTCCCATGCGGGCAAATCGCGGCGCTGCCAGATGGCGGCCATGGCCCGGATAACAATATGCGCGCCCGAGCGGGGCGTGAGGGCATCGCCCATGCAAAAAACAAAACGCTGGCCCTCTGCGGGTTCTGCGGGCCATTCAGGCGCAGGCTCAAAGCCCTCAAGGCTCATGCCCGGCGCTGCCAGCGTGAGCGTGTCGCCCGTCAGGGGCAGCGCGCGTTTTTTGGGGCCGCGCCAGGGCGTTTCGCCCTCGGTGATGCCGCTGGCTTTGGCGATGCGGTCGCGCACATAACTGGAGCCGCAGAGTATTTTGTGGGCTGCCAGCATTCCCTTGCCAAAGCAGGCTTCCGGGCGCGGTGCGCGCATCAGAAATGCATGGCTCAAAAGGGTGGAGGACGGGGGACGCATGGTCAGCACCCGGCGGCCAATGGCCATGCCGCTTTCTCCGAAAGTCTGTACCAGCAAATGCTTGTGCTTGCGCTGCCAGAGCCACAGGCGCATGAAATCCATTGGCCCGCCTGCCGTGAGTATGGGCAGGTTCAACGCGGCGGCGCGGCGGTGCAGGCGTGAATTCTTCTGGCACAGCAGCATGGGGGCCAGCCTGCCGCCGTCGCGCATGGCGCAGGCCAGGGCCAGCGCGTGGTCTTCTTCCAGCCGGGCAAGGCGCATGGGTGCGCCCAGTTCTGTCCAGTGGCGTTGCTCTTCGGGTGAGGCGGGGCCGTCAGTGGTCTGTTGCAGGGCAATAAGCAGAACACGCATCAGAGGGGTGCGCCTTTTTTCAGCATATAGTCCAAAAGAACATCCTTGAGCCACAGGGCCACAGGGCCGGGCTTGCCAGCATGCGCGCCATGGCCCACGGGCTTGCCGTCAAAATGTGTGATGCCCACGCAAAGGGTGGAGCTGGTGAACAGCAGCATTTCACTGGCGCTATCTATGGCTGCGCGGGGAATGGGCATCTGCACGACGGGCATGCGCTCTGCGGCGACTTCCATGGCGGCCAGCAGGGTGGTGCCGGGCAGAATACGCCTGATTTCGGGGCAGAGCAGGCGGCCTTGCTCGTCCACAAGGCCCACATTGGCCACGGCGGCCTCGCCCATGATGCCATTTTCGTCAAAGGTCACGGCCACGTCCATGCCCTTCTGGCGGGCTTCCATCGCCATGAACACATTGGGCAGATAATTGGTATTCTTGATGCGGGCCAGATATTCCTGCTTGGGCGGGATGGCGCTGGCAAATGCTGTGAGGCCTTTTTCATAAAAAGCCGCTGTGGGCAGAGCCTTTTTGAGGACCACAATGTACAGGCCAGCCTGCGGGCATTCGGCGGGCGAAATGCCGAATCCGCCAGGGCCGCGGCTCAGAAAAACGCGCAGATCGCCATTGTCCACGCCTGCGGCAAGGGCCACATCAATTATGTGTTGGCGCAGGGCTTCCCAAGTGCAGGGCGGCGTGATGGAAAGGGCCGCAGCGCCGTCCACCAGACGGGCCAGATGCGCATCCAGCCCGAAAATTGTGCGCTGGCGAAAACTGATGCTTTCAAAAAGGCCGTCGCCGCGATGGCAGATATGGTCATCAAGGGGCAGCAGCAGAAGACGCGGGTCAGTGCAGATATGCCCCACCCGGTGGTCATAAAAAGCGAGAACCTGCTCCGCCCCTGGCCGGGGTGCGGAAAGCAGGGCCTTGAGATATGTTTCAGCGTCTACAGCTTGCACCGCAAAGGCCTCCAAAGCGCGCGGACGCGCGGGTCTGCGAAACCCGCGCGCCCGCAGGCAATTACTTCAGGAACACGTTTTTGTCGGTCACGCGCAGCAGGTCGCGCTTGATCAGTTCTTCGCCGATCTGCACGGCGTTGAGGGCTGCGCCTTTGCGCACGTTGTCGGCCACAATCCAGAGGTTCAGGCCGTTTTCAATGGTTTCGTCCTCGCGGATGCGGCCCACGTAGGTTTCATCCTCGCCCACGCAGTAGGAGGGCATGGGGTACATAAGTTCGCGGGGATTATCGACAACGCGCACGCCGGGAGCCTGCGAAAGCATGACGCGGGCATCCTTGGCTGTGAGCTTCTTTTCGGTTTCAATGTTCACCGATTCGGCGTGGCAGTAAAACACCGGCACGCGCACACAGGTGGCCGTAACCTTGACCGAAGGATCTTCAAATATTTTGACGGTTTCATGAACCATCTTCATTTCTTCCTTGGTGTAGTCGTTATCAAGGAAGACATCGATGTGCGGCAGTGCGTTAAAGGCAATGCGGTAGGGATAGGTATTGCATTCCGTCTCGCGGCCATTAAAGAGGTCGCGCACCTGGCGTTCCAGTTCTTCAATACCCTTCTGCCCTGTGCCGGAAACCGCCTGATAGGTGGAAACTACAACGCGCTTGATCTTGGCTGCGTCGTGCAGGGGCTTGAGCACCACCAGCATCTGGATGGTGGAGCAGTTGGGGTTGGCAATGATGCCGTTGTGGCCTTCAAGGGCGTGGGCGTTGACTTCCGGCACCACCAGGGGGCAGCGGTCGTCCATGCGCCATGCAGCGGAATTGTCCACCACCACGCAGCCAGCCTTGGCCGCATGCGGGGCAAATTTTTGCGAAGTGCTGCCGCCGGCGGAAAAAATGGCCAAATCAATGCCCTCAAAGACATCTTCTTTAAGCTCTTGCACGGTCAGCTCTTTGCCGCCATACGGCACCTTGGTGCCCGCAGAACGGGCGGACGCAAAAGCGCGGATTTCGGTGGCGGGAAAGTCCCTTTCGTGCAGGGTCTTGAGCATTTCACGGCCTACGGCGCCTGTGGCGCCTACAACGGCTACAGTCAGCTTCTTGCTCATGGTATTTCGCTCTCCTTGGGCGATGGGCGGCGGCTCGATGCCTCCAAAAAGGTGAGCGCGTACTATACCCGGCAAAAAGGCAAATGTGAAGGGCATGACGGCCCCGCTACGGCGCTGCCTCGGGCTTTTTTGCGCTTTTTGCGGTTGGGCGGTACTGGCGGATTGAAAAAAGCCAGCCCGCTGCTTTCGCAACAGGCTGGCCAAAAGGGAGGCTGCCGGAATCGTTCTAGAATTCCAGATTGCCCGGTGTACGGGGGAAGGCAATGACGTCGCGGATGTTGGTGATACCGGTCAGCAGCATAAGCAAACGCTCGAAGCCAAGGCCGAAACCGGCATGGGGCGCTGTGCCGAAACGGCGCAGATCCATGTACCACCAGTAATCTTCCGGATTCTGGCCGAGCTCCTTGATGCGGGCGGTCAGACGGTCAAGGCGCTCCTCGCGCTGCGAGCCGCCGATGAGTTCGCCGATGCGCGGCACCAGCATGTCCATAGCGGCAACGGTTTTGCCGTCGTCGTTCTGGCGCATGTAGAATGCTTTGATTTCCTTGGGGTAATCATACACAGCCACAGGCTTTTTAAAATGCTCTTCAGCCAGATAGCGTTCGTGCTCGGTTTGAAGGTCTGTGCCGAATGAAACAGGGAAGGCAAATTCCTTGCCGCATTTTTGCAAAATTTCCACGGCTTCCGTGTACGAAACGCGGGCAAAGGGCGCAGCCACCATGCCCTTGAGGCGCTCAATGAGGCCCTTGTCCACAAAGCTGTCAAAGAGTTTGAGGTCGGATTCGCAGTGGGCGAGGGCGTGTTCGATCACATGACGGGTAAGGCTTTCGCCCAGTTCCATGAGGTCTTGCAGGTCGGCAAAGGCCATTTCCGGCTCAATCATCCAGAACTCGGCGGCGTGGCGCGGCGTATTGGAATTTTCGGCGCGGAAGGTGGGGCCGAATGTGTACACGCGCCCAAGACCCATGGCGAGGGCCTCGGCCTCAAGCTGACCGGAAACAGTCAGATTGCACTGCCGGCCAAAAAAATCGGCGGCCACATCCTTGTCGCCGGGTTCAAGGCTGGTGACGCGGAACATTTCGCCCGCGCCCTCGCAGTCCGCCCCGGTGAGCACCGGGGTATGCACCCATGAAAAACGGCGGCTCTGGAAAAACTGATGCACAGCCTGGCCCGCTTCGGAACGGATGCGGAAGGCCGCGCCATATTTGTTGGTGCGGGAACGCAGGTGCGCAATTGTGCGCAAAAATTCATCAGAATGGCGTTTTTTCTGCAAAGGGAAAGTTTCGGGATCAGCCAGGCCGAAAACAGTGACGCTCTGCGCCCTGATTTCCCACAGCTGCCCCTTGCCGGGCGAGGCCACAAGCTCGCCTGTAATGCTGATGGCAGCGCCCGTGGCGGCCTGATCCAGTTGCTCGTGGGCGGGGGTGCCCGCGTCAACAATGCACTGCATGTTGCCGAGGCAGGAGCCGTCGTTGACCTCCACAAAAGAAAATTCCTTGGCATCGCGGCGGGTGCGGATCCAGCCGCAAATGGTGATGGAGGCTTGTGCTTCAGTTGCTGCGAGGGCGTCTATGATAAGGGTTCTTTGCATGGCATGTTCCTTGTGATGCGGCAATTTGCAGATACTGTAGCCCTTAGTGCGGCACAGCTCAAGATGGCGCGCGCAGTGAAAGCCCTGTGCTGGGTTCTGCTTGTGTTAAAACACCCGCACAAGCCACGCGCCCGCAAAAAGCAGGGCAATGCCCGCAAGGCGCAGTGGTGAAACGGGGTGTTCGGGAAAGCCCACAAGGGCATAATGGTCAAGCAGCACAGAGGCCACCAACTGGCCCGACAACATGACGGCAGTCATGGTGGCAGCGCCCAGCCGGGGCGCAAGAAAGATGGTGCAACTCACAAAAATTGCGCCAAGCACGCCGCCTGTCCACATCCACCACGGAACAGCGGAAAGCTGAGAAATGGAAGGCCATGTGTGCCGTGCCGCCAGACTGTACACCCACAGTGCCACCGTGCCCACAGCAAATGAAACAAGCGCGGCCTGCATGGGTTCGCCCAGAAAGCGCCGCAACAAGGTATTTATACCCGCCTGCACCGGGAGGCAGCAACCGGCGCCGAAAGCCAGCAGTAAAAGAATGTGCTTCATAAAAAAATCCTTTGATCGGTGTCATTACCCCGATGGACTTGAGTGCGGCAAAATGGCGGCAGGCAAGGCAAATCGGGTCAGGGCGCGGACTATATACATTTTTGCCAGTTTGCGCATGAAAAAATACCCGCTTCACCTTTTTCTAAAGATTATATAGAATGGATCAAGGTCAAGAATAAATCAGTTTCCTGCGGGCGTTCTGGTGGCCTTGCCCCGGCATTCGCTGACAGCGGGTATATTCTGAAATTGAGGGATAGACATGAAAAATTTTTTTGGCGTTTTTACCCTGATATGCATTCTGGCGCTCACAGGCGCGGCCTTTGCGGCTGCCCCACAGGCAGGCAAACCCGTGCAGGACAAGCCCGAAAAGACCGTTGACCGCGTGACCACGGTCAGTGTGTCGCTGGAAGGCACAGACAGCATTGGCGCGCGCCTCGGCACCAAGCTCAAGGAGCGCTTCAACCAGAGCAGTCTGTTCACCCTCAATGATGATGAAGAAAAAGACATCCCCAAGCTCTACGTCATGGTGAGCACGCAGCCTGAATTTGCCGGTCGCCCCGCTGTGGGTTCTGTGTATTCGGTATGCTGGGTGTTCAAGCAGGGCCGTGGTTACCTTGGCTACCTGCTGGCCCGGGATCTTGGCACGGCGAGCGTGGAAGATGTGGACGGTCTGGTGGACAAACTGGTGGAGCGTACTGACGGTATAGCCGCCAAGTACAGCAGTCTGTGGAAGTAACAAAAGTCCAATGCTTGGCGCTTGCAGCAAAATGTTGACGAGCGTTGAGAATGGTAAATTTTATCGGCTGACCTGACGGCTCGAACCAGAGCCGGGAGTGAATGCCCAATCGAACAAACTTCCTTCCAACCCCGCGCGCGCCGAAATTTGTGGCGCAAATAAAAAGGCTTCCCACGTGGCGGGAAGCCTTTTTATTTATAAAAGTCCATTGCAGGGATTGTGTCCCGTGCCTTAGCTGAGTTGTTTGGCTGTATCCGTTTCGTCTGTCCAGGCTTCAGGGGTTTCATCATAAAAGCGGTAGCAGTTCTTGCCAGCCTGTTTTGCCAGATACTGCGCATTGTCCGCGCGGTGCAAGGCCACATCGTAAGACGCCTCGGTGCCGTCAAAGAGATAGATGCCTATGCTGGTGGTGATCTCTACACTCTGTCCATCATGCTCAATAAATTTGTGAAGTTCTAAAAGCAGGGCCTCGGCCCGCTCCTTGAGTGCCGCGCGCGTGATGTCCCTGACAAAAACGCAGAATTCATCGCCGCCGAAACGGCCCACAGCATCAGCGTTGCGAAAGATGCGTTTGAGGGCATCGCTGGCTTCGAGCAGGGCGGCATCGCCTCTGACATGCCCAAAGGTGTCGTTGATCAGCTTGAAATTATCCAGGTCAAGGAACAGGAGCGCATCAGTTCTATCCTGCTGCGGTTTTGCAGGCATGGCTGCGCAGATTTTGTCGCGGAAGGCGGTCTTGTTCAGCAGATCAGTCAAACTGTCGCGCTGGGTGCGGCGCTCAAGCTCGGCACGGCGTCTCACTTCTTCATCAATATCAACAATTTTTCCTACAAGGCGCAAGGGGGCGTCTTGCTTGCTGATACGTGTGGCCTGCACTCGGCACCAGATGTAGCGCCCCTCGGCTGTGGGGATGCGCATGACTGCAAAAGCAGTCGGGTTGCCGCTGCGGATGCGCCGCCGCAGTTCGTTGAGGGCGGGCAGGTCTTCAGGATGGATGATATGCCTGTTGTTCGGTCGGCCGGTTTCGTTAAAGAGGGGCGTGGCCTCCCTGCCGAACTTCAGCAAAAAGTTGGGCGAACAGCGGAACTGGCGTTTTTCTGTATCCACATCGAAAAAAATGTCCTGCGATTGCTCAAGTAGAATCCGGTAGCGCTCCTTTTCCTGCTCAAGCTCTTCCTGCATGCGTTTTTGCTCGGTGATGTCCACCACCACGCAATCAATGGAGCGGTGAGCATTCTCATCACCGGAAAATGTACCGCGCAACAACAGGGGCAGCCATTGGCCATCCTTGTGGCGCAGCCTCAGTTCCATGGTGTTTGTCACAGGGCCGTTTTTTTTGTCTGCCAGCATGTCCAGCAGCTTTTTTGCATCGTCCGCATGCAGCAGATCAATAAACGCGGTAGTCTGCGGTTTGTCGGCCTCGTAGCCGAGCAACTGCCAGAATCCGTTGTTGGCATCAAGAATCTGCAAAGGAAGCTGTGTAGATATGCTGATGACTCCGCCGTTGATGTTGTCGGCTATGTGGGCAAGGCGCTGCTCGCTGGCCATCTGGTTTGACAGGGTTTTGCGGCGAAGGTGCAGGGCGTAGGCAACAAGAGCCGAAACAAAGAGCATCAGCTCGGCTACAACCATCAGCAGCGAGCGGTTTTCATACACAATATCCGCCAATGTCGGCGAAGTAGCTGCCGCTGCTATATTGCTGGAAATGATCTGGGTTCGGCTCTTTTCATCAATGGTCAGCAGAAGGTTGTTCAAAATGCCCAGCAACATATCGGGCAGCCCCGGCCTGATGGTCAGGCGCGCTTCTTCAATATCGCTGTAGCTGGTGACAGGATTGAACTCGCTGAAACGCGGGGAGCTCGTAAGGTTATTGAGAACCATGGAATTGCCCAGAACCGCGTTGGCTTCGCGTCGGCCAGTGGCAGTCAGGCATGCTTCCTCATCAGAAAAAAGCTTAATTACCGCATTGGGAAACGTGCGGGAGGCGTACTCTGCCGCATTATAGATGCTTGTCGGTACAGCCAGTGTAAATAACGTCTCTTGTTCCAGTTTTACGTCAGGCTTGGCGTATAGATACAGGCTGCTGCGCGTCAGCGGCGCGGTCAGGCGAAAATTCTTGTGGGATTGAAGAGCTGAAGAGGGAAACGAACCAAAGGCCATATCCAGCTTGTTCTGGGTATAGGCCTCTGTAAAATTTGCGGGGTGTGCAGTATAGGGCTCAAAAGTAACCTGCAAACCGCTGCGCGCTGCTGCATCCCGGAGGATGTCCGGGAGGATGCCACGTGCGTTCCCGGTCACAGGGTCCTGCCACGAATGGGGCTTGCGGTCAGGATCATAGCCCACGCGCAGGGGCGGCTGCTGGGCAATGTAAGTCAGTTCCGCCCGTGAAAGCGGCGTCTGAAACATGCGCGGAAGATACATGCGCCCCAGGCGATACTCCAGATCGGGTTGCTCCATCTTGAGCTGCACCACGGCCTGCTCAAGTTCCTGCATAAGTTTTGGGTTTTTAAGTGAACCTATGTAAAAAAAAGGCGTGAGCTTGCACTTTGCCAGAATTTTTTCGTCATTTCGTAACGAGAGTACGGTTTCCAGAATGGCGTCCACCTGACCGGAATGCATGGCTTCCCGCAGCTCTTCCCTGCCGGGGTACTCCACAATGGTGGGCATTGTGCCACCGCGCTGCCTGATGAAGTCAGCAAAATCCTTAAGCCAGATGGGGTTGCCCATGCTCCCCACGCGTAATTGCGCGAGGCTTTCCAGATCATCGTAAATAACCGGTGAATCATTGGGGGCCAGAATGGCCGTATAGGAAGTGCCGCCGGGGTATGCGCAGTAGAGATACTGGCGGGCGCGTTCAGCCGAATACCGGGCGGGCGCGCAGATGTCGACCTCGCCTTTATCCAGCGCGGCTAGGCAGGCGGCCCAGTCTTTTTCAACAACGTAAACTATGTTCCATCCCGTATAGCGGGTGAGCTGGGTCAGATAGTCGGGAATGTACCCCACAACCTGCCCATCTTCTACGCGGTTGAACTGCGAAATGGGGGGGAGCGCCACACGCACGGTGCGCTGCTGATCAGCTAAAGCTGGATGGACAGTGATCTGCAGCGGGCACAATAAGGCAAAGCAGAACAGGAGCGTAAGAAGGAAAAAATGCCTGTTGCCCATATGCGTAAACCCAGTGACGCAAAACGCCTGTTACGATTGACCCGCCATACGCCGCAAGGCAAAAAGTCGTGCCGCCAGCGCCTCAAGGATCCTGGCCGGAGTAACTCCGTAGTTCAGGGCATCCTGGGCTTCGGCAAACCATTGGCAGGCTACCGCGCGGGCCTTGCCGCGCAGTCCCTCCAAGGCCGCGTCCAGCGGGCGCGCCGGGTCTTGCCTGTCTGAAAGTATCCTGCTCATGGCCTTTTGGCAGCACAGCAGTAAACGGGTTGCGCCTGCTGCGTCGATGGCTCCCTTGGCAGCAACACGGTCAAAAAAACCTTGCCCCTGAACAAGAAATTGCGCAAGGGCGTCTTCCCAGGGGCGCATGTCTTCATCATCTGCGCGGCTGTCAGGCCACGGCAAAGTGAGACAGAATGAGCGGGAAACCAGGGTAGGCAAGAGCTGTTCGCGCTGGGGTGCAAGCAGAATGAAGACAGTGGTGCTCGAGGGTTCTTCCAGGGCCTTGAGTAGGGCGTTGGAAGCTTCGTCGCGGGTGAGGCTGAGCCCCATGAGTATAACAACCCTGCGCCCCTGTCCGTGCGGAGCATCCCGCAGGCGAACCTTGAGTTCGCGCACGCGTTCCATGTTGAACGCACGGACAGGGCCAGGGGTTTCTTCATCTTCACGGTTGCTTATGCGACCATCATACGCTGCCAGATCCAGATGCTCGCCAGCGGCAATCTGCATGCACACGGGGCAGGTCAGGCAGGGAGCGCCCGATGTTTCCGCCTGCGGGCAGTTGACGCGGGCGGCCCAGTAACGTGCCGTATCAAGGCGCTGGGCCTCGCTGCCGCCCTCAAGCAGCAATACCTGCGGCGGAGTCGCACCCAGATTGTCGAGTACGCTCTTCAGCCGGTCAAAGGCGGCATCAGCTATGGCGGGCAGCAGGGTATTCATGACCTGTAAGGCCGCTCCGCCTCCTAGCGCACGATGGTCTGGCGGCGGTCAGCGCCCACCGAAACCAGCGAAACCTTGACGCCCGTCAGCTCTTCAATGCGGGCGATATAGGCGCGCACAGTGGCGGGCAGCTCTTCATAGCTGGCGCACTGGGTGATGTCTTCTTCAAAGCCGGGCATTTCTTCGTAGATGGGCGTTACGCCGCCAAGGGAGCATTCTTCCTGCGGCAGGTAGCTCAGGCGTTTGCCCTTGTACTCGTAGGCAACGCAGATTTTCAGCACCGGCAGGTTCTGCAACACGTCAAGCTTGGTCAGGGCAATGTCCGTAAGCCCGTTCAGGCGAACGCTTTCGCGCAGCACCACGGCATCCAGCCAGCCGCAACGGCGGGGACGGCCCGTGGTGGCGCCGAATTCATGACCCTGCGTGCGCAGGTAGCTGCCGGTGTCGTCCAGCAGTTCAGTGGGGAAGGGACCGGAACCCACGCGCGTGGTGTAGGCTTTGACGATGCCCACAATGCGGTTCAGGGCCGAGGGCGCAATGCCGCAGCCAGCCGATGCATTGCCCGCCACCGTATTGGACGAGGTCACAAAGGGGTATGTGCCGTGGTCGATATCAAGGTGGATGCCCTGAGCACCTTCAAAAAGGATATCGCCGCCTTCGGCCTGCACTTCCTGCATGCGTTCTTCCACCTCGGTGAGGTAGGGAACAAGGCGGGGCGCAAGAGCCAGCAGCTCTTCACTCACGGTATTTGCATCGAGAGGTTCAAATTTGTAGAGGTCGCGCAGCAGAACGTTTTTTTCCTGCAGGGCGTGGGCCACCTTGGCGCGAACAAGATCAGGGTCGGTCAGGTCGCCTGCGCGCAGGCCCACCCGGGCGGCCTTGTCTTCGTAGCAGGGACCGATGCCGCGGCCAGTGGTGCCGATCTTGTGTCCGGCGCGCTTGGCTTCACGGGCCTGATCCAGGCTTTTGTGGTACGGCATGATCAGATGGGTCTTTTTGCTGATGCCAAGACGCGCGGGTGAAACGTCAATGCCCCTGGCGGCAAGGTGATCCACTTCTTCCAGGAACACATGCGGGTCGAGCACAACGCCGTTGCCGATGAGGCAAATTTTGTTTTCGTGCAGTATGCCGGAAGGGATAAGGTGAAGAATGGTTTCTTCGCCCTGCACCTTGATGGTGTGCCCTGCGTTGTTGCCGCCCTGAAAGCGGACGATAACGCGGCTCTGGGCGCTCAGCATATCAACAATCTTGCCCTTGCCCTCGTCGCCCCACTGAGCGCCGATGATGACCGTATTCGCCATGGTGTTACCTGCCTGCAATGCCGCCGCGCAACGGCGGGTGATGTAAGGCGCGTTCATACGCCGGACGCAACAGATCGACCGAAGGGAATCTACCCTACGGCCCCACTGCCGCTAAAGCGGGACGCAAAGCCTTTGATGATACGTATCCCGTATGCAACTGCAAGTCAAATGACCATCCAGAGCCATCCAACCTGCATGCGCGTCAACTTTCGGGCTTGGGGTCAGTCTGTTCCTTTTCGCTCGATCTGGAGGGCTTAAATTCAAGCACCCTGCACTTGCTGGCCGCCGGGGCGGCCTCCGGGCCCTCAAGCTCAAATTCCGGCATGGGATTGACCGCGCCTTCAGGCACCTTGCCAAGCGGCTGCGCCTGCCTGGCCCAATGATAGTTAAAAAGCTGGTTTTTCCAGCGTTTGGCCTGAATCAGCGAAAATACGAGCGTAGCTTCCTCCCACCGCTTGGTGGGTTCAAAGCGGCTGGCCGTCGTGGCATACTTGCTCCACAACGACATAAGCGAGGCTTCGTCAATGGCGTCCAATTGCTGGGCCAGCCTGACAAGCAGCTTTTCCATATTACCTCCCATGTAACGAGGTACTGTAGTGTGCACATGGAATTTCGTCAACGCGGGCGAAGGCCGGGCAGGTTTGCCGTCAGGCGGCGTCAGGCTGCGACTGCTGCGGGTCGAGTACCATAAGAGTACACTCCCCTTACCATCCGTGCGCCTTCCTTGCCTGACAACAAACGTGCTCCGGCCCAGTCATTGTAATCCGGGCAGGTTTGCCGCCAAGCTGCTGGTCAGGCGGCGTCAGGCTGCGGCTGCTGCGGGTCGAGTGTCATAAGGGCGTATTCTCGGTGGTGCGCAATTTTTATCTGGCGTGGCGTCTAACCATTGGGCTTTGCAAGTAGCAACCTCCAGGCCGCCCCAACCGCCGCCAGCAGCGAATCGGGGCTGGTTGTCCGGCATGTTTTATGGTATGCGAATGCCTCACTTGATCGGCGAACATCTGGAGGCAAGCATGTCGGATCTCAAGTCCATGTACAGCACCGTCCACAAGGACGCTTTCCCTGACACCATGACCATCATTCTGGGCGATGAAAAACTCGTCTACCAAAAGCGCACCTGGACGCTGGACAACGAGGAGAAGGGCCTGCGCTACGGCGAAAATCCCGACCAGCCCGCAGCCCTCTACGCTCTTAAGGAAGGCACCATTACGTGTGGCGGTCTGAACTGGCGCGGCCCCGGCAATGGCATTGTTTCCGCGCTTACCGAAAGCCAGATGATTCAGGCAGGCAAGCACCCCGGCAAGACCAACCTCACGGACGTGGACAACGGGGCCAATATTTTGCAGTACCTCACCGAACGCCCCGCGGCGGTGATTCTGAAGCACAACAATCCCAGCGGCGCGGCCTGGAGCAATGACGGCATTGCTGCGGCCCTTGAAAAGGCCTTCTGGTGCGACCGCATCGCCGCCTTTGGCGGGGCCGTGGTTGTTAACCGTCCCTTTACCCGTGAAGCTGCGGAAATTGTCGCCGCCAACTATTTTGAAGTGGTTGCCGCTCCCGCCTTTGAAGAAGGCGTCGTGGAGATACTCAAGGGACGCAAGAATCTGCGCATCATGGAACTGCCCGGCCTTGGGCGGCTTGAAGAACTGACCGGCTCGGCGTTTCTGGATATCAAGAGCCTGGCTGACGGCGGCATCATTGTGCAGAAGTCCTTTGTGAACCGCATTCTTGAAGCCAAGGACTTTTTGCCCGCCACCGCCACCACCAAGGAAGGCGTTTCTGTGGCCGCCCGCGCTCCCAGCAAGCAGGAACTGGACGACCTGCGCTTTGCCTGGGCAGTGGAAGCCGGGGTTACGTCCAATTCCGTCATTTTTGTGCGCGATGGTGCCACACTTGCCATCGGCACGGGCGAACAGGATCGCGTGGGCTGCGTGGAACTCGCCATCCACAAGGCGCATACCAAGTATGCAGACACGCTTGCCTTCCGCGAACTCGGCCTGTCGCTCTATGAACTCAAGGAAAAAGCCACCACCGATGCGGCTATGGCCGCCAAGCTTGCGGATATTGAAAGCCGCACCGAAGCCTCCCACGGCGGGTTGGCCGGGTCTGCGCTTGTTTCGGACGGGTTCTTCCCCTTCCGTGACGGGGTGGACGTGGCGGTGGCCCAGGGCGTTGCGGCCATTGCCCAGCCCGGCGGCTCCATGCGCGATGCCGAAGTGATCATGGCCTGCAACGAGGCCAAGCCGCAGGTTGCCATGGTGTTTACGGGGCAGCGTTCCTTCAAACACTAGGGCAGCGCGCAGTCAGTGCTCGAAACTGCACTGTGATAAATGGCTTTTGTGCCTGGCGCTGTCAGGTGTGCGGCCCGGCCTGGTCAGCGTGGATTTTCGCGTTCCGGCCGGGCCGCAAGCCTTTGATACCAAAAACTGCGCCATATCTGTGCAAACTGATGGACGCAATACCTTGAGAGCACTGCTCCACAGGGCCCCGCATGCAGGACTCCTTGCCACAATCCGACCTCTCTCAAGCCACCTGCGGTTTAGCGGCGGCATCCATGCCCCGGCTGTGCGTATCGGCTCTTTCTGGCGGCGGCGGCAAAACATTGCTCTCTCTGGGGCTCACGCGCGCGCTTGCCGCGCAGGGGCATACGGTCAAGCCCTTCAAAAAAGGGCCGGACTACATTGACGCCGCGTGGCTGACCATGGCCGCCGGAAGGCCCGCCACCAATCTTGATCCCTACATGCTCCAGCCGGAACGCCTCAAGGCTCTGTTTGCGCACGCCATGCGCAAAACACAGGCGCAAAGCGGCGCAACAGAAGTGCTTGGCATGATTGAAGGCAACCGGGGGCTTTTTGACGGCATGGACGTGGCTGGCTCATGCTCCACAGCGGAGCTGGCGCGTATGCTTGGCTGCCCCATCATCCTTAGCATCAACTGCACAAAGATGACGCGCACGGCAGCGGCACTGGTGCATGGCATGACAACCTTTGAGCCGGGGCTGCAGTTTGCGGGCGTGGTGCTCAATCAGGTGGGCACGGCGCGGCACGAGGCCCTGCTGCGCAAGGTTATTGAGGAATATACGGATGTGGCAGTGCTTGGGGCCTTGCCGCGTCTGAAAGATAACCCGCTGCCCGAGCGCCACATGGGCATTGCCTCCTGCGGCGATGAACTTTCACCCGAGGCCCGAGCCGTGCTCGACAAGCTTGGCAGCTTTGTGGCCGAACACCTCAATCTTGACGCCGTGATGGCTGCGGCTCGTGCGGCCGCCATTGCCGATCCCTGGCCTGAGCACGCAGAGCCGTTTTGGACTGCCAATGGAACGACAGAAGCGGTAGAGGGTGCGGCGGCGGAATGTTTCAGTTCTGTGGAAGCGCCGCTACCGGACACCCCAGCTTCGGCTGAAAATTCGGGCGGCAGGTTGCCCGATGTACAGGCCTCCATGCCAGTCCGCCGTCCTCGCATAGCCTATGTGCGCGACAGCGCCCTGTGGTTTTATTATGAAGAAAATCTTGAAGCCCTGGAGCGCGCTGGTGCGGAACTGGTGCGGCTTGAGATTGTGGGGCCGCATTCCGGCGTCTGGCCCGTACTGCGCGGCGAAAAACTGCAGCATGACGAGGCTGGAGCAATAGACGGCCTCTACCTGGGCGGGGGCTTCCCCGAAGACTGCGCTGCGGACCTCAGCGCTTCGCCCCACCTGCGTACCCTGGCCGCATGGGCTGGGGCTGGCCTGCCCATCTATGCAGAATGTGGTGGTTTTATGTTGCTGGCGCAAGGCATAGAACGCGAGGGCGTGCTTTGGCCCATGAGCAATATCTTCCCCGTTGTTGCCCAGTTTTGCGGCAAACCACAGGGCCTCGGCTACGTGCACGGAACAGTGGTGGAGGAAAATCCATTTTTCCCCAAAGGGCTGGAAATTCTGGGGCACGAATTTCATTATTCGCGCTGCTGCTGGCAGGGCGCTGCGCCCCGGCACGGCCTGCGCCTGCGCAAAGGGCAAGGCATGGGACGTGAGGCAGAGCCGGACGGGCAGAAAAAAGGCGAAACTGCCAAGCTGACCAGCGCGCCCGCTTTGGACGGGCTGTTGCGGCAGAATGTCTGGGCTTCGTACACGCATATTTTTGCCCCGGCAGTCCCCTGTTGGGCCCCCAATTTCGTGGCGGCTGCCGCCCGTTTTGCTCAGGGGCGCTGATGCCCGGAGGTGCTGAAATGTCGGAAGCAAGTCGTGTTTCTGTGGTCATTCCTGTCTGGAACCTCTGGGATATGACAGAGCCTTGCCTGCGTTCGCTGGCCGAGCATTCCGCTGGAGAGAACATGGAAGTGGTGGTTGTGGACAACCACTCCACAGACGCCACGGCTTCTGAACTTGAACCCTTGGGCGAGGCTCTGTTCGGCACGGCATTCAAGACCGTGCGCATGGCTGAAAATGTGGGTTTCGCCAGAGGCTGCAATGCCGGGGCTCAGGCGGCGGGCGGTGATCTGCTGTTTTTTCTCAACAACGACACCACGCTTACCCCTGACTGGCTGTCGCCTTTGCGAGCGGTCATGGCTGATCCCCGGATTGGCGCGGCTGGGCCGTTGTTGCTGTATCCTGACGGCACCGTGCAGCACTGCGGCATCTACGTGAATCCCTTCAATGCGGTGGGGCACCTCTACGAGCACCTGCCCGGCAGCTTTGCCGCAGCCCGCAAACCCCATCCCCTGCAGGCCATCACCGGCGCGGCCATAATGCTGCGCAAAACGCAGTTTGAATCCTGCGGCGGCTTCCATGAAGGGTTTCGCAACGGATTTGAGGACATTGACCTGTGTTTTGCCCTGCGCGCGCAGGGACTAAAACTGCGTGTGGAGAGCCGCAGCATCATTTACCATCATACAAGCCGGACGCCGGGCCGCTTTGCCCATGACAGGGAAAATTGCACCCTGCTCATGCAGCGTAAAGGCGGGGCAGTGCGCCCTGATGAACACGTGCTGGCAAAACTGGACGGATACGACCTGCGTATTGGTGAAAATCTCGATACCTGGATGGTGTTGCCCGAGGAACAGCAGCAGCGCATCAGCGCGGAGTTCTGCGGCAAGCCCTTTAACAGCGAAGCCTGCAAGGCTTTGTTGCGTGTCGAACCTCTTTGGCTTGAGGGCTGGCTCTTGCTTGCACGGCATCAAGAGCAGGCGGGCGACCTTGTTGCCGCAACAGGCACGCTTATGGAATGTCTGCGGCTCATGCCCGACCCAAGGGTGTGCAAAGCGTTGTCGCAGCTTGATCCCCAGGCCGTATTCGAGGGCGGCATGTGCGACCCGGCAGCGGCAAAGGCCCGTGTGCAGCAGGCGCGCCGTGCGGCTTATGCCAACGGCGATACAGCTCTTGCCCAGTTGCTCGGCCAGTGGCTTGTGGAGCACGCTGGCTGAACAGGGAACGCTCCGAAAATTAAAAAAATCGCGGCAGAGGCAAGCTCAGCCGCGATTTTTGTCTTCAACTCAGGCAATAATGCCTAGAATCGTGCAACGATCAGGTCTTCAAGACTCCGCTTCGGCACATAATGGACGCCTTCGGCATCGCGCCAGTAGGCAGTTGCGCCGCCCTCGGGCATGGGGGCCACTACGCGCTTTTCCTTGGCAACGCCAAGGCCCAGCACCAGAGCGATTTTCATGTCTTCCGGCACGTTCAGCAGGGAGGGAGCGGCCTGATGGTCAAAAGACTGGATCATGCAGCAGCCCCAGTTTCGGCTGGTGGCGGCAAGCTGGATGGTCTGGGCCGCGATGCCCACATCCATGCAGGTCAGTTCCTTGCCGGTCTTGGGCATAAGAATGGCCACAAAAGCTGTGGGGCGATCACCGGAGTGAGGGCCGCCCCAGTCTTTCAGCGCGCCCGCCCAGCGGGTGAGAGCGAACAGCTTCTGGCAGGTTTCGCCGTTGCTCACAAGCATGAAGCGCAGTTCCTGTCCGTTTTTGGCGGAGGGGGCGAGGCGTGCGCAGTCCACAAGCCATTCCAGGTCGGCCATGCCAAGCGGCTGGTCTTCATAAAAGCGGCGGCAGGTGCGGGCCGCTTCCGCGAGCGCTTTAAAATCCATAGCTGGCTCCTTGGTTATTCCGGGGCAAACCCGGTCGTTTGCGTCAGGCAGACTCAGTTTACACTGTTACCAACAGGAACCACAACTGGCTCCACTGAATGCACGCGCCAAGAAAATCGCCGGAAACTCCGCCGTGTTCCCGCGTAGTGTCAATCATGCTGTGGATCAGCAAAAATTGGCCAAAGGCCAGCAGGGGCAAGCGCCAGAAAGGGCAATTGCCCAGCAGCAAAACCAGCACAAGCATGCCCGTTGCCAGCACAACTTGCCCGCGGGCCAGTTGCGGGCTTGAGCCAGCGCAGGCCAGACCGCCGAGAGAGCGTTCATCATGCGGCACAGTATATGCTGCCAGCCAGATGCAGGCTGCCCGGCCCCAGGCTGGCGCGAGCAGGGGGGCAATCCACTGGCCGGTGGAAAAGTGCCATGTAAGGGCCAGCCACAATCCGCTGAAGGCAACAAGCAGATGCAGGGCACCAAATGCGCCAAGGCGGCTGTCGCGCAGTACAGCCCAGAAGCGTTCACCGCTGGCGCCGCTGCTCACCGCATCGCCAAGGTCTGATAATCCGTCCCAGTGCAGGCCACGCGTTGCCCATATTTCGCAAAGCATCCAGGCCCAGGCGGCCAGGGCGGCAACAATGCAGCGGCCTGCAAAGCCAGCGTCTGGCGCTTCAAATAACCAAAAGCAAAGAAAGGCGGCTGCCGTACAAAATGCGCCGAGCACCAGACCCACCGGGGCAAAAAAAGGCATGGCTGCGCTGAGCGAATCAGCGGTGCAGCAGGGGCGGGGTGGTACAAGCCGGGTCAAAAAAGCCAGGGCGTCATGAAAGCGCCCTGGCCAGGATGTCACAGAAGTGAGTGCCACGTTTGATTACCGTGTCTGGGGATGGTTGAACGCCAGCGCATAGAGATGGTGGAAAAAGTCCACGTACTCCACGTTGATTCTGTCCGGCACCTTGATGCGCGAGGGAGCAAAGTTCAGAATGGAGGTAATGCCTGCGTCCATCAAGTGCTGTGCGGCCCTCTGCGCCCGCTCCGGCGGGGTGGTGATGATGCCGATCTCGATGTTCAGATCAGTCACCATATCCTTGAGGTCGCGTGTGCAGTGCACTTCAAGACCGTGGACAATTTCGCCGATTTTGAAGGGATCGCAGTCGAAAATGCCCACAATGTTGAATCCGCGGGAGCGAAACTCGCCGTGGTTCAGGATAGCCTTGCCGAGGTTGCCAACGCCGATCAGCGCCATTCGCCATTCGCGGTCAACACCCAAGGATGAGGTGATGGCGGCAATGAGCGATTTGACATGATAGCCAACGCCACGGATGCCGAATTCGCCGAAGTAAGCAAGGTCTTTGCGCACCTGCGAGCCGTTGACGCCGCAGGCTTCTGCAAGGGGATTGGATGAAATGACTTCGACACTGTCACGTGCGAAATTTTCCAGCACCTGAACATATGTGGCAAGGCGCTGGATAGTCGCGCGGGGGATGTGTTTGCTTTTGGGTGGGTTGACCATGTTGTACCTTCTGAGATGCCAAGCGTGTCTTGTTGTTACAAACTTTGTGAATTTGATTTTATAGCAGAAATACACACAGGCGCAAGCTTTGTGAATACATGGCGCACATGGCAGGCAACTTCGCTAAATAGCAGGAAAAGAAGGACGTTATGCCTGCAATGTTCAACTGGTATCAAGGGCGGTGGAACCGTACCTTGGCTTTTTCCTGCTGACTTTTTTGATAAAATTTATTTCACCACTTAGCAAGTTGCGGCTAACACAGCGGCGCACGTTCGCCATCTGTTATTTCAGTATGTTAGGCTCTAAAAGCGATGTAGAACATAATCTATACCATAAAAGTTAACAAAGGTTAAGCATCTTACGAAGCTCACGGAATGCTGACTCAAGGAAAGGTATTTGGTGCATGGCAGGTAACGGTCTTTCTCTATGTCTCAAGTCTATTCGTGTGGAAGTGCGTACTCAACACTGTTCGACTTTTCTTGTCAGGTGTTCTGACTGAGGCAAAGTTTTGTCTTCATGGTTTTTACTGTTGCAGGCAGCTTGGATTACAAAAAATTGCTGGTTGGAAGCAGTATCGGATTCGAATCGATAGTTACAGACGTAGCAGATATGATCTGTTGTAAATAAAAAAGGCGACCCAAGGGCCGCCTTTTTTACAAATCAATGTGATCCGGACTTACGCGTAGGGGTTGGCGTACAGCAGGATGAAGCTGATAACCAGGGCGTAAATGGCCAGCGATTCGATGAAAGCGAAGGCCAGAATCATGGTACCGGTGATCTTGCCGCTCACGTCAGGGTTGCGGGCAACGCCTTCGCAGGCGCCCTTCAGACCAAGACCCATGCCGATGCCGCAACCGAAAGCGGCAATGCCGATGCCAAGAGCGGCGGCCAGGCAGGTGTAGCCCAGAGCCGAGGCGTCGAGCTGGTTGGCAGCAAAAGCCATGGTGGCCATGCCGAGAAGGGCCACGGTGTTCAGGGCGATCATCAGAAACTTACGCATGAGACACTCCTTGCACTGTTGTATTGTTGGGTCGTTATCGACCATTCCCCATTATGTGTCGTGTGTAACGTCCCGCAATTTGCCGATGTTTATTCGGCGGGCCGCAGGCAGCCCGTGGCCATCGGCCTAATGCTCGGGTGCTTCAAGCGCGCCCTTGATGTAGAACATGGTCAGCATGAAGAACACGAAAGCCTGCATGGTCTTGCCCAAAAGGAAGAGGGCGTAGATGGGCAGGGTACCGAGTATGGGAGCCATTACAAAGAACAGCACCATAACGATTTCTTCACCGCGGATGTTGCCGAAAAGACGGAGAGAAAGCGAAACCGGGCGCGAAAGGTGCGAAACCACTTCAAGCGGAAACATGAGCGGAATGAGCACCTTGGAGGGGCCGGTGAAGTGGTGGATGTAGTGCGCCTTCCAGCGGATCAACCCCACGGCGTTGTAGAACACAAGCACAAACACCGCCATGCACACGGTGGTGTTGAGGTTGGCTGTAGGCGCGTCAAAGCCAGGCACAAGGCCCATGAGGTTCATGCCAAAAATGTAAATGAACATGCCAGCCAGGAGGCCCACGAACTTGCGTCCATGGTCACCCATGGTGGCCAGGATGAAGTTCTCGATGGTATCCACCAAGGCTTCGAAAAAGTTTTGCAAACCTCCGGGAACCATAGTCAGCCGACGGCGCATGATCAACGCTACGGTGAACAGAATGGCCATACAGACCCAGGAGTAGAACACATGTTTGAATTCCACCATCGTTCCACCGATGGCGATCTCGTCCATGCCCATAAATGTGGAGAGCAATACCGGATGCGGCAAACCACCTGCCATGAGCCATGCCTCCTGGTGAGTACGCGCCAAAGCGCGGCGTTAATGTTAGACCCGTGCGGGCCATTCCCCAAAATTTGCGGCCTTGGGCTTTTGCCCTGCCGTGGTGCGGCTGTTTTGCCCCGGTCTGGCGATCATGCCTTCCCGGTTGGGCTTTCCGGCTAATTTGCCCGGCTTCGCGGTCCACGCGCTGCCAGAGCATAACTTGCCAGAGCGCAAGCTCCAGATGCGGCCATGCCGCCTACTATGGCGAAAACAGGAGCCTGATACACAATCAGCGAAACATAAAGGAGCGCGCCGATTATAACCAGCCGACCCATCCAGCGCACCAGTACTATGCGCAAAAAGGCCGTGCTGTAATCCCCCAGGCCCTTGCGCAAAAAAAAGCGCGCCAATCCCCAAAAAGTCCAGGCCATGATGGTCAGGCCCACTCCAAACCAGAAAAACCAGGGTGTGGCCGTAAAGGCCAGCCCGCCGATCAAAAGACTGCACGCGGCGAGCAAAATTTCGTTACGCAGCAAAACACGGATAGCCGGGTGATCTATGCCGCGCCTCCAAAGCCAGGCGTCAAGGCTGTGTATCATCTGTTTCAGTCTGCGCACGGCTGTTTGTTTTGCCTTGCCCCGCTGGGGGCGTTTCGCTTTGCTGTTCCGGCACAAGGCCTTTCCGGCGGGCGTCCTGCGCCGCCATTTTGCGTAGCAGGGCCTGAGTGTCGCGGTACACGTTCAAAAAACCCGCCGCAATGCCGATGAACAGAAAAACCAGCTTGCCCCAAGGGCTGGTGCCAAACCAGTGGTCAATGCCGTAGCCTATGGCAAAACCCACTGCGGGGCCGCTCACCAGATGCAGGCCAATGACCCCTGTGCTGGCCATGGCTTCCATGCCGGTTTGCTGCTGCTTAAGAAAATCCTTGAACGACATAAGGCCTCCGCGCACGTGGCTGGAACCTGTAAGCGTCATGGTCCCCTTAACGCTGTTCAAATTATCACAGGCGACCCGACGCGTCAATGACTTTGGGCGGAAACTTGTGATTACGCTGCATTCCTTAGGGGCCACAGACGCGGAAAACTGGCTGTTGATACCAAAAATCGAGCCTCGTGAATTTGCAAAAAAATGTCTACCTATTGCTCAGTCGAGCCTGCGCCAGAGGCTCAGACACTCAAGGTGCGGTGTGTGGGGAAAAAGGTCAACGGCTTCAAGCCGCTCCAGGGAATACTTGTTGCGCAGCTGTGCGGCGTCGCGCGCGAGCGTCGCCGGGTTGCACGATATATAAAGGACTCTGTCTGGCGCGATCTGCATGAGCGCATCCAGCGCGCGGGGTGAAAGCCCGGCCCTGGGCGGGTCTGCCAGAGCATCCGCTGCCAGCGGGGCGTTGGCTGATGCGCCAAAGTCTGCTGCTTGCCAGCGGCTGGCAAGATCTAGAGATGCAAGGCGCTCAAGGTGGTGCACCGCATCCCCTGCCTCATACTGGCAGTAATTGATGTCATTGGACTTGGCATTTATGGCAGCGAGCTTCACAGCCCGTCTGTCCTGCTCCAGGCCCAGCAGGGCGGAATAGTGGCGCGCCAGCAACAGGCCCGGTGCGCCAACGCCACAATAAAGATCAAGCAGTCCCCGGGGTCGGGCATTCTGTTGGTTCTCCGCCGGGCTGTCGGGCATAAGCATGCGCTGTGCCGCCTGCGCAAGTGCCTGCGCGCCGCCGGTATTCACCTGAAAGAAGGAAGACGCATCGAGGGTAAAGTTCATGCCGGCGAGAGGCAGAAACAACCGTGTGGCTGCAGGATTTTCCCGGCCAGTTTCGTCCAGGGTCTGCACGCGTTTTTCGCCAAAAGCAAAGGCATCGGCGGTGGCGCGTTCTTCATGGATAAATGCTGCCAACTGGGGGAATGCCGCCAGAACTTCCCTGCCGAGCATCCTCACGGCAGCGCGCTGCGGGGCATCGCCGGGACTTGTGATGCACAGGGCCCACCAGCGCGGTGTGCGCATGTCTGCGGCAAGGCCGCGCCGCAGCACAAAAAAACGCCAGAACCCATTGGCCGCGACATCGTGAACCGGGATGGCGTGATCTCGCGGAGCGCGCCGGGCAATGCCGCCACGGCGTCCCTGCTTTTGCTGGCCGTGCGTGGGGTGAAGAGGCTGGCTTTGCCTGGAATCGGGCGCTGCGTAGGCGGCAAAGCCGCTTTCCGCCGCCAGTTTGCCCACCATGCTTACTATTTGCAGCGCCTCGGGCGGCATGAGGGCGCAGTGTGGCACGGCCACCACATCGCGGCCATTGCGGCGGCGCAGGCCAAGTTTCAAATCGGTCTTGTTGTCCATGTCGTGCCCGAAGGCAAATTCCATTTTATTGCGAAACCGCGTCAGCGCAGGTGAACCTGTGACGGGCGGCAAAAGCGATTCAATCTGGTCGCGGTCAAATTTGCCAATGCGCGTGAGGGCGTCCACCGCCAGAGTGCGCTTCCAGTAAAGCTGCTGCGCATAGGGCATGGTTTGCAGCGGGCAGCCGCCGCATTCGGCATGGTGGGGGCAGATGGGATCGACTGCGTCCGGCGACTGGCTGAGCAGAGTCTCGGCTTCCGCTTCTATAAAAGCAGACTTGCGCCGCAACACATGTGCAAACACACGCTGACCCGGCAGGGCGTTTGCCACAAAGACGACTGTGCCTCTGCTGATTTGGTCATTTTCGGGGGCGAGGCGCGCAATACCCCGCCCATCGTGTGAAAGGGCGGTGATGTCGAGCGTGAGTTGGGTGGGGGCGGTGTTCATGCGCCCCACAGTTAGCAGCAGGCTTGCGGCTGCGCAAGTCCGCTCAAAGAGGTAAGTGGAGGGCGACGCGTTGTCAGGTGCAAAAAGACATTGCTCCCTGCTATGAAGTTGTGTATTCTCGCCACTCGCGCAAGTCGCGGACTGTTGTAGCGAGTTTTGCAAAAATTTCTGCAAAACGCGCTTGACATTTGTCGGCCTGTGGGGCAAATATGCCTTTCTCTTTTTGGAGGTTGATATGTACGCGATTATCGAGACCGGCGGAAAACAGTACCGCGTCGAAGAAGGTTCTAAAGTAGTTGTGGAAAAGCTTGCGGTTCAGGCCGGAAGCGAAATTTCCTTGGACAAGGTACTGATGGTCGGCGGTGCTGAATGCAAAGTCGGCGCTCCCTATCTTGCCGGGGCCGCCGTTATGGCGGAAGTGGTGGATCACGGGCGCGGCCCAAAGATCAAGGTGTTCAAGCGCTGGCGTCGTAATGACTCGCGCAAGATGCGCGGTCATCGCCAGGATTACACCACCATTCGCGTTAAGAGCATCAACGCCTAGAACCCGGCTTTAGCCGAGGTTCGGCAGGCCGCGGGCATGGTCTGCCAATAGCTCTGCATTCGTTCAGGGCGCGTTGAAAGATATTTACTTTGCCCCGCCGGTCCACAGGGTCGGCGCCCCAGGGAGGCTACCATGGCACATAAGAAAGCAGGCGGCTCTTCGCGCAACGGTCGCGACAGTGAAGGCCAACGCCGCGGCGTAAAGCGTTTTGGCGGTCAGAAGGTTCTGGCTGGCAATATTCTGGTGCGTCAGCTCGGCACTACCGTTTACCCCGGTGTGAACGTGGGCATGGGCAGGGACTTTACCCTGTTCGCCAAAGTGGCCGGCGTTGTGCGCTTTGAGAAGTATCTCCGCAAGCGTCGCGTCCACACGCGAGTGCATGTGGAGGCGGCCGCCGACTAAGCGGCCGCGTGGAATTTGCCGATGAGGGAAGGGGCCGCGAGGCTTCTTCCCTCTCGGTGTTTGTGCTGGGGTACGTGTGGCGCAAGGCCACAGACCGAAAACGCAGGCAGCGTGGGGCAAACAGGTGTTTGTCGTGCGGCGCTGGCCGGCATTGCTGCAATATTTGCGCGGTTTTTCGGAACGGCAGCCCCATATACATTACGGCAAGCGCCAGCATTGCAGGCGTAGCCGCGCGGACTGACCGCAAGGATATCCCATGCGATTTGTAGATGAAGCTCGAATTCAGGTGCGCGCCGGTAAGGGCGGGCACGGTTGTTTGTCTTTTCGGCGCGAAAAATTTGTGCCGCGCGGCGGCCCGGACGGCGGCAACGGTGGTGACGGCGGTTCTGTGCTGCTGAAAGCCGATGGCCGTTTGCTGTCTTTGTACGACTTTCGCCTCAAGCGCCTTTACGAGGCTCGCAATGGTCGCCCCGGCGAAGGCAGCCAGTGCGATGGCAAGAAGGGCGAAGACATGGTGCTGCACCTGCCGGTGGGTACGCTTGTTTTTGTTGAAGGCCCGGACGGGGAAGAACTGCTGGCAGACCTCAGCGATCCTGAAACAGAAGTTATTGTTGCGTGCGGCGGACGCGGCGGCAAGGGCAACGAACATTTCAAGTCTTCCACCATGCGCGCACCGCGGTTTTGTCAGCCCGGTGAACCGGGTGAAGAAAAAAATCTGCGCCTTGAGCTGAAGATTCTGGCAGATGCCGGTCTGCTGGGCTTGCCCAATGCGGGTAAATCCACCTTTATTTCGCAGGTGTCGGCGGCGCGCCCCAAGATCGCGGCCTATCCCTTCACCACGCTCACGCCCAATCTCGGCGTTATGATTGACGAAGTGGATCCCGACAGGCGCATGGTCATTGCCGACATCCCCGGCCTCATTGAGGGCGCGCACGAAGGCCAGGGCCTTGGGCTGCGTTTTCTCAAGCATGTGGAGCGCACACGTTTTCTTGTGCATATTCTCAGCGTGGAAGATGTGGGCGAAGATGCTCCATGGGCGGGCTTTAACCTCATCAACGAGGAACTGTGCCGCTTTGACGAAGAACTGGGCGAGAGGCAGCAGATCGAGGTGGTCAACAAGATCGACCTCATCAGCCCCGAGCGTCTGGAAGAGCTGAAAAACAGGGCCAAAGCCGATGGCCGGAATATCTTCTTTATTTCCGCGCGGGACAACATCGACCTTGAGCCTCTGGTGGAAGAGTTGTGGCGTATGCGCGATGAAACCGCCAGCCACGCGCCTATCCTGCATTTTGCCGATACAGACGGTGATGAGGAAGAGGACTTCCCCGAAATTGAAGTGATCTATACCCGCGAGTAGCGGTCTGTGGAGCATATATGACAGCGCCGACGGAAGACTGGCGGCAGGAACGCGCACGGGTGCTTGCCCAGGCCCGGGTGGTGGTCGTCAAAGTAGGCAGCGCCGTACTCACCGATGCCCAGGGCCTGAGCATGCCCGTGCTGGAGAATCTGGCCGGGCAGTTGGCGCATCTGCGCAACCTGCTGCCTGCGGGTGATGCTGCATCCAGCAACGCGGGGGGCGCGGAGCCGCGCCGTCTGGTGCTTGTTTCTTCCGGTGCTGTGGCCGCTGGGCGGGCCGCGCTTGCCACGCGCGGGCATGTGGTTGAAACCACGGGCCTTGCTGCGCGTCAGGCTGCGGCAGCAGTGGGGCAGGGGCAACTCATGCAGAGCTGGGACAAGGTGTTTTTTGCGCACCGTATGCCCACTGCTCAGGTCCTGCTGACCCGCGATGACCTGCGCGCCCGTCAGCGTTTTCTCAATGCTCGCAATACGTTTGCCGAACTGCTGGAATGGGGCGTGCTGCCCATTGTCAACGAAAACGACACAGTGTCCATCAGCGAACTGAAGTTCGGCGATAACGACTGCCTTGCAAGCCTTCTGGTCAATCTGACCGGGGCGGATCTCTTCATCAATCTCACGTCCGCCTCGGGCGTTCTGGCTGCCGATCCGCAAAAAGACCCCAACGCTCCCATCATGGATCACATTGATGACGTGGCGGCCCTTGATCTGGGTCAGCTTTGCGGCGGCAAGACTTCCGTAGGCACCGGCGGTATGTATTCCAAGCTGCTGGCGGCCCGTCGCGCGGCGCAGATTGGCGTACCTACGCTGATTTTGCCGGGGCGCGAGCCGGAGATCATCACGCGGGCCTTTGCCGCCAGCGGTATTTGTCCCGCTCCGCAGGGGCATGAATCCTTTACGGGCGGCACATGGGTTTGCCCTGCACGGCATGCCATACCCCGCCGTAAATTCTGGCTGGCCTATCAGTCTGATCCAGCGGGCAGCGTGCATGTGGACGCTGGAGCGGCCAAGGCCCTCCTGCACAAGGGCGGCAGCCTTTTGCCCGGCGGCGTGTTTCGTGTTGAAGGCAGCTTTCAGCAGGGCGCGCTGGTGCGAGTGCTGCACGAAGGGCAAAGCCTCGGCGTGGGCCTCACCAACTATAGCACTTCAGATCTGAAAAAAATCATGGGCCTGAAAAGGCATGAGGTCGCAGCCATTCTGGGCGATGCGCACTACCCTGAGGTGATCCATAGGGACAATTTGCTGCTTGATGCGGCAGTGTAAATAAAAAGGGCCAGATTTCCGGCCCTTTTTTGTCTGTATCATGCATATCAGATGGCCGGGGTCACCGGCCTTTCTATTTTGTGCAGCTGAGTTTTAGCCATGTGACCTGGATTTGCTGAACCGGATAAATACTTCGCGCAGTTCCTGCCGAGAAAAGCCCATGACAGCAGGCATGCCCAGGCAGAGCAGCCCGATGGCCGCGGTGTATATGACGCCGGAAACAAGAAAACGAGGAAAGGAATCCACATCACCAATGCCAAGATAGAGCGTAAGCTGGCGGCAGCCAAAGGCCAGCAGCAGCAAAATTGCGAGGCTCCATATCTGGTGGGCAATATTGCGCCAGAACTTGAGCGGAATAAAGCGTGAGGCCAGCCAAAGATACACATTGACCGTGATGATCTGCACGCACACGGTTTTGATCGCCAGGCCTACGGCACCGAGGCCAAGGCCGAAATATTCCGGCGGCGCAAGCAGAAACCACGCCGTGCTGAAACCGTAAATGCATTCCAGCGCCGCCATATTGCGCAGCACCTTGGTGCGGCCGGTGGCGTGAAAGACTGATCCGGCAAGCTGCCCATAGGCCTGATGCAGGGGGTAGAGCGCCATGATCTGCACAGGCAGGGTCGCTGCGGCAAACTGCGCGCCGCCGAAAAAGTTCACCAGGGCGGAACCTTCGGCCAGCGTAAAGCACGAAAAATAGGCAGCCACCACGTAGAGCAGCGGGGCAAACCGCGTGAGCAGGCGGCCCATGGCCTCGCGGTCATTGTTGCCCCAGGCGATGGAAAGCTCGCGCATGACCAGAGGCGTCATGGCTGAAACAAAAAGAAAACAGGCCATGCTGACTTTTTGGGAAAGGGCAAAAAAGCCTTGTTCCACGCTGCCGTCAAACCATTGCAGCAGCCAGCGTTCGGCAGTGAGGAGCAAAAAGGAGAGCAGGGCCTGCACAAACAGCGGGTGGCTGTAATTGAAAAACTCCCGCCCATAGGCGCGCGTCTGCTCAGGCGTGAGCCGAAAGTGCAGGGGAATGCCAGCCTGCCGCCAGTAGGTGCGCGTAACCAGCCAGTAGCCAAGGGCAGTTGCCCCGAGCATGAGGTATTGCTGGGCAAAAAGCGTGTGAATGTTCAGCCAGTCGGCCCAGAACATGAGCCCCAGCAAGCCCACCGTAAACAGCGACACAACGGTGCGCACCATTTCGGAAGAAACAGTCGCGCCCACGGCATCGTTCATGGAGCGCAGCACACGGCCCCACCATGTCAGAAAAGCCCACAGGGCTGCCAGCGGCGCAAGCCACAGGGGCACATCGGGCATGAGCAGCTCGCCAGCCGCAGGAATTTGCAGCAGGCCTGCGGCCAGTAAAATAATGGCGAATACCGCCGCTGTGGCGCGCATGTAAAAGCCGATGAGGCCGGTCTCTGCCTGACGGCGCGAAAGGGAATTGTAAAAGCAGGTGGAGGTTCCCATATCCAGAAAGCCGGAAAGCTGCTGGAAGAGGTTGGTCGCAAAGCTGTAATTGCCGTACATCTGCGGCCCGAGAGCGCGGGGCAGAATGGCCTCCATGACAAGGTAGACCGGGACGGAAGCGATATTGGCCACGAGCTTGAATATGTAGCGGCGTGCCAAAGTTGGGGTAGAGCTTTGCATGCCAGGAAATTAGCTCACTTCGACGGCGCGCTCAAGTGGCTGAGGCCCGCGCGGAAAAAATACCTGCCCAGCCGAGGGGATTCCCACACGCCCGGTTGCGGCGCATTCAGCTCGGCCGGGCGGCAGGGGCGGCTATGGCGTGTTTACGGGCGTAAAAAATTACCGTACGATTCACATTCCGATTGCGGGCGCAAAAGGAATGTTTGTTGTTCATACCATAAGGATACCGTCATGGATGATGAAGCACGCAGCAAAAAAATGAAGTCCGGGCTGGAAAAAGCCCCCCACCGCTCCCTGCTCTATGCTCTGGGCCTCACCAGAGAAGAAATGGAGCGCCCCCTGGTAGGCATTGTGAACGCCGCCAGCGAGGTCGTTCCCGGGCATATGCACCTGAACAGCCTGGCCGACGCGGTCAAGGCCGGTGTACGTATGTCAGGCGGTACGCCGCTGCAGTTCCCGGCTATTGCCGTGTGCGACGGCCTGGCCATGAACCATGAGGGTATGCGTTTTTCCCTGCCCTCGCGTGAATTCATCGCGGATTCCATTGAAATTATGGCGCGCGGTCACGCCTTTGACGCCCTGGTGTTCATTCCCAACTGCGACAAGTGCGTTCCCGGTATGCTCATGGCCATGATGCGCCTGAACATCCCTTCGGTGCTGGTTTCCGGCGGCCCCATGCTGCCCGGCGACATCGGCCCCGGCAAGCGCGGCGATCTCATCACCGTGTTTGAAGCCGTGGGCAAGGTGCGCAGCGGCGCCATGACAGAAGAAGAGCTGGAATACATGGCCGAACGCGCCTGTCCCGGCTGCGGCGCCTGCGCGGGCATGTTCACGGCCAATTCCATGAACTGCCTGTCTGAGACCATTGGCGTGGCCCTGCCCGGCAACGGCACCATCCCCGCTGTGAGCGGCGCGCGCATCCGCCTTGCCAAAAAGGCTGGCATGCGGGTTATGGATCTGCTGCACAAGAACATCCGCCCGCTGGATATCGTAACGCCCAAGTCCATTGCTAACGCCGTGGCCGTGGATATGGCCCTTGGCTGTTCCACCAACACCGTGCTGCACCTGCCCGCCGTGTTCGGCGAGGCCGGATTGAAGCTTGGCCTGGAAATTTTTGACGAAGTCAGCAAAAAGAGCCCCAATCTGTGCAAGCTTTCCCCGGCGGGCAAGCATTACATGGTTGATCTGGACAACGCGGGCGGCATCCCTGCCGTCATGACCGAGCTGGACAAGCTGGGCCTCATCAACAAGGACTGCATGACCGCCACAGGCAAGACCGTGGGCGAAAACCTCAAGGACATGAACGCCCGCGTCATGAACCCTGAAGTGATCCGCAGTGTTGAAAATCCCTATTCCAAACAGGGCGGCATTGCCATTCTGCGCGGCAGCCTGGCGCCCGAGGGCGCTGTGGTCAAGCAGTCCGCTGTTGCCCCCGAAATGATGTGCCGCGACGTCACGGCCCGCGTGTTTGAGTCCGAAGAAGACGCCATGAAGGCCATTCTTGACGGCAAGATCAAGGCCGGAGACGGCGTTGTGATCCGTTACGAAGGCCCGCGCGGCGGCCCGGGCATGCGCGAAATGCTCTCGCCCACGGCGGCCATCACAGGCATGGGTCTTGGCAAGGATGTTGCCCTGCTGACGGACGGCCGTTTCTCAGGCGGCACCAATGGCGCGGCCATAGGGCACATTTCGCCCGAAGCGGCGGACGGCGGCGTTATCGCTCTGGTGCACGAAGGCGATACCATCCATATCGACATTCCCAACCGCAAGCTGGATCTGCTTGTGGACGAGGCCGAGCTTGCCAAGCGGCGCGCCGCCCTTGTGGTGCCCAAGAAGGATTGCCCCTACCCAGTGCTGCGGCGTTATGCCTATCTGGTCAGCTCGGCTGCCAATGGCGGGCGTTACAAGGAAATCTAAGTAACTGGCCGAAATGATTCAAAGCCCCCACGAGCCGGAGTTGTTTTCTGGCCTGTGGGGGTTTTCTGGCCCCTGAGCGCAACCTTGCGGAAGGGCTTTTTGAAAGGATAAAAGCATATGGCGTTTTTGCATGCGCTGGGCGGTGTATTCGGGCTGATGCTGTTAGGTTTTGTTGGGTTCATGCTGGCGGCGCGCAACTGGTTTGGCGCGGAAACCCGAATTGTTCTGCCGCGTCTGATCACCCAGATCGCCCTGCCGCCCTTTCTCATGTACACCATCATGCACTCGTTCCATCGGGACGATCTGATCATGCTGGCAAAGGGGGCGCTGCTGCCGTTGGGCTCGGTGACCCTCACCTTTGCGCTGGCCATTGTGCTTGCCAAGCTGGCACGCATCAAAAGGCAGCATTTTGGCCTTTTCTGCGCCAGTGTAGCCAATTCGAATACCATTTTTATTGGTATTCCCGTTAATCTGGCGCTGTTCGGCGAAAGTTCCATCCCCTATGTGCTGCTGTACTATGCCGCCAGCACGGTTTTTTTCTGGACTGTGGGGGTCTACTCAATTACATGCGATATTACTGAAAACAGAGGGAAAATCCCTTTGCATACCCGGGTCAGGCAGGTGTTTTCCCCGCCTTTCATGGGCTTTATTACGGGCTTGATTCTGACAATGCTGGGCGTTGAACTGCCCGAATTTTTGCAGAACGTCGCCCGCTCGCTGGGCAATCTCACTACGCCGCTGGCCATGATTTTTATTGGTATTTCCATCTACGACATGGGATTGCGCAGTATCAGGATCGGCAAGGATATGGTTCTGCTGGCGATGGGGCGCATGATGCTTGGCCCGCTGGTGATGACTGGCCTGCTGTATTTCTTTCCGGTGTCTGCGCTCATGGGCAAGGTTTTTATTATCCAGGCATCCCTGCCGGTGATGGCCCAGGCGGCTATTTTGAGCGCCCACTACCACACAGACCCGGAATTTGGCGCGCAGGCCGTCAGCCTGACCACATTGCTTTCCATGATCACCATTCCGCTCTACATGGTTATTTTTTAGAGCAGTCCAGGCATTGCGCCGCCTTCATGCGGAGGTAGCATTTCAATCAGCATGCCTTTTTTTGCCTTTTCTCAAAAACAAAGGCCGCAGATTTTGCAATCTGCGGCCTTCAAATTTTTGTGGCGGGGCGAGCTACTTGGCGCTTTCAGCCAGCACGTCCAGCATAAGGGAATCAGGCTTTTGGCTGCAAGCGTCAAGGTAGGTCTTGAGGGTGTCATCGCTGTTAAGCACTGAGGCAGGTTTGCCGCTTTTGCCCCGGTTGTAGCCGTCAAGCCAGATCACAAAGCCGCTGCCGTCATCGGGGTTGGCGGTGTAATCCTTGCACAGGGTCTTGTCCGCGCGCCATGTGCTCTCTGTATCGACAGGAAAGGTCTTGCGGGCTTCCTGCCAAACGGTGGCAACCTTTTTGGTGGGGTCAACCTGGCAGGCGCCGTAAACCTGGCCCAGCATGGGGGCGAGGGTTTCCGGGTCTGCAATGGGGTTGCCCATCTTGGCGCTCACATAGCCGTCAATTTGCAGGCCTTCAAATATGGGTGGCTGACCGCCTTCGGCCATGGGCTGGGTGACGAGTTCGGCGCAGATATACGTGGAAGGATCAATCTTGTCGTTACCGGCCTGAACAGCCACGGGCAGTCCAAGCATCAGGCAACAGAGAATCAGCATCTTTTTCATGAATACTCCCTTGAAGAAAGCGTTGTACTTCCTTGACCCACTGCGCCCGTCCTGTCAACTGTCGCCGAATGAATGAGCAGCGACAAAAGCAGCTTGGGAAGTGATCTGAGCGAGTGTGCAGGCAGGACTCCACATGGGCGCAAAAAAAGGGGAGGCTCCCTTACGGTTGCCCAAGGGCAATCATAAGGGAGGCCCCCCATAAACAGGCTTATGATAACTACCGTGGAACTTTACAATTCCGGCGGCAGATCCTGCAGTTCCTGCCAGGTGAACACGGGGCCGTCCACGCAGACGTAGCGGCCGCCGATGTTGCAGCGCCCGCAGATGCCGACGCCGCACTTCATGCGTTTTTCAAGTGTGGTCACGATGTTTTCAGGCGCAAAGTTGAGTTTTTGCAGGGCCTGCACCGTGAACTTGATCATGATGGGCGGGCCGCAGAGCACGGCCACGCAGTTTTTGGGATCGGGGTTCAGTTCGAGCAGCACGTTGGGTATCAGGCCCACCTTGTGCGGCCAGCCGTCAAAGGGGGCGTCGATGCACAGGGTGCAGTCCAGATCATCGCGGCGCAGCCAGTCTTCCGTTTCATAGCTGAAGGCCATGTCGCGCGGGGAACGCGCGCCATAGAGCAGGCTCACCTTGCCGAAGTCGGCGCGGTGTTCCAGCACGTGCAGCATAATGGTGCGAATAGGCGCCATGCCGATGCCGCCGCCCACAAAGAAGATGTCCTTGCCCTTCCAATCGGCATAAGGAAAGTAATTACCCAGAGGGGCGCGTACGCCCACCTTGTCGCCGGGCGAGAGCCTGTGGATGGCCGATGTCACTTCGCCCGCCTGCATGACGGAGAACTGGAGGTAGTTCTTCTGCGACGGCGGCGAGTTGATGACAAAGGTGGATTCGCCAGCGCCGAACACGGAGAGCTGGCCCACCTGGCCGGGTTCGTAGCGAAAGGACTTCATGGCCGCATCATCGTCCAGCACCACGCGCAGGGTCTTGATGTTGCCTGTTTCCTGTATGACTTCGGCCACGGTGGCGGGCATGGGCAGGTAGGGGTTGCCCTGCATCATGGGACGGGCCGTGATTTCGCGCAGCATGCCGCCGTCGGGCGCGGGCTTGAGGCCCGGCTTGGCGGCTGGCTTGGCGGCGGCAGTTGGCTTGGTATCCACAGCTGGTTCTGCCTTTGCAGCGGCCTTTTCAGGCGCGGCGGTATTTTGGGGCGCAGTCTTGGGGGTAGTGGCTTTGCCGGTAGTTTTCTTGGTTGCCATGTCTGCTCCTACTTGTCCGTGGACTTCTTTTCATCGTTGCCGTCTTCAATGGCGGCCAGCACGATGGAGCGGATGTCCACGCAGACGGGGCAATTGCTGATGCAGCGACCACAGCCGCTGCACGAGAACGAACCCCAGTTTTCAGGATAGGTGGAGTACTTGTGCGAAACGCGGTTGCGCATGCGCAATGCCTTGAGCATACGCGGATTGTGGCCGCTGGCCTCGCGGGTGAACAGCGAGGACATGCAGTTGTCCCAGCTGCGCAGACGGCGGCCACCTTTTTCGCTCAGTCCTTCGCCTTCATCGGTGATGGTGAAGCAGTAGCAGGTGGGGCAAAAGTAGGTGCAGGCCCCGCAGGAAAGGCAGCGGTCGGTCTGATCCTGCCAGAACTGCGTGTCGTTAAAGCGGGCAGCCACTTTTTCGGGCGCGTTCTTGATGTTGGGTGCAGGCACAAGGCTGGCCCAGGCTTCCTTGCGGGCGGCTTCCGCCTTGGGGAAGAGATCGGCACCTTCCGAGAGGGAAGACGCAGCCAGCAGTTCCTCGCCCTTGGGCGTGATGGCTTGCAGCACGTAGCCGCCCTCGATCTCGGTCATGAGCACGTCCGAGCCTTCAGGTGAGGTTGGGCCGCCGCCAACCCAGTGGCAGAAGCAGGTGTTGCAGCCGCTGCCGCAGGTGAGCGTAACCACCGTGAGCTGCTCGCGCCGCGCCTTGTAGTAAGGATCGGCGTAAGGGCCCTTGAGGTAGGGGCGGTCAAGCACCGCATAACCCCGCGCATCGCAGGGACGGCAGGCAAAAACCACGGTGGGCTGAGCCTCGGGCTTGTCGTCCAGGCTCATGGTGACGCGCTCGAGGTTTTCAGGATCCTTGGTTTTTTTGTAGCGCACCAGGGTTTCGCACTGGGGCAGCACGGCCTCCTTGGCGGGCACAGTGGCCTTTTCCATGGTAAAGGGCTTGCCTTCCTGCCACGGCTCAAAGACGACCGAGCGCTTGTTGGCGGGCTTTTCTACCGGCACCAGCACACGGCGGCCATTCTGCGAGAGGTAGGCAAGAAACGCGGGCAAGCCGTCAGGGGTAACAAAGCGGATCATGCTCATTTCCAGTCCCTCTCATGAATGTTCTTTTCAACCACTTCATAGCCCAGCAGGGGCGGCACTTCATCCGGATTGAGACCGGGCTGGTAGCCGTCAAAAAGCTGGGCCACAGCGCGGGCAATCTGCTGACGCAGGGCCAGGATGGGAATGCCCACGGGGCAGGCGCGCTGGCATTCGCCGCAGCCTGTGCAGCGGCCAGCCAGATGCATGGCGTGGATGGTCTGGAAGAAGAGTTTTTCCTTGGCGCTGTCTTCCTGCGTCATCCAGTGCGGATCGCGGCTGTCTGACACGCAGTAGTCGCGGCACACGCACATGGGGCAGGCATTGCGGCAGGCGTAACAACGCAGGCAGCGATCCATCTGGCCGCGCCAGAAGGCGAGCCGCTCGTCCAGAGTCATGGAATCGAGCAGGGCCAGTTCCGGCGGGGTGCCCGCCGCGCCGTCCACCTTGACGGGCTGACCAAGCAGGGTGTCGGCCAGCACTGCCGAAGGCGTGGTGCAGCCGTAGCACTTGCCCTGGGCGTAGTCGGTCATGCAGAAGCGGTGATCCTTGCCGTCGGCGGTGATGGTCACACCGGCCTCATCGTAGGTCACGCCGTCAATCTTGGTGTAGCGGCCCAGATCCTGATTGACGCGGGCCATGTCCAGCGTGCCTTCGCAGGGCAGGGCAAAGATGGTCACATCTTCGCGGCGAATCAGGTTTTCCTGAAGCAGCTCAACAACAGAGCGTGAGTCGCAGCCCTTGACCACAATGCCCACCTTCTTGCCCTTGAACGAGGGCAGGTACACGGCGGGATTGTTGACGTTAAAGGGCCCCCACACGAGCTTGTCCACGTCCTCGGGGGTCTTCATGAACAGGGGCACGGTGTGCGCGGCGTCATAGCCCTGCTGCCAGCCGAGCACGCAGTCCAGCTCGGGCAGCTTGGCCTTGATGGCTTCTTTCAGGTCGGCAAGGGCGGCGTTCTGCCCTGTGCCAAGGGAGCGCAGGGAGGTCAGCGCCATGTCGGCGATTTTGAGCAGCGGTTCCGGGTCTTCCAGCTTGGGCGCGGGGCCGAGCTTGTGGATGCGGTCGGTGAAGACCGTGACCACCTGTTGCCAGCGCTGGCCTTCGGAGGCCGAAACCCAGGTGTATTCAAAGCGGCGTTCGTCAATGCCCAGCACGGGCAGGAACTGCTTGAGCACCTCAAGGCGGCGGCGGGCATAAAAGTTGCCTGCGGCGTAGTGGCAGTCGCGCGGGTGGCAGCCGGAAACCAGCACTCCGTCCGCGCCGTTGAGCAGCGCCTTGACGATGAACAGCGGGTCAATACGGCCCGAGCAGGGAACACGGATGACGCGCAGGTCTGTGGGCTGGGTGGCGCGGGCCACACCGGCAGTATCCGCGCCGCCATATGAACACCAGTTGCAGAGAAAACCTACAATTCTCAGTTCTTTGCCGTTTAGCACTGGCATAAGGCGTTTACCTCCGCAAGGATCTGGTTGTCAGTAGCGTGTGAAAGCTGGATGGCCCCCTGCGGACAGGTGGACGTACACAGGCCGCAGCCCTGGCACACGGTCTCGATGACCTGAGCCTTGCCCTCGCCCCGGATTTCCACTTCCTTGATGGCTCCGAAGGGGCAGCAGCGGATGCACTTGCCGCAGTTGACGCAGCGGCGGATGTCCACCTGGGCGATCTGCGGGTCGCTTTCAAGCTTGTCCTTGGAGAAGAGCGCCAGCACCTTGGCCGCAGCGGCGGAACCCTGGGCCACGGAGGCGGGAATGTCCTTGACCCCCTGGCATACGCCCGCCAGATACACACCAGCGGTATTGGTTTCCACAGGCTTGAGCTTGACGTGGCTTTCCATGAAGAAGCCGTAGCTGTCGTAGGAGATACGCAGCTTTTCCGCCAGCTGGGGCGAGCCCTTGCTGGCCTCGACGCCCACGGCAAGCACCACCAGGTCGGCCTTGATTTCCACTGGCTGGCCCAGCAGGGTATCCACGCCCATGACCGTCATCTGGCCGTTGCCGTCGGGGTAAATCTGCGACACGCGGCCACGGATGTATTCCGTACCGTATTCTTCCATGGCGCGGCGGGTAAACTCGTCGTACATCTTCCCTGGAGCGCGGATGTCCATGTAGAAGACAAAGGACTTGGAATCGGGAATGTGATCCTTGGTCAGGATGGCCTGCTTGGCCGTGTACATGCAGCAGAAGCCGGAGCAGTAGGGACGGCCCACGGATTTGTCGCGCGAGCCGACGCACTGCACAAAGACGATGTTCTTGGGTTCCCTGCCGTCAGAGGGGCGCTTCACATGCCCGCCCGTGGGGCCGGATGCGGAGAGCAAACGCTCGTATTGCAAGGAAGTGATAACGTCGGGGTAGGCCCCGCCGCCGTATTCCTTGTACACGGTCCAGTCCATGAGGTCATAACCGGTGGCGGCAACAATGCTGCCCACTTCTTCGGTAATGACTTCATCTTCCATGTCATACTTGATGGCCCCTGTGGGGCACACCTTGGCGCACACGCCGCACTTGCCCTTGAGAAGCTGGCGGCAGAATTGCGGATTGATGACGGCCTTCTTGGGGATGGCCTGCGGAAAGGCAATGGTGATTGCCGTGGTGTTGCCCGTCAGTTCGTTGAAGGTGTCGGGCGTTTTCTTGGCCGGGCATTTCTCTGTGCATGCGCCGCAGCCTGTGCACAGGCTCCAGTCCACATAGGTGGTGCGCTTGCGGATTTTTACCGTAAAGTTGCCCACATAGCCCGAAACGTCTTCCACTTCGGAATAGGCATAGAGCGTGATGTTGGAGTGCTGGGCCACGTCCACCATCTTGGGGCCGAGGATGCAGGCCGAGCAGTCAACGGTGGGGAAGGTCTTGTCCAGCTTTGCCATCTTGCCGCCGATGGTCGCATCGCGTTCCACCAGCACCACCTGAATGCCGCCGTCGGCACAGTCAAGCGCGGCCTGAATACCCGCCACGCCGCCGCCGATGACAAGCACGCGCTTGTTGACGTCAAAGCTTTTGGCCAGCAGGGGTCTGTTGTTGCGCAGCTTTTCCACCGCAAGCTGCACCAGTTCGGCAGCCTTGTTGGTGTTGGCTTCCATGTCCTTGCCAATCCACGAAACGTGTTCGCGGATGTTGGCCATTTCAAGCATGTAGCGGTTTAGCCCCGCGCGTTCCACCGTGCGGCGGAAGGTGGGCTCGTGCATGCGCGGCGAGCAGGAGGCCACAACCACGCCGTCGAGCTTGTGCTCGTGGATGGCTGCCTCAATGGCCGCCTGCCCCGGTTCGGCGCAGGTGTACATGGGGTCGTCGGCATAGACCACGTCCGGGTAGGTGCGGGCAATGGCCGCCACCTGGGCGCAATCGACGGTTCCGGCGATGTTGCTGCCGCAGTGGCAGATAAAGACGCCTATTCTCATTACCTGCCTCCTTCAGCGGCCTTGGCCTTCTGCTCTGTGGGTTTGGCCGCTTCCTCGCGGCGCAGCTCGCCCAGTTTGCGGATAAGGCCGTTGGGGCTGACGCACAGCTTGTTCAGGCCCAGTTCTTCTTCCGGCAGATCAAAGGCAATGCCCATCATCTGGGTGAAGTAGAGCACCGGCATGCGGAACTTGGTGTCCATGGCCGCGCTGGCCTGATCCTGGCGCAGGTCAAGGTTCATCTGGCAGAGCGGGCAGGCCACCAAAATGGCATCTGCGCCAAGGCGGGTTGCCAGCTCAAGGATGCGGCCCGAATTCTTGGCCGTCATGGGGCGTTCGGGAATACCGAAGGACGCGCCGCAACAGGCGGTCTTGAGCGGAAAATCAAGCATCTCCGCCCCACAGGCCGACATCATTTCTTCCATGAGCGTGGGATTTTCCGGGTCGCCAAAGTTCATCACTTCGGCCGGGCGGCTCATGAGGCAGCCGTAGTAGGCCACAAGCTTGAGCCCCTTGAGGCTCTGGCGTACGCGGGCGGCAATGGCTGCCATGTCCATCTGCGCGGCAATGCCCTGCATAACGGAGGTGACAGGCGGAAATTCCTTGGCCGAGGGGCCGTCGAGCAGTTCGTCAACCCGGCTGCGAAAGGCGGGGTTTTCCATGCGTTTTGAGGCCATGCGCAGGTTTGAAAGGCAGCTGGGGCAGGGGGTAAGCAGAATCTCGGCCTTTTGCTGGGCGGCAATATCAAGATTGCGCACGCACAGGGCGGCGGAAAGTTCCGTATCCACGGCATGGGCCGGGGTAGAACCGCAGCAGTTCCAGTCGGGAATATCCACAAGCCTCATGTCCAGGGCTTTGCACACAGCCTGGGTGGACATTTCGTAATCTTTTGAAGAACCTCGGGCAGAGCAGCCGGGGTAGTAGGCAAAATTCATGGGCGCACCCCCTCGCGCTTGGCGCGTTCCTTGTAGCGCGTAAAGATACGGGTAACCGGCCCTGCCCCGCCCGGCAGAATGTGGGGCTTGAGCCCCAGCTTGCCCTTTTTGAGGGCTTCGGGCGCGAGGTCAACGTCGGTAAACACGCGGAGCGAGCGCATCATGTAGAGCGCCATGGTGCCGATTTCGTGGGTGCGGCCAAAGGCGCGCACCGTATCCAGGAAGGAAAACCAGAATTTTTCCACCTTGGGAACGGCCACGCGGCCTTCCTTGCGAGCCATGTGGCGCAGGGTCTCCATGACTCCGGCCACGTCGATGTTGTTGGGACACCGCTGGCTACAGGTGGAACAGGACAGGCACATCCAGATGGAGCGCGAATCAAGTACCGCGTCCTTCAAGCCCAACTGTACCGCCCGCATGATCTGGTTGACCTGCATGTCGTAAACGAACCCTGCGGGACAGCCGGCAGTACAATTGCCGCACTGATAGCAGGTGGACACTTTTTGCCCGCTGTGCGCGTCCACTTCCTCCGTAAAGGCAGGGTCGCGCAGGCGGTTCAGGTTAATGGCTTCGTTCATGGGAACTCTCTGGTTAGAAGCTGATGGGGTGCCGCTGTGACAAGACTATCTACAACGCTACAGCAGAAAAAGTCAAAAATCTAGGCTCGCACCCCAGCAAATTATATACTGCGTCTTTACTACGCTTTGTTTGCGGTTTTAGCCGCCAGCGATTGCGCGGCTCTCAGGCCAAGAAGATAACTCTCAACGCCGAATCCGCACACGCTGCCCGCACACACTGGCGACAGCACAGAATGGTGCCGGAATGCCTCGCGCGCGTGAACATTGGACATGTGAACCTCCACCACAGGCACAGGCAGAATGGCCAGGGCGTCAGCAATGGCATAGCTGTAGTGCGTCCATGCGCCCGCATTGATGACCACCGCGTCAACGCCCTCGCCAAGCGCCTGGTGGATGCGCTCCACCATTAGGCCCTCGTGGTTGGTCTGAAAGCATTCCACGGTTGCGCCCAGCTCCTGAGCAAGCGATTGCAGCGCCGCGTCAATGTCCGCCAGGGTGGCCGTGCCGTACTGTGAGGGGTCGCGCTTGCCAAACATGTTCAGATTGACGCCGTGCAGCACCAGAATTCGCATGGAAGTCTCGCTTTTCCTGTCGGTTTATCGGGGCAGTTGCCCCAGGGCGGCCTCAAGGGCGCGGCGTGATTCGGGCGGCAGGCCCTGCCCCGTCCAGAGACGGAACTGCGCATCGCCCTGACCAAAAAACATTTCAAGCCCCGATATGCAGCGGCGGCCAGCAGCGCGGGCCTCGCGCAGAAAACGGGTTTCGAGGGGGTTGTACACAATATCGTAGGCAATGTGTGTTGCCTTGGCAGCGCCCTCTGCGGAAAGTGGCGCAACCAGTGAAAAATCATAGGGGGTGTCATCTTCCGCCTTGCCGCGCATGCCAAGGGGGGTGGTGTTGACCACCAGCAGGGCCGAAGGCTCGTGCCGGTCTCTCCATAGCAGAGGCGTAAGGCCGAATTCTTCGGCCAGCGGCAGGTGCGATTTATCGGAAGGCGTGGCCACAAAGATTCTGGCAGGGCGCTTTGCATTGTCCGGCGATGCAAGGCCTGCGGCAACGGCACGGGCAGCACCGCCCGCACCCAGCAGCAGCACGTCCGCCCCGCCAAGAGGCATATCTGCAAGCGGAGCCATGAATCCGGCAACATCGGTGTTTTCGCCGCAAAGGCGGTCGCCATTCCAGTAAATGGTATTGGCGGCGCCCACCTGACGTGCAAGGGGGCTGACTTCGTCCAGCAGGGGCAAAAGACCAACCTTATGCGGGATGGTCACAGAGCAACCGCGAATATCAAGCAGGCGTACACTTTCCACAAAGGCGGGCAGTTTTGCGGGTGGTACTTCCCATTTCTGGTACAGTGCGTTGATGCCCAGTGTCCGAAAGCCCGTATTGTGCAGCAGGGGTGAAAGTGTCTGGGCCAGCGGCCAACCGGTGACGCCATAGAGAGCGGTACCATTGGTGGAGGATGCTGCGGCGCTCATGCGGGGTGCTCTCCTGCGGGAAAGTGCGGCAAAAAAGTGTTTCTTTACAGGGTGATCCACATCTGGAGGCAACACTGTACCCTATGGGGAGGTACGGGGCAATGCTCCGGGGCAAGGATTGCCCGGATAACCAAAGTGTTTGAATATAGTATGGGCGCATTAGTCTGGCAGCGGTATCCTGCCAGAAATACAAAAGGCCCCGGTTATGCCGGGGCCGGAAAATCATGACATCAAACAAGAGCCTGAGCCCATGCTGCTATGAACGTTTGAGTTCCATGGCCTTTTGCAGCATCTGATCTGCCGTGGTCACAACCTTGCTGTTGGACTGAAAGCCGCGCTGGTTGACAATCATGTTGACCATTTCCTGGGACATGTCCACGTTGGAATGTTCAATGTTGTACGCGTTTATCTTGCCGTAGTTTTCCGTACCGGCAACGCCCATTTCCATGCTGCCGGAATCTTCTGTGGCGGAAAATAGGTTGTTGCCCTCGCGGCGCAGCCCGTCTTCACTGGTGAAACGGCATACAGGAATCTGCCAGAGATTCATGCTTTCGCTGTTGGAAAACTTGCCCACCACCGTGCCATCGGCGCTGATGCTGATGCTGTTCAGTGACCCTTCGGCGTACCCATTCTGGGTTCTTGTGCGCGTCACAGGAGAGGAAGAGGTATAGTTGGTAGTGGCATCCGCTGCGCGGGTGTAATTGTTGCCCATGCTGGCCAGCGCAGTGGGATCGGTACCTACGCTGGCAGCATTGCCAGGGCTGTTTTGCCAGCCGCTCTTGGCGGTGATGCCCAGATTCACAGTGACAGGCGCACCGTTGACATTCATCTGGGGTGTGCCGTCCTTGGAGAGTGTGGCCGCGTTCCAGTCCGCAAGGTTTGTGCTGCCCGCAGTGCTGGGGGTGTAGGCCGACATGCCGGTGAGTTCGCCCTTGGCACTGAAGCTGAGGGTGCCCGCCATCAGGGGCTGGGCCTTGCCGCCATTGGCGTCGGCATCCGAGGCAATGAGGTACTCCACAGTGCTTCCGGAGCCTGTGGATGGTGCGCCGTCAAAATAGATGGTGGCCGAGTGGGCCGTGCCATCGGCGCCGTACATGGTAATGCTTTGCCCGTATCCGTAGCTGGAACTGGCCAGGGGCGGATCATTGGCGGCATTATACTGGCCGACGAGGCTGAAATAGGGATTTGCGGGGTCACTGGTGGTGTCTTTGGACTGCCCCACATTAAAGCGCATATCAACAGACGAGGTGGCCTTGGCAGGCATCTTGGCGAATCTGTCAACTGTGACCTGCGCCAGGCCTCCCTTGGTGCCGTCCTCCGCGTATTTGTAGCCCATGAGGGCCATGCCGGCAGGCGTGCGCCAGACGCCCTGATTGTCGGGGCGGAAGTCGCCCGCGCGGGTGTAATACTGCTCGCCGGTTTTGTCCGTTACCTGAAAGAAGCCTTTGCCGCTGATGGCCATATCCGTAACGGTATTGGAAGACTCAAGAGCCCCCTGGTTGTACCGTGTGAGCACTGCGTCCAGCTGTACGCCCTGCCCTACCTGCCCAAGGGCCACCTTGGAATTGGTTTGCGCATCCCACCCGTCGCCGATGTTCCCTTGCTGTGCGTAAAAAACGTCAGAGAACAGAGCTGTTTGCTGCTTGTACCCGATGGTGCTCACATTGGCGATGTTGTTTGAGATAACGTTCATGCCGCTACTCAACGTTTTCATGCCTGTGGCGCCGATAAACAATGACGAGTTCATGCTCTGCCTCCTGTCGGGAGGGAATAATTTTCCCTTGCCCGGAAACGATGCCCCAAACAGCAAGACGTTTCTGTTGTGAAAGCGTCAGCCGTTGCGCCGCCCATATGCGTGGCGCGCCTTGTCTGCGGCGCGTTAGTCGCACATCTGGGCAGGCAAAGAAAAAGGGCGGGGAGGAAAAATCTTCCTCTCCGCCCTGAATAGAAGCAGAATCCGTGCCAGCCGTAACGCTGCTCGCGCTACTGCGGCACGCTATTTTTGCAGCGGCAGGCCTTGTTTCTGCCAGCCCGTGATGCCTTCATTCATGTGGAGGATATTGGTTATCCCTTCTTTTTCCATGGCATCGTAGGCTCCGGCAGAGCGGTTGCCCGTGCGGCAGTAGAGCAGCACCGGCTTGTCCTTGGGCAGGCCAAGTATCTGCGAATCAAAGGATGCGCCGAAAAAGTCCATGTTGATTGCGCCTGCAAGATGCCCTTCGCGGAATTCCGCCGGGGTGCGCACGTCAACAATGGTCAGCCCCTGTGGTGGGGTCTGCAACAGGGTTGCGGCGTCCTTCACGCTGATATCCTTGGCGGAAACCTGAACGGCAGCCAGCAAGAGGAAGCATGCGAGCGCCGACATCAGGCCATAAAGCCTGCCGCGCGATGGCGTTGCGGAGTGGGTGTGCGTCATTTCTGCTACCTGTAGTGGTTTGAGATCGGGCTGGGGGCCTGCCTGCGATGTTATTTTACGGAGGCGCGGGCCTTGGCAAAGCCGTCGGCAGCCTTGCGGATCACTTCTTCGCCCACGCAGAATGCCAGGCGGAAGTAACCGGGGCAGCCAAAGCCGGAGCCGGGAACCGCCAGCACGCGTTCTTCGACCAGCCTGTTCACAAAGGCCACATCATCCCCGCCGGGAGCCTTGGGGAAGAAGTAGAACGCGCCTGCGGGCATCTGGAATTCGTATCCGGCGTTTTTGAGCACCTCGGCCATGGCCTTGCGGCGGGCGGCGTAGACGTTCAGGTCAACCTGGCTGCCCAGGGCGGCGGCCATGATGTGTTGGCCCACCACGGGCGGGTTCACAAAGCCGAGAATTCGGTTGGTGAGCGTGAGGGCGGCCATGAGCTCGGCCTTTTCGTGCAACAGGGGCGAAACGGCGGCAAAGCCCACGCGTTCGCCAGGCAGCGAAAGATTTTTGGAGAAAGAGCTGATGACCACGGCGTAAGGATAGAGCGGCAGCACCGAAGGCACTTCCGCACCGTCATAGGCAAGGAAGCGGTACGGTTCATCGGCCACCAGCCAGATGGGCTTGCCGTATTCCTGACTCTTGTTTTCCAGCAGTTCGGTCAGCGCCTTGAGGTCTTTGCGACTGTAAATCACGCCGGTGGGATTGTTGGGCGAGTTGATGAGCACCACGCGCGTTTTGGGGCTGATGGCTTCTTCAAGCGCGGCAAGATCGGGTGCAAAGGTGTCGGCCTTGCTCATGACAGCGCGGAAGGTGCCGCCGTGGTTGGCTACATAAAAGCCGTATTCCACAAAGTAGGGGGCAAAGCCCAGCATTTCTTCGCCGGGATTGATCACCGCGCGCAAAAAGGCGTTGAGCACGCCGGCAGCGCCGCAGCCCAACAGTACATCATTGGCGGTGAGCGCCACGCCCTGTTCCTTGCTGAGGTGGGCGGCCAGTTTTTCCCGCGCCCAGACAAAGCCGCCATTGGGCATGTACCCAAAGGCAAAAGGTTCGCCAGCGTGTTCGGTGAAAGAACGCAAGCCGTCCACAACGGCGGGGGGTGCTGGCAGGTCGGGGTTGCCCAGGCTGAAGTCATAAACGTTGTCCGCGCCAAAACGGGCCTTGAGCTGGCCTCCGGCCTCGAACATGCGGCGGATCCACGAAGAATGTTCCAGATACCCCGTAACGCTGTCTGCAAGAATGGACATATACTGCTCCCGCTGGTTGTTGTATTCGACCTGACTATTGGTTATGCTTCCAAAAGCCGCATAAAGCAATTGTCATTTGGAGGCCCTGATGCGTTTTGAAATTTTAGGCAAAGCCCGGCGTGCGCTCTTCCCGGTGCTGTGCGCGGCAGCCCTGCTGCCCGCTTGCGCCTCCAAGGAGACGCAGGAAATTCCGGACGGCATGGCCGTTACCGTTACCTTGCGCGAAGTTCACCGCTGTTCCCGGATATCGCCTGAAATTCAGGTGGCACAGACCCCCGGCAGCACCGATTACTATGATGTGCGCCTGGTGGAATTTACCAGCGATGGCCAGGATCTGTTCCTTGGCGGTGGCGAGTGGAACAACGACGGCAGCGGCATTATCCCCGAGGGAGGCCTGACGCGCCACTATCGTGGCCCCTGCCCGCCCGCCGGACAGTCCCGAAACTATGCCTTTATTGTTTCGGCCATGAACCGGCAGAACATGCAGCCCCTTTCCGTGAGGCTGTTCCGCTTTACTCAGGAATAATCTTCCCAGCCACGCTTTTTTGTCCGCTATTGCGGCGTGGGCATGGCTGTTCAAACGGAATTTCCGTCCCGTTGCAGATATGCTGCGCGGGGCGGATTTTTTTTATCCTGCACCAGACGTTGCCGGACAGAAAATTTCCGGCCCACTGGCCGCCTGCGACCCGCATAGCACTGCAAGGGTGCAGGGCAGAGGCTTGCCGCAGGACTTCTGTCCCATCCAAGGCCTTTATGCGCTTACCCTCGTAAACGCCAACAGGCGCTGGGGACGATATCTCGCCGCCAGCGCCTGTTGTTTATTCTTTTCTAATAGTCGTCTTCGTCTTTCAGTTCCGGCGGTACAGCCACTGCGCCTGTGATAATGCGGCGTCTGGGAGCGGCAGCCGGAGCTTCCGGCGCGGCCGAACGGCGCACTGTCGGTTCGGGCAGGGTATTGTACAGCGCCCAGAAGGGCGGGTACAGCCCGGTCATGATGCCGGGGTTGCCCAGCTTCTGGTGGGGGCTTGCACAGGCAACCAGTGCAAGGGCCATTGCCCATACCGGATCAGGGGCATTCCAGCCCGTGCGCGGGCCAGATTGTTCTTTTTTGCACAATATGCCGTTTTCATCCAAATCCAGACCGACAGCAGAAAGAAAACTTTCTACCGTTGTGCGGTCTGTGCCAGAGGGCAGGGCGGGCAGAACGGCCTTGTCGCCGCGCAGGGCTGCACAGGCGGCCAGAGCCACCGGCAGCGGGGCCCAGGCAGCGGGGAATCCGGCAGGCAGATCACCCTTTGCATACTGTTTCAGGGGCGCGGCGGCGCGTGCGCAGACTTCGCCGCCATTTTTGCCCGCTTCGAAGCGCAGGTCAAGGCCGAGCTGCTGCAAAAGATCCCAGCCAGCTTCAGCTGCGGGCAGGGCGGGCCACTGGCCGCCAAGCAGGGCTTCGCCGCCCAGAGCCAGGGGCAGGGCCAGAAGAAAGAGTGCCAGTTCCGGCTCCATGCCAGCCTGAGGCTGGGCAGGCAGGCTGAGCGGGCCAGGATTGACGCGTACTTTGGCGCCTTCCACCTGCACGTCTGCACCAGCTGCGCGCAGTATGGGCAGTATGCGGGCAATAATGAGCCTGTGCTCGGGATGCGAGCCAAGATCAAGGGTGATTGCCCTTTCGTAGCCGGGAGCCGCCAGCAGGATGCCCTCGGCCAGTTCGGCGGGCACATCGGCAGGCAGTTTGACGGAATCAGGCAGAATGCCGGAGCACTCAAGGCGTGCGGGCAGACCATCGCTCTTGGGCACCACATGCACGAGGCGCGCTCCCAAGGTGGGCAGGAAGTGCCGCACAGAAGAAAAGTCAGCCAGTTTCAGGCTTGCATCGCCAGTAAACTTTGCGCGCGAGGGGCGGCCAAGATAGTGCCCCAGCAGCATGAAGAAGTTCCAGGCGCTGTCGCCCGTGTGGATTACCTTGTCAGACGCGCCAAGCGGAGCAGCCGGGCGGGCAGAAACGCCTTCATCCTCGCGGGTCATCGAGGCGCCTGCCTGAATGAGCATTTTGACGCAGTCAACAATGGGATCATTCATGAGGCAGGGCGCGATATGCAGGGGCTGGCCCGTGGCTGCGGCCAGCATCAGCCACGCGCGCGTGGCCCGGCAGGCCAGGGGGGCAGGCATGTGCAGGCGCACGTGTTTGGCGGGCGGCGCAAGATTAAAGGCTGTGCGCGGCGGTTCCTGCGTTGCTGCACCGCCGAGTTCGCCGCCCTCATCCGCGCCGTCAGCGCGTGCGGAGGCGGGACGGGGCTGAAATTCCACTTCCTGCATGAGCGAAAAAAAGTGGCCCGAAAGGCGCGCATCGCGGCTGATGTGGGAAACTGAGGCTTCCCAAGATTCACGGATGGTTTTTTCTTCCGTGGAGTCGAGCCGGGGTTTGTCGCCGCGCATGCGGACAAGAATATTATTGCGGCGAAGCAGCAGCCGCAAAATGTCGCGGTCGATCTCGCAAACTACTTCGCGCAACGGCTTGCGGGCGCGCGAATCGCCGGTTTCGTGCCCATTACGGGGGCCGCGTGAGGCGCGTTGGCCCCGTGCTTCGCGCGCATCGCGGGGAGCGCGGGAATCGTTGGAATTGTCGGTCATGCCTTGTCCTGTACTGATAATGAAATTTGGATAGGAGGGGTCCGCCCGTGGCGCAGCATTGAAAAAACAACAGGTTGCCGACTCATGGCTCGTTTTGCCGCGGGGGCTTCCCTTATCTGCCCAAGCGTGTTAGCTTGAAATGACTTCTCTTGCAAGGGTTGCGCATTGGGCAGCCCTGCGTGGCATGATCCGTTGACTTTTGAAATGGTTGTGACGCAAGAGGGGCGAAAATGCGAAAGAGATTTTTTTTCACAAGGCAGTTAACGTTCTGAATTTGCTGTAAATCCGTATGACGGCTCTGTGAAGTTTCCACGAATTTTTGCAGAGGGGGGTTGACTCAAAGGCTAAGTGCTTGTTACTAATTGCGCAAGCCATACGCCCAACCTTCGTTGTGGAGGCGCTCGGCTAACCCCGGCGTGACGGATTTGCCGCGCGCCTCGCCGAACCCGGCGGGTTTTTCTGAAACACTTTTAAAAGAGTTGGAGGATACGTATGCCGACGTTTGTCGATCCGTCCAAGTGCGACGGCTGCAAGGGTGGCGAAAAGACGGCCTGCATGTACATTTGCCCCAATGACCTCATGATTCTTGATTCTGAGGAAATGAAGGCATACAACCAGGAACCCGATGCCTGCTGGGAATGCTATTCCTGCGTGAAAATCTGCCCCCAGGGCGCCATTACGGCCCGTCCCTATGCAGACTTTGCCCCCATGGGCGGGACCTGTATCCCCATGCGTTCGGCTGACTCCATCATGTGGACCGTCAAGTTCCGCAATGGCAACGTGAAACGCTTCAAGTTCCCCATCCGCACTACGCCGGAAGGTTCCATCAAGCCCTTTGAAGGTCATCCCGAAGGCGCCAACATCGAAGATGAACTGCTGTTCACCGAAACTGCCCTGGTCGCTCCCAAGACCGCCCTTGGCAAGAAGTTCGATGTTAAGGACGCTAACAAGACCTTCACCTGCATGGAACACGGCCGCTAGGCTATTGCAACCGCTAGTGCGATAAGGAGAAACAATTATGCCAATGATTCCCGTCAAGGAAGCGACGAAGGGTGTGGCCATTGCCGAGCCTGAAGTTAAGGAACATGCTGTTGACCTGCTGATCGTGGGCGGCGGCATGGGCTCCTGCGGCACCGCTTTTGAAGCAGTGCGCTGGGGCGACAAGCACGGCCTGAAGATCATGCTGGTTGACAAAGCCACCCTCGAGCGCTCCGGCGCCGTGGCCCAGGGTCTTTCCGCCATCAACACCTACCTGGGTGAAAACGACGCCGACGACTACGTCCGCATGGTCCGCACCGACCTTATGGGCCTGGTTCGCGAAGACCTTATCTTCGACGTAGGCCGTCACGTTGACGACTCCGTGCATCTGTTTGAAGATTGGGGCCTTCCCTGCTGGATCAAGGGCGAAGACGGCCACAACCTGAACGGCGCTGCCGCCAAGGCTGCTGGCAAGAGCCTGCGCAAGGGCGATGCCCCTGTGCGTTCCGGCCGCTGGCAGATCATGATCAACGGTGAATCCTACAAGTGCATCGTGGCCGAAGCTGCCAAGAATGCCCTGGGTGAAGACCGCATCATGGAACGTATCTTCATCGTGAAGCTGCTTCTCGATAAGAACACCCCCAACCGCATCGCCGGCGCCGTGGGCTTCAACCTGCGCGCCAACGAAGTGCACATCTTCAAAGCCAACACCATCATGGTGGCCGCTGGCGGTGCCGTTAACGTGTACCGTCCCCGCTCCACCGGTGAAGGCATGGGCCGCGCCTGGTATCCTGTGTGGAACGCCGGTTCGACCTACACCATGTGCGCTCAGGTTGGCGCTGAAATGACCATGATGGAAAACCGCTTCGTGCCCGCCCGCTTCAAGGACGGTTACGGCCCCGTGGGTGCGTGGTTCCTCCTGTTCAAGGCCAAAGCCACCAACTCCAAGGGTGAAGATTATTGCGCCACCAACCGCGCCATGCTGAAGCCTTACGAAGATCGCGGCTACGCCAAGGGCCATGTCATTCCGACCTGCCTGCGTAACCACATGATGCTTCGTGAAATGCGCGAAGGCCGCGGCCCCATCTACATGGACACCAAGACCGCCCTGCAGAACACCTTCGCGACCCTGAACGAAGAACAGCAGAAGGATCTTGAATCCGAAGCTTGGGAAGACTTCCTCGACATGTGCGTTGGCCAGGCCAACCTTTGGGCCTGCACCAACACCGCGCCTGAAGAACGTGGTTCCGAAATCATGCCCACCGAACCCTACCTGCTCGGCTCCCACTCCGGCTGCTGCGGCATCTGGGTTTCCGGTCCCGACGAAGCTTGGGTGCCCGAAGACTACAAAGTGCGCGCTGCCAACGGCAAGGTCTACAACCGCATGACCACCGTTGAAGGCCTCTTCACCTGCGCCGACGGCGTGGGCGCTTCCGGCCACAAGTTCTCCTCCGGTTCGCATGCTGAAGGCCGCATGGCTGGCAAGCAGATGGTTCGCTGGTGCCTTGATCACAAGGACTTCAAGCCTGAGTTCGCTGAAACCGCCGAAGAACTGAAGAAGGCCGTTTACCGTCCCTTCTACAACTTCGAAGAAGGCAAGGCCGCTTCGACCGACCCCGTGGTGAACCCGAACTACATCACGCCCAAGAACTTCATGATGCGTCTCGTGAAGTGCACCGACGAATACGGCGGTGGCGTGAGCACGTACTACACCACCTCCAAGGCGCTGCTTGACACCGGCTTCAACCTGCTCGCCATGATGGAAGAAGACTCCTTCAAGCTGGCCGCTCGTGACCTGCACGAACTGCTGCGCTGCTGGGAAAACTACCATCGTCTGTGGACGGTGCGTCTGCACATGCAGCACATCTCCTTCCGTGAAGAATCCCGCTACCCCGGCTTCTACTACCGTGCGGACTTCATGGGCCTGGACGACGACGCTTGGAAGTGCTTTGTGAACTCGAAGTACAATCCCGCCACCGGCGAGACCAAGATCTTCAAGAAGCCCTACTACCAGATCATCCCCGACTAGTCGGCGGCACTGATGCCAAATGGGGGCGGCCGCAAGGCCGCCCCCTCTGCTGCAAGCTCTGGCTTTGCCAGGGGCCGCAGCGGCGAAAAACGCGTGCCGGCGGCGGGACAGCCCCTGCCGGAAAAAGAGCGGTTTTTCGTGCCAGCCTGTTGGTGTGCCGATTGTTTGGGCATAGGTGCGCAGCACAAGGCAAATGTTCGGCAAGGGGATGACCGGCAGCAGGCCCCCTTTGTCGGCGGGCGTGGTGCGGGCAGTTTTGTGCGCTGGCGCTCGCAGAGGTCGGCCACGGGGCCGCTCCTTTTTTTTCGCGGCGGGAGTCCTTTTCCTTCTTCAGCCGCTATGCAACAACGCAGGAGGATATCCAGGATGTCCAATGCCATTCTCGTCGTGGGCGGCGGCTTTGCAGGCCTCACAGCCGCCATTGAAGCGGCGGAACTGGGCCACGACGTCTTTATCGTCGAAAAGTCGCCCTGGCTTGGTGGGCGCGTGGCTCAGCTCAATAAGTATTTTCCCAAACTTTGTCCCCCCTCCTGCGGCTTGGAAATTCAGTTCCAGCGCATCAGGAACAACCCGCGCATAAAATTTTTCACCCAGGCCGAAGTAGTCGGGTTTATGGGTGTAAAGGGCGATTACAAGGTGAAGGTGCGCATCAGCCCCCGTCACACCGCCCCGCACAACATCGATTTCAGCCTGCTGGCCTCCAGCCTGACCGGCGAAGTGGAAAGCGAATTCGAGCTTGGTCTTGCCACGCGCAAGGCCCTGCACAAGGATATGCCTTTCGCCTTCCCCAGCCGCTACACGCTCGACCTTGATGCGCTTTCCAAGTCTGACAGCGCACGGGTTGCCGGGGCCAAGTTCCTTGATGTGAATGAACCGCAGCGCGAGCTTGATCTTAATGTCGGCGCTGTGGTCGTTGCCACAGGCTGGAAGCCCTACGATGTTACCCAGCTGACCAATCTTGGCGCGGGCAACGTGAAAAACTGCGTGTCCAACATGCAGCTTGAACGCCTTGCTTCGCCCTTTGGCCCCACCGGTGGCCGCATTGTCCGTCCTTCCGATGGCCGTGCTCCCCACCAGGTTGCCTTTGTGCAGTGCGCTGGTTCCCGCGACCAGAACCACCTGAACTACTGCTCCTACATCTGCTGTATGGCCACGCTCAAGCAGTGCCTGTACATTGCAGAGCAGAATCCCGACACGCAGATCACGGTGTACTACATCGACCTGCGCGCCCCGGGCCGTTATGTGAAGGTGCTGGAAAAGGTCAAGGCGCTGCCCAACGTGAAGTTCGTCAAGGGCAAGGTTGCCAACGCCGTGCAGGCTGAGGGCAACAGGGTGCGCATTACGGCTGAAGACGCCGTGCGCGGTGAAAAGATGACCCTTGATTATGATCTTGTTGTGCTGGCCACGGGCATGCAGCCCTCGCTGGCTGGCGAAAATGCGCCCCTGCCCCTGCCGCTGGACGAAGACGGCTTTATTGCAGGCGGAGAAGAGGCCGGCATTTTCGCCGCTGGTTGCGCGCGCATGCCCCTTGATGTGATGCGCTCGGCGCAGTCCGGCACAGCCGCCGCCCTGAAGGCGGTACAAACGGTGAAAGGGAGGTAGGCGGCATGTCGGGTAAAATTGGCGTCTATTTTGACCAGCAGAACATTGGCGGCGGGCTTGATCTGACCGCTCTGGCCGAACAGACGAGCCAGAAGTGGGGCAGTCTTGTTCCCGTAGTCAAGGTCGTTCCTGTGCTGGCCCTGGCCGTGAGCGAAATCAAGGCCGACATCGAAGCGCAGGGGCTGGACGGCGTGCTGCTGTGCGGCGCTTCCCCCCGCGTGGATGCGGACATCTACCGCCTGCCCGTGCAGGTGGAACACGTAAACCTGCGCGAACAGTGCGTGCAGGCCTATAAAAATCCTGACCACACTCCCGTGGACACGGCCAACGGCGCGCCCGAACTGCTGGCGCTCATGGCCCGCGACTATGTGAACATGGGCGTGGTCAAACTGCAAAAGAGCGAAGTGCCCGATTCTGCCGCCATTACCGGCGTGCCGAGGGTGCTCGTGATCGGCGGCGGCTGGACGGGCCTTACCGCAGCTGCTGAAGCTGCCGAAACCGGGTATGAAGTTGTGCTCGTTGAAAAGGCCGAAAAGCTCGGCGGCGCTGCCAACAACATCCCCATGGGTTCGCCCTTGGCCTCCCCGTGGACGGACAAGCAGCCCACCAACGTGGCCGACAAGGCGAGCAAGGTGCTTGGCAACAGCAAGATCACCGTGCACTTGAACACCCGCATGGAAAAGTTGGAAGGCCAGCCCGGCGAGTTCAAGGCCACTTTTGCCACTCCCTCAGGTTCGCAGACTATTGAAGTGGGCGCTGTGGTGCTGGCAACCGGCTGGGTGCCCCTTGATCAGAAATACCTTGCCTCCATGGGCCTTGGGCAGAGTACCAAGGTTGTGGACGCCGCCACCTTCGGCAAAATGCTGGTGGCCGATCAGGTGAACGCCCGCCGCATAGCCTTTGTGCTTGACACCACCATGGCTGAAGAGGCCGTGCGCAAGGCTGCTGAAGAAGCCGAAGCCGCTCCTGAAGCCGCCGAAGCTGCCAAGCCTGCGGAAGGTGAAGAAAAAGGCTTTGTAAAAGCCAACCTCGAAAGCTTCCGCCATGTTGCATATTCCAACGCGGTCAACAGCGTGGGTATGCTCCGCCTTGCCAATACGGTCTGCGAAAAGACCAATGACACCTGTCAGACCTTTATCCTCTATAAGGACATGACCGTTCCCGGCATCCTTGAACGCTTCTACAAGAAGATGCAGGATCGCCTGGGCGTCATGATGACCAAGGCCGACGTGACCGACATCCGCGAAGCTGGCGACCATATGGTTGTGAGCTGCAAAAATACCCTGCTGGGTATGGATTTTGATCTGGATGTGGATCTGGTTGTGCTGCCCACGGGCCTTGTGCCCACCACGGCCAAGGACGTGACCGTCTGCTTTGACTATCGCCAGGGCCCGGACTTCCCGGATCTGAACCTGTTCGATGGTTTTGCGGATTCCAACTACATCTGCTTCCCCTACGAAACGCGCCGCACCGGCGTGTACGCAGCGGGTTGCGTGCGTCAGCCCCTGACCATGGACGCCTGCGAAGAAGACGCCAAGGGCGCGGTGCTCAAGGCCATGCAGTGCATTGAAGCCGCCAGTCACGGCGTTGCCGTGCATCCCCGTTCGGGCGACCTTTCCTACCCTGTGTTCAATTTTGTGCGTTGCACCCAGTGCAAGCGCTGCACGGAAGAATGCCCCTTCGGCGCTCTGGACGACGACGAAAAGGGTACGCCCAAGCCCAATCCGGCACGTTGCCGCCGCTGCGGCACCTGCTTTGGCGCTTGCCCGGAACGCGTTATCTCCTTCGCCAACTACAATATCGACCAGATCGGCTCCATGATCCGCGAAGTGCAGGTGCCCAAGGACTTCAAAGCCGACGGCCCCCGCGTGCTGATTCTGGCCTGCGAAAACGACGCCTACCCGGCGCTCGATATGGCCGGTGCCCGCAACAAGCCCTGGAGCCCCTACTGCCGCATCATTCCGGTGCGCTGCCTTGGCTCGGTCAACGCCATCTGGGTGTCTGACGCCATGAGCAAGGGCTACGACGGCGTTATGCTGCTGGGCTGCAAATATGGCGATGACTACCAGTGCCACTTTGTGAAGGGCTCTGAAATCTGCTCCCGCCGCAAGGAAAACATTGCCGAGACGCTCAACCGCCTTGGCGTGCAGCCCGAACGCGTGGAACAGCTTGAAGTGGCCATTGACGAATACGACAAGGTACCCGACCTGATCGACGGCTTTGTTGACCGCATCATGGCCATGGGCCCCAACCCGTTCAAGGGCATGTAGGAGGATGGCAGCAATGGCACAATGTACAATCAAACCTGATATGGAGTTTGTCAGGGCGCTGGAAGAATCTGGGGGAGAATCCCTCAAGAAGTGCTACCAGTGCGCCACCTGCTCCGTGGCCTGCCCTCTCGCTCCGGCCAATGCGCCTTATCCGCGCAAAGAAATGGTCTGGGCTTCTTGGGGCCTTAAAGACAAGCTGCGCGCCGACGTTGACCTGTGGCTCTGCCACAACTGCGGCAACTGCTCCGACCTTTGCCCGCGCGGCGCCAAGCCTGCGGACCTCATGGGCGCAGCGCGCAACGTCATTTACCGCGAACTGACCGAACCCACCGTGGTGGGCAAGCTCATGAGCAAGCCCGCTGGCCTGCCCGTGCTCTTCGCCATCCCGGCTGTGCTGTGGCTCTTTGTGTGGTGGATCCGCGCCGGTTTCAACGGCGGTCAGTGGTTCCCCCGCGCAGCCGATGGCCGCATTGTTTTTGGTCAGATTTTTTACGGCGACTACACCATCGACCCCATCTTCATGCTCACCTTCTTTGGCGCGGCCTTGATCATCGCGCGGGGCGTCATGAAACTTTGGGGCATGTTCAAGCCTGAAGGCTCACTGGCCGTCATTGGTAAGAAAAAGTGCTGGGTTTGGCATTTGTGGGACGTGCTGTGGGATGAAGTCATCACCCACCGCAAGTTTGACGACTGCGAAGACGGCCCCGCCACCGGCACGGAAACCCCCAACCGTAAGTTCGGCCACATGCTGCTGGTTTACAGCTTCGCCATTCTGGCCTTTGTTACGGCGGTTGTGGCTGTTGGTCACTGGGGCGGCAAGGTTATTCCGCTCATCCACATTGAAACGCCCATGCCGCTGCTCTTCCCGGTGAAGATTCTGGCCAATCTGGGCGCGCTCATGCTGCTGGCCGGTCTTGCCATCCTGACTGTCCGCCGCGTGATGCTCAACCCCAAGTTCCAGGGTTCAAGCTGGCACGACTGGTATCTGCTGGGCATCATCTGGCTGGTGGCCGTCACCGGTGTGCTGTCGCAGTGCTTCCGCCTTGCGGACGTCGTTGTGCCAGCCTTCCTGGTGTACTACCTGCACCTGGTATTTGTGTGGATGCTTTTCGCGTATCTGCCCTGGTCTAAGCTTGGCCACTTCGTGTACCGCACGGCGGCCCTGGTTTACGCCCGCATGTACGGCAGAAGCTAACGGCGTTGGCCCCTGGCCTTGCGCCGGGGGCCGCCCTTGAGGATGCGCACAGTTCCCCGTGAGCTTTTCTGAAATAAATACGATCTCCGAGGAGGAGGCCGCCATGTCCGATACATCTCGTAAGGTTTTTCCCGTGGAGTCCGTGCTTGCCCTGGTTGTGGGCAAGGAGGGCGTAGACGTCAAGGAAATCGCCGGTTTTGTTGCCGGTCGTTCCGTTGCCTGTGATACCTGCGCCAAGGCCGTTGGCCCCTTTGCCGCCGCATGGCTGGCCCGCTGGTACCCCAAGTTTGCCGACCTGAACTGGGTTGAAGGTCAGTCCTGGGACGCCTTTGTCAACACTGGCCGCAGCGCCCTTGGCGACAATGTTTCCCTCACCTGCATGGACGGCCTGACCAAGGCCCTGTGCGACAAGGTGCTGAACTACCTTGGCGAAACCTACGCCAGCATGGCTGCGCAGACCGCCGCCGCCGTGGCCCTTGAAGACCGCGTGCGCGCTCTGGAGCCCGCTGAAGCCCGCGCTGCCGCTCTTTCCAAGAAGGTTGATGAGCTTGAAGCCAAAATCAAGACCATGAACACCGATATGGGCGGGCTGCGCAAGCAGGTTGCCGAATTCCAGGGCAAGGTCGCCATCAACCATGACGAACTGATGATGAACATCAAGGACGCCATCAAGGACGGCCTGAAAGGCATGGTTGTGGGCGGCGTTGCCGCTGGCGCTGCCGCTGCCGGTGAAGAAGCTGCCCCCGCTGCTGAAGAAAACGCCGTGCCGGATGATTTCGGCTTCGGTACTTCCGGCGCCAACAACGACGGCTTCGGCTTTTAAAGCAAAGACTGTCTGTGAGAGGGTTTGGGGCCTTACCCCGAACCCTCAGACAAATAAAAAACCCGCCATTGGCGGGTTTTTTATTTGCTGCAGTTCTTAATACGCTGAGCATATAAGTCTTGCTGGCGGCGGTGTGCGTCTGCTGCCCTCGGTAGTTATAACAGCTATAAACTGCGCGTCGGGCGCATCCGCTACCAGCGTTCGGGCATGGAGTGGGGCGGCAGCGAATTTTCCGGCTGGTCGCCAAGTTTCTCGCGCAACAGGCGGATCACGGATGTGGCATCGGAAAAATCCTGCTCCAGCTTGTCCAGTTGCAACTGTTGAGCGGTAAGCGCCGCATCAAGTGCCTTGATGCGTTCCTCCTGAAAAAAGGTCAGTTCTTCCAGACGGGTCAGCCGATCATCTTCTGAAGTCAGTGGGCGGGACATGGTTGCCTCCTTGCGAAACACCTGTTGGCACAGTTACGCGCGTCTTCCGCCGCGCCGTCCATCGCCTCGTTTGCCGTTGCGGTCAGCGCTTCGATCATCAGAACCCGAGCGTGAGTCTTTGCCCCTTTGCGGGCTTTCGCCCCTGCCCGGTCTGCCTTGTGTTGCTCCGCGATCACTATCCTCGCGCCGTGCAGGCCTGTCATCCATCAGCCCTTCCGGGCGACGGGAGGGCCTTGCCCTGTCCTGAGGCTTGCCAGCTTTGTCGGGCCGGGTTCCCTCAGGTTTGCGAGCGTCACCATGTGAGCCGGGTCGGGTGCTTGGCCTGACACCGGGCCGCGAACCGGGCCGCCGGGGGGCATCCCCATCCTCAGGGGCAGGCATGAGGATGTAGTGCTGGCGCATGCGCTGGGCATCTGTGCGGGCAACATAAATCGGCTCACCCAGCTCATCGCGCTCGCAATAAAACATGGCCGTGGCAATGGTGCCGGGCGTGGGGATAAAACATTGAGTCTGTTGCGGATTCCAGTGCCGTTGCCGCAGCCAGTGCGACAGGGTGCGCATGTTTTCATCCGTACAGCCTGGAAAGCCGCTCATGAGATACGGCACCACATACTGTTCCCGCCCTGCGGCGCGGCTTTGGCGTACAAAGCTCTCCAGAAAGGCCTCAAACACGTCCAGCGAGGGCTTGCGCATGAGCTCAAGCACCGAGGGTGCGCAGTGCTCTGGCGCAACCTTGAGCTGCCCGCCCGTGAATTCGCCGGTGTAGGCCGCCAAGGCATCAGCATCGCGCAGGGCCAGGTCGGCGCGCACGCCGCTGGCTATGCGGGCCTGCTTAACTTCCGGCAGGGCTGCCACCTTGCGCAGCAGCTCCACATGTTTGCGCTGCGGCGTGATGAAGGATTTGCACACACTGGGAAAGCAGCAACTGGTGCGGCGGCAGGCGCTTTTGACTCGTGGCTTGGCCGAGTCATCGTTCTGCGCAGTGCGGCTGTCCAGCGCGCAGTGCCCCTGCCACATGTTGGCGGTGGGGCCGCCCACATCTGAAATCGCCACCGGGCCTTTGCCACGAGCCACGTTCTGCTGCCCCAGCAGACGCGCCTCGGCAAGGATGGACTGCTCGGAGCGCGAACTGATGCGCCTGCCCTGGTGCAAAGCCAGAGAACAGAACGAACAGCCCCCGCCGCACCCCCTGTGGCTTGTGATGCTGGTACGCATCATCTCTGCCGCTGGGATAGCCTCCCGGTAGCGCGGGTGCGCCAGCCGGGTGAAAGGCAGAGTGTAGAGGTCGTCCATTTCTTCGGTGGTGAGAGGCTGGGCCGGGCGGGCCAGCACCACGGCGCGGTCGCCCACTGGCTCAAAGGCCCAGGCGTCAAGGCGGTGTACCTGCCGTTCCAGTTCCTGCGTCAGTTTGAGCAACTGGAAAGAGTCCGCCAGAATTTCATCATGCGAGGGCAGGGCAACCCACGGTTCACCCTCAAGGGCCGGCGGCAGATTGGTCGGCTGCCCGGAAGCGTCCAGCTTGTTCATCCAGGCCGTGCCGGGGATGCCGCGAATATCTTCGCCCCTGTCCAGGCGTTGGGCGCATTCGATAATGGCCTTTTCGCCCATGCCCCAGATGAGCAGGTCAGCCTTGGCATCCATAAGAATGGGTTTGCGCAGGGAGTCTGTCCAGAAATCGTAGTGGGAAACGCGGCGCAGGCTGGCCTCAATGCCGCCAAGAATGATGGGCAGGCCGGGAAAGGCTCGCCGGGCAAGGTTGGCATAGACCAGACACGCGCGGTTGGGGCGCGCTCCCGCCTTGCCGCCGGGCGTATAGGCATCGTCGTGGCGTTTTTTGCGAAAGGCCGTGTAGTGCGCCAGCAGAGAATCAAGCGCACCGGCACTCACCCCGGCAAACAGGCGCGGGCGGCCCATGACGAGCAGATCGTCAGTATTTTCCCAGCCGGGCTGGGCCACAATGCCGGTACGGAAACCGTGGTGGATCAGCCAGCGGGCCAGCAGCACGTTGCCGAACGAAGGATGGTCAACGTAGGCATCGCCGTTGATCAGCAGCACATCAAGCTGATCCCAGCCAAGGGCGCGCATTTCTTCCGCGCTCATGGGCACGAAACGAGGCTGACGCAAGCGGCCCTGGGGCTGCGCTCCGGCAGAGTCTGCCTGCGGCGCGTCCGCCCACAGTGATTCTGGGGCAACAGCCTTGCGTTGCTGCGCGTTCTCTCGCAGCAGATCGGGAAAGGGCGGCTTGCGCGTGGGCGCGGCCTTGTTGTCTGCGTGTGCGGAGGCTCTGGCGCCCTGTCGGCGCGGCGCACCCTTGGGCGCGTCAGCAGAAAGCGGAACGGCAGCCGTTTTTGATCTTTCGGGCTGCCGCTCAGGGGCAGCGCAGCCCTGGTCGCCGTGCTGACGCCAGGGCTGCGGAAATGGCGCGGGGCGTTTATTTGCCATTGGGGGGCGTCACCAGGGGCATGTCTGCGCTGCCGGGGGTGGGCATCATGTCGTTGCCGGGCATGCCGCCCTGGCCGCCCATCATGTTGCCCATGCTGCCGCCCATGTGGCCGGAGGAATGGTTGGACACAAATTCGTCCCATTCAGCGCGGTTAATAACTTTATCGCCATTTTTGTCAATAACGGCAAAGGCTTCTTCGCGCATGTTGGGGAAGTACGCCTTGAATTCCTCGTAGGATACCTTGCCGTCCTTGTTGGTATCCATAAGGGCAAATTTATCAACCTTGGGCGCATCGGTTGCGGCGGGGTTGGCTTGGGCAGAGGCGGCCCAAAGGCAGAGCACGGCAGCGAGAGCTATGTGCAGAAGCTTCATGGGGGATCTCCTTGTGGGGTATTGAGCCGTCAGCGCTTGGGTGCTGCCTGCGGCCTTGCTGTTTTCAAGATAAAACCTTGCCAGCTATCGGCAAGGTCAAAATTTCAGACCCGGATTATTCTGTTCTGAAATCAAGGGCCATTTTTTCCATGCGGTCAATGCACAGAGTGAGGTTGTCGGGCTGTCCCGGCTTGTGATCATCGGGGTAGAGCAGGGCTGACATATAAAAAATTGAGTTCAGACGCAAAGACATTCTGGCACTTGCCGAAAAGCCTTCTAGAGCGAGTGCGTAATTGAAGCGCGTTTCGCCCGGCAGAGGCTCAAGCAGGGGCTTGGCGTCTTCGGCCATGGCTGCAAGCAGTTCGGCCTTGAGGCGCATATGTTCATTATGGCCGGGGGTATCCCCGGCGTCAAGGCGGGCAAGGGCCTGCGCCTCCGCCGCCATAACTTCGCCATGGCGGTTGCGCAGCCATTTGATAAGGCTTGTCAGGGCCTGTTCGCTGATGTTGGCGCTCACGGGATTCTCCTTGCTGGGGTTCGGCGCGGCCTGCTGTGCAGCCGTGCGTGATCTTCAAAATGATACAGTTCAGGCAAGAAGGCAACGCCATGCATGCATTTTGCGGCGTGGGCCATAACTGTCATTGACAGGTGCGGTGCGTAGGTAGGACTATCAAAATAGATCCCCTCACGATTTATCCACATAGTGGAGGACACTATGGGCATGTCGCTTCGGGTTAAACTGGCAAGCGGTTTTGGCGTGATTCTGCTGATTTTTGCCATATCCGGCAGCTTGGCCATGTTGGCCTTGCGCGCGCAGCGCGAGACGCTGGGCATGCTGGGCAGGCATGAACTACCCACCATCAATCTGCTGCACGAAGCATCTCTGGACATGCAGCTTTACCGCAAGGCTGAAAAAGACATCCTGCTGAACATGGACGACAGCAAAGCGCTCAAAGGATATCTGGGCAAGCTGGGTGAAATAGCGTCTGAACTGGGCGAGACCCTGCGAAAGCTGGAGGCCGCCCTGCGGGGCAATCCTCAGGCCGGAGCCAAGGCCGAGGCCCTGGCGCAGGAGGCAGCACAGGCATTTGCAGCTTACGATGCCGTGGTGCGTCGCACTTCTTCAGATATAACCTCCGGTTCTGGCGGCATGAGTGCCGCACAGGCCAATGCCTACTACACAACCTACAAGAATCACGTTCATACTACCGAAAAAAATCTGGAAGCGCTGGAAACCCAGTTCATGGAACGCGTGGTATCCAGCCAGCGAGAACTGGCCGAACAAACGCGCGGCACAGAGCGCCTGCTGCTGATTTCCATTTGCGGCAGCGTGGTGTGCGGCGCAGGTATTGCCCTGCTGGTGCTGCTGTCTGTAACCCGGCCTCTGGGGCGGGTGATCAGCTTTGCGCGCGCCGTGGCTGGCGGAGACCTCGAGGCCCGGGCCAGCGGCAGTTACAGTGCGGAAATGGCCGCGCTGCGCGACAGCATTGAGGGCATGGTGGGCACGCTCAAGGGCAAGATAGCCGAAACCGAGCACAAAAGCGCCGAGGCAGCGGAAGAAGGCCGCCGTGCCCGGCAGGCTGCGGAAGAAGCTCAGGCCGCCAAGGCCGCGGCAGAACGAGCCAGGGCGGAGGGCATGATGGAAGCCGCCGCGCAGCTTGAACGCGCGGTGGAGGGGATTTCGTCCGTTTCCGGGGATATATCTGCGCAGGTGCGCCAGGCCAGCCTTGGTGCGGAACGCCAGTCCGCCCGCGTGGGCGAGGCCGCCACAGCCATTGAGCAGATGAACGCCACCGTGCTTGAGGTTGCCCGGAATGCCGCCAGTACCGCGCAAAGCACGGATGTCGCGCACAACAGGGCCAATGAAGGTTCCGGCGTCATGCATCAGGTGGTGGACGGCATGGGCGAGGTGCGGCGCGTCTCCGCCGAGCTGAAAAATTCCATGGATACGCTGGGCGGCATGGTGGGCAATATCGGGCAGATCATGTCTGTCATTTCAGATATTGCGGATCAGACCAACCTGCTGGCCTTGAACGCTGCCATTGAGGCGGCGAGGGCTGGCGACGCCGGGCGCGGCTTTGCCGTGGTGGCGGACGAGGTGCGCAAACTGGCGGAAAAAACCATGGGGGCCACCCGCGAGGTGGGCGAGGCTGTCAGCGGAATCCAGAGCGGCACCAGCGCCAACATAGAAAATATGGAGCGTGCCCTTGCCGCTGTGGAGCGCACAACGGAACTGGCCGGGCGTTGCGGCGAGGTGCTGCGGGAGATTGTGACCATGGTTGACGGCGCGAGCGATCAGGTGCGCGCCATTGCCACCGCCAGCGAAGAACAGTCTGCCACATCGGAAGAAATCACCCGCAGTATTGAAGAAATCAATGGTATTTCGCGCGATACAGCTTCGATTATGAGCAAGTCCGCCCAGGCTGTGGAGCAGTTGGCGGGGCAGACGCGCGATTTGCAGGGCCTGGTGCAAAAGATGAAGTCTGGCGCGTAGCAACTACGCCGAATGCCTCGCCTATGGCGGTGGGCAAGGCACATTTTTACCAGATGCTTCATACCGGGCCTTATCGCTTACCCATGCGGCTGAAGCTTCTGTCTCCAAATTGCGCAGATTCACGAGCGATTCATGCGCGGCAAAAAGTGATGTCTTAAAAAAGGCATCACTTTTTATTTTACAAAAAATTGTATTATATTAGAGAGTTGTAAGTTTTATGAAGTAAAAAAATGCAAAATTTAATCATTTTTTTATTAAATAAAATCATATAGTTATAAATGTAGTGAAAATTTGCAACTTTCTTTGCCCTCATGTGTCGCTATTTAAATAGCTGAAATATCACATATTATTAGTGTTGCATGCGCAAAAAATTTACCTCCAGTTTACTGAAATGTTTCAGTCTTACAGAATAAAATTTTTGTGGCATTTATTTTGTTCGGCCCCCGACTTGAAGTGTGGTGACCAATCTAGCAGCCCGCAGATTTGGAAATCCATGCGTGAAATTCTTGGAATGAACAAAAATCAAAGAGGTTCTTATGCGTGACGCGCAAGTGGTGAGAAGACAAAATGGCCTGGCAATCCAGTATCAGTATGATGTGGATGGACGCATTGCCCGCAAAACAGAGCAGTTTAACGGGGCCTCAAATGTGCTGGAGTATGCCTACGATGCCGAGGGCCGGCTGACCGAGGTAAAAAACAACGCTGCCATTGCGGAAACATATAAATACAGTGCTTCTGGCCAGCGCGTGCGCAGCAAGGTCTGGTATGAGGGCTGCCCTTCCGCATCAACAAGCGCAATGGAAAAATCGCGCTACAGCTATAATGACAAAGGCCAGTTGGAAAGCGACGGGCAAAACCGCTATGCCTATGACAAATACGGTTCGGTAAGCAGCATCGCAGGCAAGCGCGGCCTTCGCCTTACCTACGGCAGCAGTACCATGCTGGGCAGGGCCGAGCTCAATGACGGTTGCGAGCTGCGCTACGCCTACAAGGGCACAAGGCTTTACAGGCGGTACCGCCACAACGACATTACTGGCGAATACCGCTGGAACGATCAGGCAAGGCTCGCAGGCTTCCGCGACCATGAACTTCGGCTGGAGTATGGCTATGTCTATGATGCGGACGGCACCCTGAGCAGGATAGTCATTCGCCCCTTGGGCAAAACGGTTTTGGCTGCTGATGCCGCTCCGGAAAATGAACGCAACGGCTCGGACGGCTGGTTGCACTGGTTTGGCGCAGCAAATCGTAAAGAAAGAGTGTGCCAGTGCCTCTCGGCATACCAACAGTTCCGCAACCCTTCTGATGCTGGCAAGCCGGAAAAGTCCGCTCTGGGAGGGGCAATGACCGGGAGCGCGCCTGCCGGGGCGGCATCGGCGCTGTCGTCACTCGTGCTGGCGTGCTGCTGCGATCATCTGGGCACGCCACGCCTGTTTGTGGGGCCCGACGGCAAGGTGGTCAAGGAGGTGGTGCGCAGCAGTTTTGGCAGAATTGTTTATGATTCCTTACCTTGCCTCTATGTGCCCATAGGGTTTTGCGCCGGGCTGGAAGACAGGGACACCCACCTCATACGATTTAACTGGCGCGACTATGATCCGCGCATTGGCAGATTTATGTCGCTTGACCCTGCAAACGACACGCGCGGCGATGGCGACCTGTACGACTATTGCGTGGATGACCCGGTCAACAGGCACGATGCCAGCGGGCTGGCCTGGGATGAGAGTAAGCATCCACGCAATGCCGGTGGTCAGTTTACCAACGCGGGGGGCGGCGCAGCAGGTTATTCTACCTCTGGGCAGGAATTGAGAGCGCCAGTATCCCGAGAGGTTAAATATCGGGCCGATGTTGGTCGCAATGCCATGAGCGAGAGGGAAGAGCTTAAGCGGTCTGCCATATCGCGCAACGGCATGATGCGGAGGGAGGAAATTTTGCCGAATGACAAACCATTGCCCAAGTGGGATCTCGACGCGGCCATCGCGCACTTGCAAACACAATCACATAAAGATTCCACTGGTGATTGTGGAACGTATGTCCGTCAGGCCATTGAGGCGGGTGGGCTAAGAATGAACACCTCATTAAATTCTTCTCCGAAGTACGGTGCTTGTGGGTTTGGGCCCATTTTGCGCGACGTAGGCTTTAGAACAGTGGCTCTGGGTGAAAAGCCACAAAAAGGTGATGTCGTAATTTTTCAGGCTATTAAAAGACACCCCTATGGCCATGCTGCCATGTTTGATGGAAAGCGATGGATATCAGACTTTAGACAAAACAGCATATACGCAGCCACAGACTATCAAGAGGTTGACGCGCCGTATGTTATTTACCGGCGATCATAAATGAGCTAAGTGATATAGGTGAGCAGCTTGTAGCTCCGCATTAGTCATGCGAAAACGATAACAACACCCAATACCTGCCTCCGGTGCCCGTATTCACCACCGGAGGCAGGTATTGCAACAAACAATAGAGGTATAAAAACATGCGCATTCGTAAAATATTTATTTGTGTGCTCGCAGGCCTGCTGTGTCTTGGGATTTTTTGCCCTAAGGAATCTGATGCAGCACAAACACCGCAGGAATTTGTTAAGGAATTTTATGAATGGTATCTTATTAAGCATTATGAAAATAAAGACATTCTTGAAGAGGAAAAACTGCCGGAATACGTTGAGGAATCTCTTGTTGAGTATCTTAAAGCCAAGCCGTCTTCTGATATATACTATTTTATACAACACGGTAGTAGCACTATGGCATTTAAGGATTGCCGTATCGTAGTGAAAGATACACTCAAAATGACAGATGATGTTTTTGTTGTCCCTGTCACGTTTAAGGGGGAAAACTTTGAGCGTGCTGTAATTGCATATGTAAAAAAAGTTGACTCTGGTTTTAAAATTGCGTCTGTATCAGACGCTTACCCATATTAAGTTGCAGGAAAATACATATGAAAAAATTTCTTTTAGTCTGCATATCCCTTGTCATAAGCCTGCTTCAGCCATGCCTACAATCTGCGCACGCGCAAGATGTGGAGTCATTTGTTCGTGATTTTTATAAGTGGTATCTTAAGCAATCACTGTCGTTTGTTAAACAACCTCAGCCGTTGTTTGAGAAGCTACCTGTTTTTGATCAAGACATATTTAAATACGTGTGCAGATGTACAGCCAAGCGCGTTCAGTTTGACTATAATAGAGGGGTCGGCGGCAATGGCGCTGATTATTATATAAAGGGGCAAGACGTTGTAAAAGAGCAGTTAGAAGATTTTAAGATCGGTGGGTCAATAGATGTGAGTGATAATCTCAGGCTTGTTTCTGTTAGTATGAGGAAGGAATACTCCCCATATATTGTAGTGTATGTGGAAAAAACAAATGGCAGTATGTGTATCAGCAAAGTAGAAGATTCTCCTGGGCCTAATTTCCGCGCCCCTGTGTACTGATTCGCGGCGCTTATTAATGGGTCACGTCGCGCCATGTGCTCTCAGGCTGAAATCAGCGTGATTGTGCTGGGCATGCCTTCTCTCGCGTGTTCAAAGCTGGCCGCAATCCGCATTTAAAAGTTATTCATGCATGCGCCCGGTGAACAGTGTTTCGCCGGGCGCAGTTTGCAAAATCAACGTAGGAATAAAAAAATGTGCATCCGCAAAATGCTTATTTGCGTGCTCACAAGCATGCTGTGTCTCGGCGTTTTTTGCCCAAATGCAGCAGACGCAGCACAAACACCGCAAGAATTTGTTAAGGAGTTTTATGGGTGGTATCTATCCAAGCATTATGAACATAAGGATATTCTAGAAGATGGAAAACTGCCAGAATATGTTGATGAGTCACTTATTGAGTATCTCAAAAAGAAAAGATCACCAGATTTATATTATTTTACGCAAATGGGCGAAACGATGCAATTTAAAGATTGCCGTGTGCTTGTGAAAAATGTTCTTACTATGACAGACGATATGTATGTTGTTCCTGTAATATTTAAGGGAAAAGATTTTTATAATGTCGTAATCGCGTATGTAAAGAAATCGAGATCAGAATTTAAAATTGCATCCATATCCGATGCCTACCCATACTAAATTAGCAGGAAATGTATATGAAAAAATTTCTCCTTATATGCTTGTTTTTTGGAATAGGATTGCTTCAATCCTGCCCACAAGTTGCGCGCGCGCAAGATGTGGAGTCTTTTGTGCAGGATTTTTATAAATGGTATATGAAGCAATCGCTGCTGACAGATGATCGTCCTGTTTTTGACGATGCCATATTTAAGTACGTGTGCAAATGTACAGCAAAAAGAGTACGCCTTGATTATAAAAGGATGGTTGGTGACGCTGATTATTATCTTAGGGGGCAAGACTTTGGAAAAGAATTGCTGGATAACCTTATGGTAGGTAAATCCATTGATGTGGACGATAGTCTCAGTCTTGTGCCGGTGAGTGTGTCCTTTAGGAATGAGTACACACCGTATATTGTAGTTTATGTGGAAAAAACAAAGGGTCGCATGTGCATAAGCAAGGTAGAAGATTCCCATGGACCTAATTTCCGTGAGTCTGTGTACTGATTCGCTGCGCTGCTGCCGAGTCTAGGCAGATGCTATTTAGGCTAAAATTAGTTCCAGTGCTCACTCAAAGCAGCCGCAATCCGCGCTTAAAAGTTATTCATGTATGCGCCCGGTGAGCAGTGTTTCGCCGGGCGCAGTTTGCAAAATAAACGTAGGAATCAAAATATGCCCATTCGCAATATACTTATTTGTGCGCTTACAGGCATACTGTGCCTTGGCTTTTTTTGCCCCAAGGCGGCAGACGCAGCACAAACACCGCAGGAATTTGTTAAAGAATTTTATGAATGGTATATTATCAAACATTATGAGCAGAATGATATTCTTGAAAATGAAAACTTGCCGAAATACGTTGATGAATCGCTCATTGCGTATCTCAAGAAGAAAGGATCATCAGACTTGTATTACTTCACGCAAATGGGTGAAACACTGGAATTTAAGGAAAGTTGTATTTTTGTAAAAAGTGTTCTCTCTATGGCGGATGGAGTCTTTGTCGTTCCTGTGACATTCAAAGGTAAAGACTTTGAGTACTATGTGATTGCATATATAAAAAAGACTGAATCGAGTTATAAAATAGCATCCATATCTGATGCCTACCCATACTAAAGGGAATACATATGAAAAAGATTCTTCTTATCTGCCTATTTATAATCATGAGCTTGCTGCAAGCCAGTCCACAAGTTGCGTACGCGCAAGACGTGGAGTCTTTTGTACGGGACTTTTATAAATGGTATCTGAAGCAATCGCTGGCGACAGACGATCTTCCTGTTTTTGATCAAGCCATATTTAAATACGTGTGCAGATGTACAGCCAAGCGAGTTCAGTTTGACTATAAGAGGGGAGTAGGCGGGGATGATGCTGATTACTATCTGAAGGGGCAAGACGTTGGACGAAAAGATCTGGAAAACCTGATGGTTGGTAAATCAATTTCCGTAAACGAGAGTCTCAGTCTTGTGCCTGTGAGTATGAGCTATCGCAAAGAATACGCACCTTACGTTGTGGTTTATGTGGAAAAAAATAAGGGTCGTATGTGTATCAGTAAGGTAGAGCGTAACATTGGATTCAATCGTCGCGCGCCTGTGTATTGATTCGTTGTGATACTTGGTTGGCGGAGTCTTGCTATGTGCTCTCAGGCTGAAATCAACTTGGTACAAAGCATGATCGACTAGAGACAGGGGCAAGCCAGCAAAATCACCAGTAAAGAGTAAACTGCATGCAAGAATTCACAGTAAGAAGTGTTCGCCAGGATGATTTGGAGAGTATAGCTGAAATAGAATCCGTGTGCTTTCCTGCGGCTGAAGCCGCCTCACGGGCATCCTTTAAGGAAAGGATTGCGGCTTTTCCTGAGTCTTTTCTAGTGGCTGAAGTCGGCGGTAGACTGGTGGGGTATATTAATGGATGCGCTACCGATAGCCCCGTCATATACGATGAACTTTTTTATAGCACGTCTCACCACAATAAGACTGGTGAAAACCTAACTGTTTTCGGGCTGGCTGTGATTCCAGAATTTCGGAAGCAAGGCATTGCCTCCCAGCTCATGAAGAATTTTGTGCAAACAGCTAAAAAGTTAGGCAAAAAGAAAGTCATACTGACGTGCAAAGAGCGACTGATTCGCTACTACGAATGCTTTGGTTTTGTGAATGATGGAATTTCGAAATCAAGTCATGGCGGAGCGCAGTGGTTTGATATGACGCTTGGACTTGATGCGTAAAGTAAACCGTAAAAATTGCAGTGTGGAAAAAGTGGTTTGCTTCTTTTCCACGCCGCTTGCGGTTCTTTTAGAATTGCAAAAAACAAGCCCGGCTTTTGGCCGGGCTTGTTGCGTATATCTGCGGGTTAATCCCAGTGACGCTTGTCTTCGATGGGTCTGATCTGCGGGGGCAGGCTGCCGGGAGCCAGCACGCGCAGTTCGGGGCGCAGTTTGATCTTTTCGCGGAACTGGTGCAGCAGCTCTTCTTCGCGCTTGAAGCCGCTGGTTTCCACAAACAGGGTCATTTCGTCGATGCCGCCGGGGTTGGTGACTTCGATCTGCCAACGTTTGATTTCTTCAAAGCGGCTCATGACCTGTTCAACCTGATGCGGGTACACAAACATGCCCATGATGCGGGCGGTGGTGTCCACGCGGCCCACAATGCTGCCAAGGCGCGGGCTGGTGCGGCCGCAGGCGCAGGGGCTGCGGTCGATGTATGAAAGGTCGCCCGTGGCAAGGCGGATGAGCGGGTAGGTCTTGTTGAAGGCCGTCACCACGATTTCGCCCACTTCGCCGTCCTTCAGCGGGATGCCCGTGTCAGGATGGCAGATTTCCACGTAGCAGCGGTTGGCAATGTGCAGGCCGGTTTTGTGGAAGCATTCGTAGCCGATGCAGCCCACGTCGGCGGTGCCGTAGCCCTGACGCATGACGAGGTCGTACTTCTTTTCCATCTGGGAGCGCATCTTTTCAGACAGGCGCTCGCCGGTGACAAAGGCCACTTCAAGGAAAAGATCCTTGCGCAGGTTGAGGCCTTTTTCTTCGGCCTTTTGCGCAAGGTGCATGAGAAAGCTGGGCGTGCCCACATAGCCGGAGACGCGCAGCTTCTGCATGATGTCGAGCTGGGTGGCGGCGTCTGTGGGGCCAGCGGGAATAACCGCGCAGCCCAGGTTGCGCAGCGGCTCTTCAAACATGAGGCCAGCGGGCGTCAACTGGTAGTTGAACGTGTTCTGCACGGCGTCGCCGGGGCGGAAGCCAACGGAATAGAAGGCTTCGGTGTAACCCCAGTAGTCTTCTCCACGGTCTTCGGGATCGAAGATGGGCCCAGGCGACAAAAAGATGCGCTTGAGCTCGCCGATATCCTTGGTCAGCAGACCGCCCAGGCGCGGCCCCATGGACTGAAGGAAGATAAGTTCTTTCTTCTTCAGGATGGGAATGTGCTTTATATCGGTAAGTGTTTTGAATTTCTCCACATTGAACTGCGCACGGTCGAAGCGTTTTTTAACGTCTTCTGAATAGCGGTATGCGTAGGAGAGCAAATCTTTGAGCTGAATAAGGCAGTACTGACGACGCTCACTTTCGTCCAGTACTTCTCGGCGGCTGTATATGCCTTCTGTGCGGTCTTTACGGGTCATACCTACTCCATGGGGCGCGGTTGGTTTTGCAATTGGTGAACATAGACACTCCAATTCCAAAACGCAAGCATTTTTTTAAAAATTCAAATATAACAAGTGGTTATATGGATAAAATTTTTGCGGCATCGTGCGCCTTTTGCACGACCTTTCATTTTTGCAGTTGTGTTGCGCTGCCTGACGCATCGGTATCATTGCCATTTTTGTCGCTGGGGGCTGCCGCGCCAGCCAGATCAAGGCAGCGGGCGCGCAGGCTGTCGTACACAGGCTCGGAGCGCAAGGCATTGGCGGTGAAGGCGGCAATATAAGCCGTGAGCACCACCGTGGGAATGTTATGGAACGATCCTGTCATTTCAAGCAGCAAAAATGCGCCGGTCAGCGGCGCGCGCACAGAACCGGCAAAAAGGCCTGTCATGCCAAGGGTCAGCACAGTGGCGGTCTGCTCCGGGCTGATAACTCCGGCAGATTGCAGGCCCGAGGCCATGCATGCCCCGCCAATGGAACCCATGAGCAGCACTGGCATCAGCAGGCCGCCGGAAACGCCGGAGGCAAAGCTTATCCATGAAAAGGCCATCTTTACCGCCAGCAGGCCAAACAGGCCCAGCAAGGGCAGGGGCAGGCTCTCAAGCTGCAAGGTGCTGAAGCCAATGCCCACAAGCACCTGCGGGCAGAGGTAAAGCAGCGCGCCAGCCAGCATAAAGGGCAGGAGCACGCGCAAGGGGCGGGGCATCAGGGGGCTGTGGTCGGCCCAAAGGGTGAGCCGCAGCAATATCAGATTATAAAAAGCGCCCAGAACGCCCATGGCTACGCCGACTACGGGGATGATCCACCACTGCGTCCAGTGGATGAAGGGCTGTTGCGCAAAGGGGAACACCAGGCCGAATCCAAGCAGAACCTGCACCACAAACCACGCGGCAAGGGCGCACACGCCTGTAAACAGCAACATGGGGGCGCTGAGGATGGTTTTCATTTCTTCAAAAGCAAAGAACATGCCCGCCATTGGCGCACCAAAGGCGGCGGCAAGCCCGGCAACGCTGCCCCCCACAAGGTAACGCGGCAGGCTCTGCCCGCTGCGCTCGCCCCACAGGTGCCCCACGCCAGCCCCCACGGCAGCGCCCATCATGATGGAAGGCCCCTCGCGGCCCACGGACAGGCCGCCACTGAGGGAAACGAGGGTTCCGGCAAACTTGCACAGCAGCACGCGCAGCCAGCTCATGCGCATCTGTCCGCGCACCATCAGTTCCACCTGCGGAATGCCGCTGCCGCTCACAAGGGGTTCAAGGCGCAGGGCCAGCAGGGCCAGCAGGGCCAAGATCGCCAAACCGCCGAAAATCCAGGCAGCCACAACAGGATCATAAAGGTCGTGCTGGCGTATGGTGTGTACAAGCGCGGCGTTGATGTGGTCGTAAGCAAGGCGGAAAAGGCCGATAACGGCGCCAGTGACGCCGCCGGTAACAAGGGCCTGCATGATGACGCGCCTGACGCCAATGTTGCGCAGGGCATCGAGATCCCGCAAGGTTGGGGGTATGGGGCTGTGAAAAGGCACGATAAATCCTTGATTTGATCTGTTGACGGGGGAAAGTATGGCCGGAAGAAAGCCATATTTCAAGCCGTTGTACAAAATTCTTAAAAAAAAGCTTGCCAAAGTCAGCGCAAGTAGATAGAAGACTTTTCCAGCCGCTGTGAAAGAGCAAACGCTCTGGCGGCAAGCCCTAATGGGCCGAGGTAGCTCAGTTGGTAGAGCAGGGGACTGAAAATCCCCGTGTCGGCAGTTCAATTCTGTCCCTCGGCACCATATAGATTTCAAGGACTTATGCATGATCTGCATGAGTCCTTTTTCTGTTTATATGATTCTCTGGCCCCTTCTTGGCCCCTTATCTGTGGGGGCAGATTTTATATAAGTGCTCCCTGCGCCCCTTATGCCCATCCCTTCCTGCCATGCATTCGGGCGGGAGCGCCCATAACTGCTTTTATTGCAAGCCTTTTGTCTGTCACGCGCGCGCTGGCCTTTCACGCTCTTGACAGAAAGAGTGATTGTGCGTCACATTTTTGTAAGTGTGCCGTTCCCGTTATTCGTTACGCATCCCGCTCCAGAACCACGCCCGTAACCCGTCCTTGCCCTGAATCCCGCGCAGCCCTTTTTGCAATCCCCATGGGCGTTAAGGCAGTCATGTCAAAAGCGATTTCCCAAAGTCATACATCCCACCCTGCGGAGCAGAGCCCGTCTTCCGGTCTTTTTGACCTGAGCTGCGAGGAGTGGCAGTGCGCGCTTGGAGCGGTGAACCACTTTGACGACTGCGCCGAAGTCTTCCTCGGGCAATGGACACTACGTATGAAGGCTGCGGGCTATCTGTCCTTTACCACTGCCCGGCGGGAAGACTGCATGACCTCCTGCGACGGGCTGCTGGACGCGGTGAAAGGCCATGCCGACCGCGACACCCCGCCCACCTTCGAGATGCTGCGCACCAATGCCGACGGCTGGGCCGATGCGCTGAAAAGTTCGGGTCTGCGTCATCTGAGGCGGGGCATCACCGGCAGCATGTTTCTGGGCTGCTACAAGACGTTTACCCTGTCGGTGCAGGATGCCCTTGAGGCCTTGCCGCGCCTTTCGCCAGAGGTCACGGAACGTGCAGCGGCTCTGGCCGCCCGGCTGGTGGAGATTTACAGTCAGGCTTTTGAGATAGTGTGGATGGAAACCTGCATGCAGGCCGCCCAGAGTGCCCACACCTTTGATCAGGATGATCTGTTCCGCCTGCTGACCGTGGAAAAGTGCCGTTTTGAGAATATATTCAACGCCACGTCCGACGGCGTGCTGGTCATGGATTCCGCCTGCCACATAGTCACCGCCAACCGCTCCTTGCGGCAGTACGCGGGCGAGAACCTTGAAGGCAAATACATCTGGGATGCGCTCGGCCTGGAAGAAGCAGACGCCAGGACATTCTTCGCCCGCTACAAGGTTGGGCAGACTGTCGAGATTTCCCCCTTCGGCAATGGCCTGGTGTTCCGGCTTTCCATGGCTTCGCTGGGCGACCTGAGCATGGCAAGCTCCGGCGACTTTTTGCTGCTGCTGACCAACATAACGCCGCACGTGCTGCACAGGGAAATGCTCGAAGACGCCGTGCAGCGGCAAACGCAGGATCTTCAGCAGGAAAAGCAGCGCCTTGAAGAGCTGAACATCACCCTGCGCAACGTGCTGCGCCATGTTGAGGAAGAGCGCTGCCAGCAGAGCGATGAACTGGCGGAAAACGTGCGCAACTTCCTGTGGCCCGCCCTGGCGGAACTGGGCCGGGAGCAGGATGCTGCGGCCCGCAAGCAGGGAATCGAGCTTGCACGCGAGCAGCTTGAGCGCATCCTTGGCGGCTCAGGCTCCGCGCAGGAGCAGATGGTTAAGGACAAGGGGCTGAGCAAGCTGACCCTTGCCGAGCTCAAAATCTGCCAGTGGATCCAGACCGGGCGCACGACCAAGGAGATTGCCGCCATCCTGCGCATTTCGCCGGAGACAGTGCAGACCCACCGCAGAAACATCCGGCGCAAACTTGGCGTGCGCGGGCACGATACCCAGCTTGCCATGTACCTGATTACCAGTCAGACTTGAGGCTCTGCCGGATTGCATCCGTAGCTCGCCGTCTCTTCACTTCGCTTCTTCGTTTCCCCCTTACTACCCAATTCCGATTAATCGGGTACGGCTGTATACCTGATCTCTCACCAAACATTCACTCTGGCGCACTGCACACAGAGCGGGCATTTTAATAACGTATCAAAATGCTCGTGATGCCCCGCGTGGGGCGTCCTGCCCGGAGGCTTGAATGTTCCCATCATTAGCGGAAATGCAGACTATGGCTCAGGCCTTGCGCGACTTTTTCAACAGCAAGGATGCTGACACTCTGGCTGCTGCGGCCACACACTTTGCGCCCGTGGAAACATTGCCTGACAGCATAAACTGGCAGGCGGAAGAATATGCCTTTAACCGGCTGTTTGTGGGGCCGCAGGCCGTGCCCGCGCCGCCCTACGCCTCGGTGTACCTGGAGGCGGAACCCCGGCTCATGGGCAATGCCGCGGCAGACATGCGTGAAATGCTGCAAGCCCTTGGCCTTGCCGCGCCGGAGGGCCAGCCGGACGACTTTATCGCCTGCGAGTTGGAGGTCTGGATAATGCTGACCTTGCTGCTGCGCCCCGAGCGCGATGAGCACTTGCGCGCCCATGCCCGCGAAGCCCTTGCCTGGCTTGTGGATGAGCACATGGCGCGGTGGCTCCCCGCATTTGTGGAGAGGGCACGCAAGGCGGACGCGCCCACGCCCGCAATACAGGCGGCCCTGCGCTGCCTTGAATATTGGCTGTGTCATTGCACGCAAAGGAGTATGTATGCATAAATCTGATTGCTCAAAAGAACGGCGCGGCTTCCTTAAAGGATTGCTGGCGACCGGGGCTGCGGGCGCGCTTGGCGGCGTTTCCGGTTCGCTGCTTCTGCCTGCGCGCAGCGAGGCAAAACCCTTTGACCCCTCGGCCTATCAGGTGTTTCGCAACGCCTGCCCCCGCAACTGCTACGATACATGCAGCATAAAGACCTACGTCAAGGACGGCATCGTGCAGTTTGTGGAGGGCGCGCCGGAATCCTCCTTCACACAGGGGGCCTTGTGCGTAAAGGGCTATTCCTACCCCCGGCGGGTCTACAGCCCTGACCGCATCAAGTATCCCATGATTCAGGAGGGCCGTGGCTCGGGCAACTGGCGCAGAATCAGTTGGGACGAGGCCATGGACCGGATTTCGGACAAGATTCTGGAGTTGAAGAAAAAGGACGGCAACTTGCTGGGGCTGGGCCTTACCAAGTATTCCGGCAATTTCGGCATCACCAACTACGGTGTGGAAGGCATGATGTCTTCCCTCGGCTACACCAGCCGCTTTGTGGGCACGCCCTGCTGGCCTGCGGGCATTGACGCCCAGAACTACGACTTCGGCGACATGTGGTGCAACGACCCGGAAGACATGGTCAAGGCCAAGTACATCATCGTGTGGGGCGCAAACCCGGCGTGGTGTTCCATGCACAGCATGAAGTACATCTACGAGGCCCGGCAGAAGGGCGCCAAGGTGGTGGTTATTGACCCCATCTTTACCCAGACGGCGGCCAAGGGCGATGTGTACTGGCAGGTGCGCGCGGGCGGCGATGGGGCCCTTGCGCTCGGTATGGCCCGGCATCTGCTGGATTCTGGTCTTGTGGATCAGGATTTTGTCAAAAACAGGGCCGTGGGTTTTGACGAGTTTGCGGCATATTTGCGGGCCAATGTCACCGTGGAGTGGGCGGCGCAGGTTTCTGGCGTACCCGCCCATGAAATCCGCGCGGTGACGGAAGAATTTGCTGCGGCCCACCCCGCGACCGTGTGGATTGGCTACGGTATGCAGCGCCACACCAACGGCGGGGCCATGGTGCGCGCCGTGGATGCCTTTGTGGCCATGACCGGCAACGTGGGCGTTGAGGGCGGCGGCGCTCGTTACGGGCATTTGCAAACCTGGGGGTTCAACTACCACGCCATGGCGCAGCAGCGCCCCGCAGGCTCCAGGGGTTTTGTGGGCGGCGGCGGTCCAAAGGGCGAATTTGACTTTGGCGGCGGTGAAAAGGCCGCCTACACCGACCGCTCCCTGAACATCAACAGGATTGCCCAGGAAATTCTGGATGCGAAAGACCCGGAGCTGAAAATGCTCTGGGTATCCTGCAAAAATCCCTTTGCGCAGGATTTTGACCGCAACAAGCTGGAGCGGGCCTTCAAAAAGCTGGATATGGTTGTCTCCGTAGAGCAGTTCTTTACGGAAACCGTGCGTAATTCCGACATCGTGCTGCCGGTGACAACGCTTTTTGAGGAATGGACGATCAACGTATCTTACTGGCACTACTGGCTTTCGCTCAACGAGCAGGCCATCAAGCCCATGCACGAGGCGCGGTCGAACATTGAAATCGCGGCGGCCCTCTCCCGCGCCATGAACCGCAAGGAAGCCGGGTCGTGCACCTTCCCGCAGGAAGTGGACGGCAAGGAATGGATGGCAAAGGAATGCAACAAGGGCATTTACGACCTGTTTGGCATCCCCAGCTGGGAGACGCTGCGTCAAGGGCCGGTCAAGGCCAAACGCAAATCCTCTGCCGCATGGCCGGAGGGCACCTTCAAAACGCCCTCGGGCAAGTACGAGTTCAAGTCCGACCTCTGCGCCAAAAACGGTTTCAAGGCCCTGCCCGAATTTGTGGAAGGCCGCAAGGCCAACGGGCCGTTCCGGTTGCTGACTCCGCATGTGCAGTTTGGCCTGCACTCCCAGTTTATCAATCTGGACTGGATGGAAAACTTCTATCCCGAGCCATATGTCTACATCCACCCCAAGGCGGCGCAGGAGCGCGGCATCAGGGATATGGGCATGGTCAAGGTATTCAACGGCATCGGCGAGGTGCGGCTGCGGGCGCGGCTCAGCACCAACGTTGCTGCAGATTGTCTGGTCATGTACGAGGCATGGTTCCGCAAACTCGACTTTAACGTGCAGAACCTTGTGGACGATTGTCCGTCAGACATGGGGGCCATGAAAACCGGTTCGCCGGGTGTTGCCATTCACGATCAGTTTGCAGACGTGATTGCGGTGAACGGAGGCTTGGCATGAGTAAAAGACGCGCGTTCTTGATGGATATGGATAAGTGCATTGGTTGCCGCTCTTGCGCCATGGCCTGCAAAAACTTCAACCAGCTGGAGCCGGACATGGTCTGGCGGCAGGTGTATCCGCTGGACGAGGCCATTTATCCGCACCACGACAGGGCCTTTCTTTCGCTGGCGTGCAACCATTGCGAGCATCCCGCCTGTATGGATGCCTGCCCGACGTCTTCGTACGAAAAGCGGCCTGACGGCGTGGTAGTGCACCACAAGGAAACCTGCATCGGCTGCACCAACTGCATCCGCTCCTGCCCTTACGGCGCGCCGCGCTTCAATAAGGCGGAAAAGCATGCGGAAAAATGCAGCATGTGCCATGAGCGACTTGATGCCGGACTGTTGCCCGCCTGCGTGCAGGGTTGCCCCACTGGCGCGCTGGAGCTTGTGGATCTGGAGCAGTTTGACGACACCAACGCCGTACAGAATCCGGCTGGCTATCCCGCCATGCCGCGCCTTAATCCTTCCACCCGGTTTATCCTGCCCAGGATGCCGCGTCAGGTCAGGGGGTAACGCCATGCATTACGAATTCCCTCTTGTCTTCTTTACGGTGCTTACCCAGCTTGCCGTGGGCATGGCCGTATTTGCGGCCTTTGGAATGCTGCGCCCGGCTGCCGGGGCTGTGACCTCGGCCCCCGGAAAGGCCGCAGGAGCGAATCCTCTTGGCGGCAAGGAATGGTATGTTGTGGCCGGGGCCGCCCTGCTTGGGCTGGCGGCTTCCATGCTGCATCTGGCTCAGCCCTGGCGCGCCGCAACGGCGCTTACCAATATGGGCGGTTCCTGGCTCAGCAGGGAAGGGCTGGTATTCGGCCTGTTCGCCGCGCTGGCCTGCCTTTGCTGTTTCAAGCCTTCGCGCATGCTGTGCGTACTCACTGCCGTGGCGGGGCTTGCGGGCATCATCATGCAGGGCATGACCTATGCCGTCATTTCCATGCCTGCCATCAGCAACGGCGTGCCCATGCTGCTCTTTGCCCTCACCAGCCTTTCGCTGGGCGCGGCCTTTGCGCAAAACCGGGTTGGGGTGCTGCGGGTGTTTCTGGGCATGCTCATGGCGGTGCTGCTGATTGTGCCCTGCGTGTGGGCCTCCGGCGGTACGATCATGCAGGCCACGGCCAATGCATGGCTGGCTTCGCCCCTGTTCTGGGGCGGGCTGGCGCTGCTGGGCGCGGCCTTTGGGCTGACGTATGCGGCGCGGCAACGCGCCTGTGCGCTTGGCCTGCTGGTGCTCTGCGCCGTGCTGCTCAGCCGCATCGTCTTTTTCAAGGATACCATCCACACCGCAACAGGTCTTGGCTTGCCCTATTAACGGGCTGATGACACCTTATGTGAACGGCCTGTCCGCAACTGCGGGCAGGCCGTTTTTGCGTTGCCTTGCATGCCAAGGGTGCGGTAACAGGTTGCACATCGCCCGTCGTCACGCAACATGCGTTTGTCCGTAACGCAGGCGTCACCCGCATGGGCGAGCGTTAGCCCATTGCAGAGCCCGCAGGCAGCCTTGTATGGTTTTGGGGAAGGCTGGCCGATTTTCGGGGGCTTTCCACCATCGCATTCATGCAGGAGGTTCGGGTCATGGCCCAGTTTCGTTGGCACAATGCCGCACGAGCGGCTTTTGTTCTTTGCGTCATGCTGTTCGGCTTTATGGGGGTTGCCCATGCGGGGCAGGCCAAGTACGTCATTCTGCTCATAGGCGACGGCATGGGCATGGCCCAGCGCAACGCGGCGGAGCTGTATCTGGCTGCGCAGAAGGGCGACACCACCCCCGGCATAGTCAAGCTCAACATGAGCCAGCTGCCCGTGCAGGGCGCAACCACCACATATTCCATTGATTCGCTCATTACGGATTCCGCCGCCGCTGGAACCGCCATGGCCTGTGGCGTCAAGACCACCAATCGCGGCCTTGGCGTGGACGGCAAGAACGTGCCCGTGGTTTCCATTGCCGAAATGGCGCGCGACAAGGGCATGAAGGTGGGCATAGTGACCACCGTGTCGCTTGACCACGCCACGCCCGGTTCTTTTTACGCGCATCAGCCCAGCCGCAAAAATTATTACGAAATCGGCCTTGAACTGGCCGCGAGCCGCATGGATTATTTTGCTGGCGGCGGTTTTCTTGATCCTGCTGGCAAAAAATCCAAGATGGAAGGCGACAAGCGCAACGTGCTGGACGCCATCCGCGCCAATGGATTCCACTATGTGAACAGCGCGCAGGATTTCCGCTCGCTCAAGCCCGGCAAGGAACGCGTGGTGTTCGTCAATCCGCGCCTTCAGGACGAATCCGCCATGACCTACGCCATGGATGCTGCCAAGGATGACGTCTCGCTGGCTGAAATGACGCGCAAGGGCTTTGAGCTTCTGGACAGTCCCAAAGGCTTTTTCATGATGGTCGAAGGCGGCAAGGTTGACTGGGCATGCCATGCCAACGACGCCGTAAGCTCCATCACCGATGTGCTGGCTTTTGACGCCGCCGTGGCCGAGGCCATGCAGTTCATGCGCAACCACCCGGATGACACCCTGGTCATTGTTACGGGCGACCACGAAACCGGTGGCATGTCCATCGGCTTTGCGGGCACCAAGTACGATTCGTACCACACCCGCCTGAAAAATCAGAAGATATCCTACGTGGCCTTTGACGAAAAATTCAACGCCTTCCGTAAGGCCAATCCGCAGGCAAAGCTGGAAGACGTGCTGCCTCTGGTGAAGGAAAACTTTGGCCTTGTGGTGCTTTCTGATGCCCAAGCCGCCGCCCTGCCCAAGGATGGCGACGCCGCAGGCATGGTGCTGAAACCCTACGAGGTGGACGAACTGCGCGCAGCCTTTGAGCGCAGCATGAAGGGCGGCGACAGCAAGAATATTTCGGATCAGGATTACCTGCTCTACGGCGAATATGAGCCGTTCACTGTTACCCTTACCCATCTGCTCAACCAGAAATCGGGCATCGCGTGGACAACGTATTCCCACACGGGCGTTCCGGTGCTGACCTCTGCCGGGGGCGTGGGCGCTGATCGCTTTGGCGGGTTTTACGACAACACAGATATCTTTGCCCGCATGGCTGAAATCATGGGGATGAAGAAATCTGCCGCCGCTGTCAGCCCTGCCGCAAATACTGCTGCGAGCCCGGCAGTCCGGCTGGCGGCAGCCGCCAACTAGCGCGTAGGGAAGTGTATTTTGCAGGCCGGGCGGCGGGGTTATATGCCTGCTGTCCGGCCTGTTTGTTATGGCGTAATAAAGGCAAAAGGCACGAGTGCAGCACAGGAGTTGTCATGGCGCAGCAGAGCGAAGAAAACCAATTGTCGGGCAGCACTGCGGATGTAACCGGGGCAGATCAGGCGCATCCGCAAATACAGGCTCAATCAATGGCTCCGATGCTGACCGGGGCCGCCGCAGGGCATATGCCCTTGCGTTCCACCCGGCGCGACGCCCTGCTGTGCGTGGTGCTGGGACTGGCCTGTCTTGCGCTGTATCTGCTGCCCACAGGTTTTGAAAACCGCCTGCCGGATAATGCGGTGCGCTGCCGTGCAACGGTGCTGAGCGTGGACAACGAGCGGGTGCATCAGTACGGCATTGTGCGCATGGGGACGCAATATGTGACCATGCGCGCCATCGATGGCCCCTATGAGGGGCAGACATGGCAGGCGGGCAATGATCTGGTGGGCAAGATGGAGCTGGATAAAGTATTCGCCCCCGGCGACACAGCCCTGATGGTGCTTACCCTGCGCGATGGCAAGGTGGCCGATGTCGTGGCGCAGGATCACTATCGGCTGCACACGCAGGCCGTGGCCTTTGGCATCTTTGCCCTGTTGCTGCTGGCCTTTGCCGGGGCCACAGGCCTCAAGGCGTTGCTCTCCTTTGTGTTTTCTGCACTGATGATCTGGAAGGCGCTGGTTCCGGCCCTGCTGCGCGATGTGGATCCCATCCTGCTGGGGCTGGGTGTCACCACGGCCATAACTGCCGCAACCATCCTGCTTGTGGGCGGCATGAACCGACGCGGGCTGGCTGCCTGGCTCGGCTCCCTGCTGGGCATTGCCGCCACCTGTGCGCTTGCGCTGGCTTTTGCAGGGCCGTTCCACCTGCACGGGGCCGTGCGCCCTTATGCGGAAACCGTGCTCTATTCCGGCTATCCGCATCTGAACATGACGCGCATCTTTCTTGCCAGCATATTCATGGCTTCTTCTGGCGCGCTGATGGATCTCGCCATGGATGTGGCTGCCAGCATGGCCGAACTGGCGGCGCAGAATCCCGGCATTTCGCGCCGCGCGGCGCTGGCCTCGGGCCTGCGTGTGGGCCGCGCCGTTGTGGGCACCATGACCACAACCTTGCTGCTGGCCTACTCCGGCGGCTACATTGCCACGTTGATGCTGTTCATGGCGCAGGGCATCCCGCTGGAAAACGCCCTCAACCTGCCCTTTGTTTCCGCTGAAATCATGAACACGCTGGTGGGCAGCATCGGGCTTGTGACGGTTGCGCCCTTTACCGCGCTCACAGGCACATGGCTGCTCATACGGCCCGGGCATGCAAATAGCGCCAGCGCCGGGGCGTAATGCATCTGGTGCAATGCATTTGATGCAGTGTATGGGAAACAGTACAGCAGGATCAGTGTGAAGGGCGAGGGGGCGGGTTTCCTACAAATCGATTGTTTGCTGTAGGATGTCCCCACCGGATTTGCGGCACCAGCGCCTGGCAACTTCTGCCAGAGCCGTGGGGTCGATGGGCTTGGAAATGTGGTCGTTCATGCCAGCCTTGAGGCATTTTTCCCTGTCGCCAACCATGCCGTGGGCTGTGAGGGCAATGATGGGCAAATGGCGGAACCCTGGTGTGGCGCGTACCATGCGTGTTGCCTCAAATCCGTCCATTTCGGGCATCTGTATGTCCATGAATACGGCTGCGTATGCGCCTTTGCAAATCATATCCAAGGCGATGCGACCATTATCGGCGATATCCACCACAAGGCCCATGCCTTCCAGCAGTTCCTTGGCGACAATCTGGTTGATTTCATTATCTTCAGCCAGAAGCACTCGCTGGCCTTCCAGCCCCTCTATAAATCTTGGCAGCTCGTTGCTGGCCAGCAGGCGGTCTTCTGCCTGCTGGCTGCTGCGTGTGGCCTCCTGGATTGCGCGCAGCAATGTTGTTCTGCAAACAGGTTTACAGAGAACATGATTGATGCCCAGGGCTGTTGCCTGCGCATTGAGTCTGCCTAGATTGTGAACCCCGGTCAGGATAATGACGGGCATGTTCTGCAATTTTTTCAGCCGGGCTGCCGCTTTCAGATTGATTTTTTCAGCCTGGTTGCAATCGATCAGCGCGGCTTCGTAAGGCATGCCAGCCTTGGCGGCTTTTGCGACAACGCGCGCGCCCTGAGTGCAGTCTGCTGCCTCGCCGTATTGCAGCCCAAGGCCAGCAAGGGTTTGCCCCAGCTTCTCCCTCTGGGCGCTGTCGCTGTTGACCACCAGGGCGCGCAGGCCAGAGAGCGCCTGCACCTCCGGCAATGTGGCAAGATCGGCCGGGGGCAGGTCGAAGGATGCGGTAAAGAGAAATGTACTGCCATGATCGGGAGTGCTTTCAACAGTGATCGTGCCACCCATCATTTCCACAAGCCTCTTGGAAATGGAAAGCCCTAGCCCTGTGCCGCCGAATCTTCTTGTTGTAGACATGTCGGCCTGAGAAAATGCGTGGAACAGCTTTTGTTTCTGTTCTTCCGACATGCCAACGCCAGTGTCGCTGATGCTGAAAAGCAGAGTTATTTTGTTGTCCGCAGCTTCGCGTTTTTGCACCCGCACACACACCACGCCCTGATCGGTAAATTTGATGGCGTTGCCCACAAGGTTGATAAGCACCTGCCCCAGCCTTAGAGGGTCGCCCATGAGGGTGAAGGGAACGTCCGGCTCCACGTCAATCCGCAGTTCGACCTTGCTTTCGGCCAGCTTGACAATGTCGAGGCTTGCCAGCCCTTGCAGCACTTCGTCCAGCTCAAAGTCCACATGCTCAATATCCATGCGGCCCGCTTCAATTTTTGAAAAATCCAGAATATCATTGATGATGCGCAGCAGCGATTTGGCGGAATCCTTGATGCTGGAGAGGTAGCTGTGCTGTTTGCCTGTGAGTTTGGTTTGCAGTGCGAGATAGGCCATGCCGATAACGGCGTTCATGGGAGTGCGGATTTCGTGGCTCATGTTCGCCAGAAATTCGCTCTTGGCGCGGTTGGCTTCTTCTGCAGCCCGCGCGGCCATTTGCATGGCCCGCTGGCTTTTTACAAGCTCTGTGACATCGCGGCAGTCTTCAATAGCCCCCAGCAGTTCCCCTTCGGGCGAAAGAAAGGGCGTAGCCACAATATCGCAGCAAATTTCATCGCCGTTCTTGCGGCGGCGCATGGTGGTTTCCGCAGCTTTGGGCGCGCCGTTCAACACTCGCGTAACCGCGCAGATGGTGCATTTTTCTGAATTTTGCGTGTAGTCGGAACAGCGGACGCCGATCACTTCTTCCCGGCTGAACCCGTGCAGTTTCAGAAAGGCATCGTTGGCCTGCAAGACAATGTGATTGGTGTCCAGCACGCGCATGGCGCTGCCTGCGGCGTTGAATATCTGAGCCATCTCGGTCTGCGTACGCAGGGCCTGCCGCTCGGCCTTGCGTCTTTCAGTAATGTCTGTGGCAGTAATGACAATGCCAAAGATGTTGGCGCTGTCGTCCTTGAGCGGAACCTTGCAGGTATCAAGATCTCGCAGGTCGCCGCTGGCATTGCGGTAGGACTCTTCACAGGTAAGCGGCTCCCCGGTTCTCAGAACTTCTGCATCAGCAAGTGTTGCGGCAGCGGCAATTTCCGGGGGGAGGTTATCTTCGTTCTGCTTGCCGATCATGGCTTCTGCCGGGCGGCCTATAAATCGTTCAAACTGACGGTTGACCAGTACATATCTGCCAGCCGTGTCAATCAGCATGACCATGCTTGGCTGGTTGTCCATAACAGTTTTAAGCTGCCGCTCCCTTTGCCGCAGGGTGCTTAACGCAATCTGGGTGGCCTGGCTTTCGCGCGCGAGCCTGTGGTTGGCAATCAGCATTACGCACAAAAAACTGCCCACAAGCAGGGCGACCACGCCGCCCACCTGCTTGATGCGTTCCCAATCAATATCCTTTTCGAGCCGCAGACTGCCCCAGCGCTGGGCCATTTCCAGCAGGTTGGTGTAGGGGATGCTCTCGTAGGCTTTCTCAAAAATCCTGGGGAGTTCTGGCCAGTCAGACCGAAAGGCAATTTGCGCCGCATAACGCAGATCGGGCAGCCGGGTATGCCTGAGGTCGTTGCGCTCGCCGTTGGTCAGAAAAAAACTGACGGAAACAGAAAGGCCCACCACAGCATCGTAGCGCCCTGATCGCAGGCCATTAAGGGCATCGTCCATGACTTGCAGGGGAACCACAATGGCGCTGGGCACGAGTTTTTCCAACTGGATTGCCACGCCGGGGTATGCCAGCACGGCTACGGTTTTTTTTGCCAGATCACGGGGGCTGGTAATGGAAAAGCCCGCATTGGCCCTGGTGACCACATCCAGCGGCAGATAGAACAACAGGCTGTGCTGGTGCGTATTTTCGTGCGCAGGCGGCAGCTTTTCGCTGAAGGGCACCACATCTATCAGCTGGGTTGCCAGATCTGTGCTCAAGTTTCGGGTAGAAGCTTCGGGATGGGGGACAATTTCCACGCCCAGAATCCCTGCGACAGCCCGCAAAATATCAGCGCTGATGCCGTCAAACTGCCCCTGCTTATTGGTAAAGGCGAGCGGTGCTCCGTCCTTAAGAAAACCAACGCGCCAGCGCGAATGCGTTTCGAGCCACTGGCGTTCATGCGTGCTGAGGTTCAGGGGGCGGCGTACCCTGTTTATTTCCCGCATGGCGGGAACGCGCACCCAGTACTCTTCCAGGGCAATGAGTTCCGCACGGGGGATTTGGGCCATGCCCTGTTCCACAAGCTCCAGGGTATCCATATCGTCTTTGCGCACGCCGGGCCGGAGGGTATCCTCCAGCAGCGGGAAAGGCTCGGTGGAAAACTTTTCGTTGAGCCCCAGGCGGTCGATGGCACTGATAAGCGGCAAGAGCGGCCCAGCAACGCCTTGAGCCAGGCCGCCGCCCACAGCCATGATCATGTCCTTGAAAGATGTCAGCGACAAAAGACGCAGGGTGGGGTAGCGGGTGCGCAGATGCGTTTCAAGGATGGTGCCCTTGAGGGTGGCGATGACCGGTGCCGGGGTGCTGTCCAGATCAGCGTTGGCGCCCGAAGCCATAATGATCACGCCGCGCGAGGGAAAGAACGCTGGGCCGAAATCCAGCAGCAGGGAGCGGGTGGTGGTGCGGAAAAGCCCGCCGTGAATTTGCGATTGACCGGAGCGGACATCGGCCAGCAAGTCAGGCCATTCCCCCATGCGAAATTTGACGTCTCGCCCGACTTTTTCGCCCCACAGTCGCCAGATATCCACAAGCAAGCCTGAGGGTTCGCCGAACATGGAAACAAAAGAATAAGGCTCGTTTTCACGGGGAAGGGAAACGATGATCGGGGCTTGGCTGTCTGCTGCCAGAGCGGGGGCAGGAATTGCGGCGGTCGTAATGGATGCGATCGCCATAAAAAGCAATATTCCAGCAATAAAGCCGCGCATAGAATTCCTGGGCCGTTGGAGTTGCGAGTCTGTCAGGCTTGCCAGCAGTTTCAAAATATTATTTCAAAAAATGCAGCATCGCTGATTGGAAAATATTCTCCTAGGTTAATGCAGTGAAAGTGAAGGTGTGTCAATGGCTTGCCCGGCATCAGCGTGAGGGCGGGCCGGGCAAGCCATTATGTATTGCGCTATTTATTTCTGTGTTTTCATTTCATGAATAAGATTTTGCAGTACTTTTGACTGCTGCGCAAGTTCAGAAACGGCACTCGATGCCTGTTCCATAGCCTGAGCTGTTTCAGCAGAAATTGCAGAAACCTGTTCAACAGATTTGTTGATTTCTTCACTTGCTGCAGATTGCTGCTCACTTGCAGTCGCAATTGACTGTACCTGGTCGTTGACCTGTTCGACAAGGTTGAATATCTGGCTCAAGGCTTCGCCGGAGCGTACGGAAAGATCTGTAGCGCTTTCGATGGTTACGGCAGCCTTGTCCACGTTGGCAATGTTCTTGCGGGTGCCTTCCTGAATGTCGCGGATGGCCTGTCCCACTTCCTGCGTGGCGGCCATGGTCTTTTCCGCCAGTTTGCGCACTTCATCGGCCACAACCGCAAATCCGCGTCCGGCATCGCCAGCGCGGGCGGCCTCAATGGCGGCGTTAAGGGCCAGCAGGTTGGTCTGGTCGGCAATGTCGGCAATCACGTTCATGATCTGCCCGATGCCTTCGGCCTGCTTGCCAAGGGCGTTCATGTCTTCCTTGATGGCCAGCGACTGATCCCGGACTGTTTCAATGCCCTTGACTGCATCGCTGACAATATTGGAGCCCTCAAGGGCCTTTTGCTTGGTCTGGGTGGAGGCGTCCGCTGCCTGCTGGGCGTTGCGGGCCACTTCAAGCACTGTGGCGTTCATTTCTTCCATAGCTGTGGCGGTTTCGCGCACCCGGCCTGACTGCTCGTCCGCACCACGGCTCGATTGTGCAATCTGGGATGAAAGCTGCTGCGAGGCCGCTGTGACGATTTCCACAACGCCTTCAAGCTGACCGGCAGCATGCAGCATGCCCTCGGCCTTGGCCCGTTCTGCCTGAGCCTTGGCGGCGTGGGCCTCCTGCATGGCGGCCTGTGCTTCCTGCATGGCTTTTTGAGCTTCTTCGCCCTTGGCGTGCGCCTCAGCTATCATTGCTTGCAGGTTGGAAACCATGGTGCGCAAAGAATTGGCCAGCACGCCGATTTCGTCCTGCTGGTTCACCACCAGTTCCCCGCTGAAATCGCCAGCGGCAACGCCTTCGGCGTAGTTCTTGGCCCTGATGAGCGGCCGCGTGAGCGAACCCGCAAAGAACCACAGGCAGATTATGCCCAGCAAGGCCACGCCTGCGCCGACCATGATCTGATTGAATGCATCGTTTTTAGCGCGCTCGTTGAGTTGCGCTTCAAGTGCGTCGGCATCAGCCAGCACAACATCTCTGGGCAATCTGACAAGTACTGACCAGAATTTGCCGGAGCGGCCAAGCTTGACCGGGGCGTATGCCACAATGGATTTGCCGTCCAAACTAAGCCCGGCAAAGGCCTTGCCGTCACGCACATTGGGCATGATCTTGTCCGCATTGGGCAGGCCGTTGCTCAGCGGTTTGCCCACCATGGAAGCATCGCCGCTGTTGGCAACTACCAGTCCATCGTAGCTGACAATAAATACATCGCCAGCGCCACTGTATATTTTGGCATCAACATCTTCTGCCATCTTCTGCAAGAAGGTGAGGCGCAGGTCCGTGCCGGAAACACCAAGGAACTTGTTGTTTTCCTTGACGGGCACGGAGATTGTGGTCAGCCACTCCGTTTTGCCCTGTACGATGTAAGGGAAGGGGTCAAGCACACTTTCCTTGCCGGTTTCCTTGGGGCCAAGATACCAGCCGCCCTTGCGCACGCCGTTGGCGTGTTTGGCCTGGCTTTCATATTCCACCAGAGCCTGGCGGCTGATCTTGCCCGTTTCATCGCGGTTCCAGTACGTGATAAAGCGGCCAGAAGCATCGTGAGCTTCCGTATTGGCGTACAGAGCGTCCATACCGTCAAGGGCGTTTGGTTCCCATGCGGAATATGAACCCAGATATGTGGGGTTGTTATCAAGGTTGGCGCGCAGGATTTTTACAAAAAGATCGCGCAGGTGTTCGCTGCCGATATTGGCGCGCAACACCTCGAAGATTTTTCCTGTTGTGCGGGCAGTGTCAATGTTGTCCTGAAGGGCAGTTTCCACAACGGAAGCTCTGTCAGAAACCAGCGATTCAAGGGACGAAATGGCGCTTTTTTCCAAGAGCTGCGAAACTTGGTCGGAAACAAATCCCTTGGTTTTATTGGTGGAATACAGCCCGAAAGCCATAAGTATGGCAGCCGTGGCGATCAGCCCAATGCCCGCAGCCAGCGCAATTTTTTGTTTGATGGAATGCATTATCCTTGCCCCCCTGAGATTGGCGTCGAAAGATCAGCGCGACGATTGAATCCTGCTACCATGAACAAAATCCTTATCTTATTGAGTGAACAATCAGCATTAAATGCTATACAGTTATATTATCGGCTGATTATGTAATAAGATTAGGGCGAAGAATATTGCTTGTAAAGAATGTATTTGGCTGATGCTAGTTGTAAGGGTGTGTAAAAAAATTAACGAAATCGTATTTGTAATTAAATTATTTAATAAAAATGAATAAATTGGAGTTTTGTTTGTAGTAAATGTAGATTTAAAATTCTGAAAAAATATTGTGAATGTAGAAGCTGTATAGTAGCGACATAATACTTGGCAACAGTGCGGGTTTTAACATTTGGGAATTGTTCTGCTGTGGCACTTTGATTCATTTTTGTATCACGCGATATCGCGTCATCGGAGGAAGGCGGGCCAGCATAGCAAAAAGCGCCGACAGAGCCAGCGCTTGGTGTGTTGATCTTGTCAACGCAAACGAGAAGATGGAGCAGGCTAGATCCTTGCTCGCGAGGGCATATGGCGAGAAGTTTTTTGTACCTCAACCCGCAGCCCTGTCACCAGCGGGGGCAAACTCCGTAAAACGGGATTTGCCCGAAAGGCGACGGCAAAACAGGAGGCAGGTGGTTGCAGCAGGGGATTCTGCACGGGGCGAAGCAGCCCTGCCTAAGCGGCTTCACCCTGAGCCTTCATTTCAGCGATAAGGCCTTGCAGTACCTGTGATTGCTCCAGCAATTCGGAAACAGCGTGCGAGGCCTGTTCCATGGCCTGGGCGGTTTCCGCAGAAATGGTAGCCACCTGCTCCACAGACTGGTTGATTTCCTCACTGGCGGCGGACTGTTCTTCGCTGGCAGTGGCGATGGACTGCACCTGATCGTTCACGTGTTCCACAAGGGTGAGAATCTGTTGCAGTGACTCGCCTGATTTTACAGAAAGAGTGGTGGCGCTTTCAATAGACGTCGACGACTTGTCCACGTTTTCAATATTCTTGCGGGTGCCTTCCTGAATATCGCGGATAGCCTGCCCTACTTCCTGCGTGGCGGACATGGTTTTTTCCGCCAGTTTGCGCACCTCGTCAGCAACCACGGCAAACCCGCGCCCGGCATCACCCGCGCGGGCTGCCTCAATGGCCGCATTGAGGGCCAGCAGGTTGGTCTGGTCAGCGATGTCGGCGATCACATTCATGACCTGACCAATGCCTTCAGCCTGCTTGCCAAGGGCGTTCATGTCTTCCTTGATGGCCAGCGACTGATTCCGGACAGTTTCAATGCCCTTGACCGCATCACTGACGATATTGGAGCCTTCAAGGGCTTTTTGCTTGGTCTGGGAGGAGGCGTCCGCTGCCTGTTGGGCGTTGCGGGCCACTTCTAGCACGGTGGCGTTCATTTCTTCCATGGCTGTGGCGGTTTCACGCACGCGGCTGGACTGCTCGTCAGCGCCACGGCTGGACTGTTCGATCTGGGCGGAAAGCTGCTCGGAAGCTGTGTTGACAATACCCACAACGCTTTCAAGCTGGCGGGCGGCCTGCAACATGCCCTCGGCCTTTGCCCGTTCTGCCTGCTTGCGGGCAGCTTCTGCCTCAAGGGTCGCTTGCTGGGCTTTTTTCGACTCTTCCGCTGCCTCCAGGCCTTTTTGTTCGGCTTCGGCGATCTTGGTCTTCAGCGTAGCTACCATGTTCTTCATGGCGCCAAACACGCCCTGTTCTGTGCGGGCCGGGTCAAAGCGCGCGTCCAGATCACCACCAGCGATTGCCAGAGCCAGCTTTGAAAGTGAGGCGGGTTCATCGCCCAACTGGCGCAGCATGTTGCGGGCCATGGTAAAGCCCAGCCCAAGGCCCACCAGCACTGAGGCAATAATGCCAATAATGGTGATAAGGCGTGAGGTTTCATACATGCGCGTGCTGCTTTCGTTCAACTGGTCTGTGCGCATGAGCTTGAAATCAACAATCTTCTGAATGTCTTGCGCCATTGCCGCCATTGTTTGCCGCGCCTGGGTAGTGGATAGTTTCTGCGCCTGTTCGTTCATGGCGGCATCGCTCGTTTTGCCAAGTTCTACAACTTTATCATGTACGGCAAGCCATGCCTGGGCAGATTGCAATACTTTGTTGCACAAAGCATTGCCCTCGCCCGAGGTGAAATACTTGGGCAGAGTTTGCATCATGCCTTCAAATACCTTGCGTTCTTTTGCAAGAATATCAAGATATCGCTGAATTTCTGCATCCTCATTGGTCAGAATGATGTTTTTTTCTTCCCGGAGGATTCTGAGCGCGCTGATATTCATTGCACGAGCCGCATCAAGCCCTTTGACGTGCATGCTATAAAGGGTGTCAATGTCATCTGATAGCTTGCTAAGGTTGCTTACTGCATACATACCAACAGCAATAGTAAATAATGAAAGAATCAGTGACAGGCAAAATAATTTTTGCATAGTCGTAAGTCTAATCATTTTCCCCTCCGCGTCAGGGACGTGGTTGGTTGTGTGTGTAATCATTTGGGGGAACGCTTGTTAATGCAATTTCATTCGGCATATTTCTGGTTTATCATAGGGTATAGTACAAAAAATTTTTCAATTGTAAATGATATTACATATTGTATGCAAATATTTTATATATGATAGTAATCAATATTATAGAGATGTTGCGTAAGATGAGTTGTTTAAACAGTGTAGACGACTGATACGTGAGCATGCGGATATCTTTGAAAAAACTGGATTTGAGGTGTTCGCCAGAGTATGGAGAAATATTTGCCCGGCGGGGGAGAAATGTACGGGCTGCTTGACATATCCTTGCAAACCACGGCAAACTGTTTTTGCCAGAGCTGGGTACCACGCGTGGCGGCAGCAGCCGTATTTGCGCGGGCCAGTGGCGGAGGCCGCCCCTGAGCCTCTCATAGACATGATTACTACGCCGAACCTGCTTCGGGTTCCGGTGTGTCGATAAAAAGGGTTGTCGGCAGCATTGGCTGCTGGAAGCTTTTCCTTTTTATTCGCGAAGGTTTCCCCTTCTTTATTCCCCGTCATTGCGGCGCATTGGCGCCTTTTTTCCGCAAACGCGTGAGTGCCGTTTTTGCGGCTTATGCCGTTTTGCGTGTTAAACCGGGTGTTTTTGTAATGCCCAGTAAAAAGAAGGTATTTCCATGGCAGACATCAAGCTTGTTCGCCCCTCCGCCGGTCAGACTGCCGTTATTCCCAGCGCGCCCGATGCCCGCATGGTTCTTGATTTTTCTGCTGACCAGGTCAGCATTGAACGTCCGCAAGGTTCCGACAGCCTCTTTTTCCGCTTTGACGATGGCGCAGCCATTGAATTGCAGAATTTTTACACCCAGTACAACAAGGACGACATTCCCTCATTTGAGGTTGACGGTCAGCTCATTGCGGGTGCGGATTTTTTCAACGCCTTCGGGCCTGACCTTGCCCCTGCCGCCGGCCCTTCGGCATCGCCCACCCGCAGCGGCAGATACAGCGATTTTGCCAACGCGGGGCTTGAAGACGGCGTAAACCACCTTGACGGGCTTGATTACCGTCTTGGCTTTGGCGGCGATACCCAGCCGAACATCAATCCTTACGCTTCGTCCTTTCTCACCAATGCCGCACCCACATTGTCCACTGGTGGTGCAGCCATTGCCATTGGCCTCACGGAATCCGCATGGGACGGCAAAACCGCCAGCGCCGCACCTGTGGTCAGCCAGAGCGGCTCATTTTCTGTGGCCGACCCGGATGGCGACAGCCTGACCACCACCGTGAGCATGGGCGGCAAGGTTGTAGCGGTCAGCACCGCTGGCCCCACGACTATTGAAAGCGACTACGGTACGCTTGTTATCACGCCCAAGGGCGGCGGCAGCAATGTCACCTTTGAATATACCTACACCCTCAAGCAGGATCCCGACAGCCCCACAGACAGCCTTGCTGAAGGCGAGAAGCAGGCCGACAACATCGTCTTCTCCATCAGTGACGGGCAGGGCCATACCGTGACCCAGCCCATCAATGTTGTCATCACTGGCAGCAACGATGCGCCGGATATTACGGGGGTTGGCTCTACGCTGACGCTCAAGGAAGGCGGAGTCTACGCCGACCAGCCTGTGGGGGACAAACTGCATGCGGATGAGCTGAACGGTGCACCCGGTGTGCAGGCTATCCTGAGCGGCACGATTACGGCTCATGATCCCGACCACGGTGCGCAATTGTATTTTGGCCTCAAGGATGTGAACGGCAATCTGCTGGACATGACCAGCGTCAACGCTGACGGCACCCTCAAGGGCACGTTTGTGATCGGTTCTGTTAACAATCCTGACCATACTACTTCCGATGTGGTGGTGACGGGCATAGCCGAGCAGGGCGGGCAGATTGTCATCAGCACCAATTATGGCGATCTGGTGCTGGGAAAAACCAGCGACACCACGGCCACGTATACGTTTACGCTGAAAAACGTCGATGGCGAGGGGGCCACCAACAAACTGGCCGAGGGCCAGCAGGTCAGCCTGAAGTTTGAGCCCTATGTGCGTGACGAGCACGGCGCTGAAGACGGCAACAGCTCAACCCTGCGGGACGGCACCGTGGCGGGCAACGCCATTGTTATCAACATCCTGGGCACCAACGATACGCCCACCATTACGCAAAATACCTGGAACGGCCAAAGCGGCAGCACCGCCCTGAGCGCTACCCTGACTGAAGCCAGCGACAGCACCGCCCAAAGCTCTGTGACCGGCACGATCATCGGGCATGATGTGGATAATGGCGACTCGCTGCACTACGGTCTGATCCAGCCCGGCAGCGACACCATGCACGGCAAGGTGTATGTGGTGCTTGCCAGTGACGGGCATACCTTAACGACCACCACGGATGCATCCACCGCCGCCACAGCCAAAAACTATGTGGGCGAATTCACTCTGACAGAAGATGCAGACCCCACCAAGGGCGCATCCTACAAGTTCACTCTGTACAATGATTCGCCCGCCGTGCAGGGCATGCAAGATGGCGATTCGCGGGATGTTTCCATCGGTCTGGTGGCACGCGACAGCTTTGGCGCCTATGTGCAGGAAAGCGTCAGCGTTACCGTCAAGGGCGCTAACGACACGCCTGTCATCACTACCGCACCGACTCTCGCCGCAATGTCGGTGGTGGAACTCGGCGTCAAGAATGTGCATGGCGACCCCAACGAGGCCTTTGCAGGCACGCCCAAGGATGCGGATTCTGGACACAGCTTTACTGTGACCGATGTGGACAATAACGACACTCAGTCCGTCAGTATCGCGGTGAAGGAATTGCCGGGCGCGGCTTTTAAGGACAACCATGACGGCACCTATACCGTCACCACGCCCGAAGGAACGTTTACGCTCACGGCGGGTGCCGCCGTTGCCAATGATTCCGGCAGCAGCAAAACCTACACGTATTCCTACGAGCTGAACAACAACGCCAGCGAAACGCAGGCCCTCCATCAGGGCGAAACGCGCAATTATACTTTTACGGTTACTGTCACGGACAGCAAGGGCGTGCATGTTGATCAGGCCGTCAGCCTGACCATCACGGGCACCAACGACCAGCCCCAGTTGACCATAACTCCCGGCGACTCCGGCACACTGAAGGAAGACGCTGCCACAACCACCTCCGCAGGCACCTGGGCCGTGGCCGATCCTGATAACGATGGTGCCAGTCAGACCCTCTCCATTGCAGGCATGGGACAGACCGCCAGCGGCTCAATGAATATAAACAGCCATGCTGGCAACCCCGTTTCCGTCGCAACGGACTACGGAACATTGACCCTGAAGTCTGACGGCACCTATACTTACGAGCTGGATAACAGTAAGCCCGCCGTGCAGAAACTTGGCGAGGGGCAGTCGCACACGGAAAGCTTCACCGTTACCACCACAGATATCCATGGAGCTAACCACTCCCAGGCAATAACAGTGGTTATTAACGGCACCAATGACAATCCCGTCATTGGCAGCTCCGCTATCGCTGTTGACGTGATTGAAAAGGGCGTGCAGGGCAGCCATGACCCCGCCCACTCCAATGATCTTTTCAACGGCACGGTTGCGGCTCAAGGCTATGTTACCGCCACGGATGTGGACGATAACGACAATTCTGGCGGCAAACCCGAGCTGACCTTCAGCGTGGCCGCCGGAACCGGCACCACGGTGGACAACAGTGGAACCAACAGCGCAACAACCGTAACCACCAGCTACGGCACACTTGTTATTGACCCCAAGACTGGCGCTTATACCTACACGCTCGACAACACCAAGGCCGATGCGCTCAACGAAAACCAGAAAGTCACGGAAACCTTTGTGGTCAAAGTGGCGGACGGGCATGGCGGCTCAGTAACCCAGCCCATTACCGTGACCATCACAGGCACAAACGACAGGCCCGATCTTTCCCTGGCAGCACCGAGCGCCGGTTCCTTTAAGGAAGACAGCGGCAGCTATCAGGCCAGCGGCACCTTTACTGTGGCTGATGCCGATGCTGACGGCACGTTCAAGGGCAGCACCAACGGCGCGGCCAACCATAGCTATGCCATCGCTGGCGGCACCTCCGGCGGTGAAACCACTACCGGTACGGCCAGTGTGGATCCAGGAACTGGCGTGGCTACCTATACGACCAAGTTCGGCGTTCTTACCGTCAATCCGGACGGCACCTACAAGTATGATCTGAACAATGGCTCCAATGCGGTGCAGAATCTGGGCGAGGGACAAACCCATACCGAAACCTTCCAGGTCAAGGTGACGGACCTGCACGGCTCCACGGACACGGAAACCGTTTCCTTCACAATCACGGGCACCAATGATCAGACCCTGATTGACAAGAACAGCGGCACCCTGACTGTCAAGGAAGCGGGCGTGACCTCTGAGGCTGACCCCACGCATACGGGTAGTTCTTCGGGCATATCTGGCTACAACAACTGGGCTGCTGATGGCACGAAAATTTCTGTGCCCGATCCTGCCAATCCGTCGGAAATGAAGGCTGCTCCTGCCGTAAGCACAGGTTCGTTTACCGTGACGGACAGGGACACCAGTGATGTTCTCAAGGCTACGCTCAGCGGCCCATCGGGAGTAGATCTGAGCGGAATTCACGAAATGAATGGCAAAGGCACGTGGACCGTCAATGATACCTACGGCACCCTGACTGTTATTGGCGTGAAAAACGGCAACACCAGCGATGGCTCGGAATCGATCACCTATTCGTACAGTTATGCAGTAGATCAGTCCAAGACTGAGAGCTTGGCCCAAGATCAGACCAAAACTCTGGACTACAAGATTACTGTCACGGATAGTCACGGCACTCCTGTGGAGCACAATATCACCATCAACGTGCAGGGCACCAATGATGCGCCCACCGTGACGGGCCAAATCCTTACGCTGAAGGACGACGGACGGCTGGACGGCGGGAACGCTCATATGCCAGCAGATACGGCAACGCCAACTGCCCATGGCAACAGCTATGCTGCTTCGGTTGAGGGCGAGTTGGCAGGCAAGGATTCCGACACCGGAGCCACGTTAACGTATGGCCTTATCAACTCCACTGCTGCTGCCGACCTCGATGCTTATAAGCATTTGGGCACGGATTCCGGCGAGCTTTCGACAGGTACCGTGGCTGGCACCTTTGTCAAGGATGGCACGACCCAGACCACGACCATCGGCGCAGACATGGTTGCGAGCACTGGCGCATATCCCGGCACTGGTGGCGGCAACGCCACGGTTATCAACGTCTACGCCGCCGGACAGCCGCATACGGCGGATAACCTCTACGGCACGCTGTACCTCAATGAAGCCACCGGGCAATATACCTTTACGCTGGCTACGGGCAGCAGCGTAGTCAACGCCCTTGGTTCCGGCGACAAGCTCACTCTGAACTTCCAGGCCGTGACTGTGGACGAACACAACGCGTCTTCAACGCCAACTATCATCCCCATTGTCATTTACGGCACCAATGACAAGCCCGAGCTTACACTCGCCTCTGCCAACCTTGACGTCACCGACCAGACTGCCGTCACAGCCGCTTCCGTTGATGGTAATATCACGGTTAAAGACCCCGACGATGTCGTCACTGGCCCGGACACAACAATAAAATTTGGTATCATGGCGAATGGCGTGACTGGCGATGAAGGTACAACACCAGCCACAAGCACATCAGTGGATGGCAAATACGGTACGTTCAACATTGATCCTGCCACTGGCAAGTATACCTACACAATCGCTAAAAATAATGCCGACGTCATCAGTCTTGGCAAGAACGAAGAGCATTCCGAGACCTTTAAGGTGGCAGTGGTGGACAAGTTCGGTGCTTTCGACATCAAGGAAGTCACCGTGACGATCCACGGCCATGACGATCCCACCATCATCAATACTGGCTGGGTCACGCCCAGCAATGCTGTGGTGGAGTCTGGTGTCAACCCGGTCACCAGTGCCGCTGCTGCTGCCAATGCCGCCAAAATGCAGGACGGTAGCGCTGGCGTACGCACTGCCACTGGCTACATTGGCGCGCATGATGCCGATACCACGGACAACAACGCTCTCGCCTCCGCTGCTGAAAGTGCCAAGCTGCACTATGTTATTCAGGTGGGCGGCAAGAACTGCGATCTGAATGCCCTCATGGCTGGCACAGGTCTGCAAACGGGCACAGCCAGCATAGATGCCGATGGCAAGCTGACCCTTACGGGTGGTTCTGCCAGCACTCTTGACGTGGGGCAGGCCGCCAAAGATGCCAGCGGCAATATTGTCATCAAGCTGGAAAACGGTTCGCTGACCATCTCCAAGGATACCTCGCATACTGACGCCAACGGCACGTCCGTGTTCAAATACGTCTACACTGTGGACAATACCGATGCGGATGTGCAGGAAAAGAACTTTCATGAACACACAGAGGACAACTTCTCAGTAGTCGTTCATGACACTACAACGCATACGGACGTGGTCACGGCCCCAGTTTCCATACGCATTGAGGGCGCCAACGACAGGCCTATCATTACACAGGCTCCTGCCGTCACCCTTTCTGAAAGCGATGTGGATTCCACGACCGGGCGGGTAGAACTGCTGGATTACGAGCAGACCGGGGGCGCAGCCCAGACGGTATCTTCGGGGTTCACCTTCTCGCTGGTAAAATCCACCACTGACTATTCTGGCGACATGCCAGTTCAGCAAGGCACATACGGTCGCCTGATCATTGATCAGGCCACTGGCGAATACCGCTATGAGCGTACAGAAGACCTGACATCACTTGCCAAGGGCAGTTCCGTTACCGATACCTTCTATGTGCGCGTCAAGGATGCCGACGGTGCGTATTCTGAAATCAAGCCCATTGTCATTACCATCACAGGTGAGGATGCCGCAGGCAAGCTGGCTGGCAACGCCCTGACCGTCAAGGAAGACGGCGTTACAGGTTCAATCCAGGGCATTCTGCACTATACCGAGGCTGACAAGCTGGGCGCCAACAAGGCGCAGCCTGTTGATGCCAGCGGTGGAATACTCGCTGCCGGGGTTATTCGCGGGCATCTTGGGGTGAATGATCCGGATACCAATCTGGATGCCGATGGTCATGCCCTCAAAAACCTCACCGCAGGCGCGGAGAAAGATAGCTACAGCACCTACACATACAAGACCCTGTCCTATACTGACGGCACGGGTACGCATGATGTTGGCGGCAGCGGCAATGCCACTGCCGGGTATGACTACAAGGTTGGCGACTACGGCACATTGCATGTGAACGGGGATGGTTCCTATACCTTCACGCCTGATACCAGCAGCAAGGCATTCAATAGTCTGGCCCAGAATGAACATGTCAGTGTGAACCTCGACATAACCGCCCACAGCGACAGTGCTTCGCACGGTCAGTCCATTGATGGCTCTCTCAGCATTACCATCACCGGCACCAACGATGTGCCGGTGGTGGATATTACGCAGGGAGCCTTTTCGGTAGACAAGTATACCGACAGCTTCACGGGCGTTGAAAACAGCTCCGCCCAGTTTACTGGAGCCATAACCGGGGATACGGCAATAGACTACCTTGTGACCCACCAGAATCTGCTCCAGAAGTATGTGGAGCAGGAAGCTAAAGAGATTATTGATAATCTCAAAGATCACGGAGGGTTGCTTGCTCAGGGATTTATAGCCCTGGCTGGTGAAGCCAATGCTATTAAAGCTCTTGTTGATATGGCCAGCGGCGTCAACAGCTTCTTGGACAAACTTGGCGCGCTGGATGATATCCTCAAACTGGCCGGTCGCACAGACGACATCACCAGCTTCCTCAAGGGGGAGCTTGCCGGGCACACTGTTGTTGTGGACAGCGACGAAACCGCGGTTTGGTCAAACTCCCACGGCGGCGATGTTGTGGTGCGTGGTATGCTTAACACCAAAGACATCGTCAGCGATGTGGACCATGGTACCAAATTGAGCTTCTTTGCCCTGGAAGAAGACAATAAGGGAAACACCACAGGCAATCTCACACAGAGCATAAAGGGCGAATACGGTACGCTGGTAATCCATTCTGATGGTTCCTACCAGTACGTGCTGGACTTCAACGGCCAGGAATATAAAGACTTTGCCAAAGGACATCCCATTGGCGGGCTGGCCAGTGAGACCTTCAAGGTTTATGTGCGCGACGAAAACAACGCTGTGGCAGATAAACCCATTGAGCTGGTTATCAATGTAAAGGCACCATCGCTCGGCGATGGTGGCAGTGGTAGCGGCAGCGTTGGTGATCTTGATATTCAGTCGATTGATAATGTTAAGGTTCAGGAGGACGGCACTACATTTGCCAAGGGCAGCGTACTGGATGAAAAAAATTCCCACCACCCCCAATACGATTCGGGCTTGTGCCTCACGGGCAAATATACAACTGTAGACGCTAATGGCACTACTCCATTACATGCTGAAAAAAATGTCAGCAGCATTCCCACGAAGTACGGAACCATCACACTTCTGCCCGACGGTTCCTATACGTATACGCTGAACAACGACAGCTCCGAAGTGCAGCAGCTCCGGGCTGGTGATAGCATTACTCAGAAGTTTGAGATTACCAATGGCAGCGATTACAAAACAATCACCATCACCATCAATGGCAGCAACGACAAGCCGTACGTGGTTTCGCAGAACGATACCGTGGCCCTGGAGCAGCATGCGGACGGCACCTGGGCGCAAACAGACCCTTCTGGCTCCTTCACCCTGGCTGATGTTGACAAGGGTGAAACAGACAAGCTTGAACCAACCTCGTATACGGTTACGGGCAAGCTCGGCGGCATATTCACTGTCACCAAGGGCAGCAACGGCAATTTCTCCTACACCTATGCGGCTCCCGCTGGCGGCACGAACTACAGCGGGCATATGGAAGACAGTGCAACGCTGACTCTTTCCAATGGCAACACTGTTGGCGACAAGGTGGATGTCAAACTGTCCGCCGATCTTAATTACGCCAACGACAAGCCCAGCGCCCCTGTGCTGGTGGCTGGTTCTGATGTCGCGGTAACGGAAGATTCCCCGGCGGACATGGTGGCCAAGGGCTCCATTACCGCTACAGATCCGGACGTAACCGCGACCGGTGCGCCCAAGGATGCGCTTAGCTTCGCCATTGTAGGCAGCGACGGCAAATCCACGGGTATGGTCACGGACAACGATTATGGCACCCTGATCATGGGCAAGGATGGCAAGTACGAATTCCATCTCAATACCAGCAGTGAGGCTGTGCAACAGCTTGGCGACGGGAAATCGCATGAAGTGACCTTCACGGTTCGCGCGAGCGATGGACATGGCGGCTACACTGATGCGCCTCTCACCGTCACCGTGAATGGTGTCAACGATGCCCCTGTCATTACCCTGCATGCCGATGGTTCCAGTGTGGCTGGTTCGGGCGCGGCCCTCTTTGTGGCCGACGGTCAGGCAAACCTGACAGTCGGCGGGACGGCAGTGACGTACGATGTTGATGCGGGCGACAGCCTCACGCTCAACCTCAACGGGCATGCCATCGCATCTGGCAGCACTTCCGTCACAGAGGCTGTGTACGCCTACAGGGATGCCTCTGGCTGGCATACGACAAGCACCTCGTCTGGCACGGTGTACATGGGCCTGCTGGAACTGAACAAGGACGGCACCTACAATTTCCAGGGCGACAAAGGCGGTATTGCGCATCTTGCCCAAGGTGAAACCCTGACCATCGACGCCACAGTCGGCGTGAGCGATGGTAGCTTAACGGATACAGCAAAGGTTGCCGTCACCGTCACGGGCACCAATGACGCCCCCAAAATGGAGGCCTTTGATGCAGGTGCAACAACGCTCACAGATAATGGCTCTAGCGCTCAGACGCTTTCGGGCTCCATTACCGCCTCAGATGTGGATGGTGATACGCTGACCTACTACATCATGTCTGGCGGCAAGTATGTGACGGAACTGCATGATGGGCACGGCACTCTCAAGCTTGTGGGCAGCAGCTATACCTACGAGCTTGATGCTGATTACGCTAAGAACCTCGAGGCCCAGGGCAAGGATGTTGCAACCGCAGGCGGCTCGTTTACCGTTGTGGCTGTGGACAAATACGGCGTTGAGGCCAGCCAGACGCTGGCAATCACCCTCAAGGGCGTGAACAACGACCCCACCTTCACCGCGCCCAGCCTTGCCATTGTGGAGGGGGCAATCCCTCTCACCGGGAACCTGGGTGCTGCGGACGTGGACACCAACGATGCCGGACTGCTGACATACAGCATTGCCTACGGCTCTAGCAGCGCCACGGCTTCCGGTGCAACAAATGCTGTTGTGGAAGGGCACTACGGACAGCTGACCCTGGATGCCTCCGGCAACTACAAATACACCCTGACCAACCACGAACTGGCCCAGGGTGCGAAGGCCACGGAAACCTTCACCGTTATAGTGAATGACGGGCACGGCGGCACGGTAAGCCATGACGTTGTTGTCAACATCACCGGCACCAACGATGCGCCGGTGGTAACAGCCTCGACCTATAATGCGGCTACGGAAAGCGGAACATTCGCATTCAGCGATGCAGATGTGGCGAATGCCCACACCCTGTCGGTCAGCATCGGCGGTGTTTCTGCAAATGTAGTGAAAGACTCTGGCGGCGCGTATGTTGCCCAAACCCAGATCGGCAACTTCACGTTTACGCACGACGGTACAGACACATCGGGTTCTGGCCAGCAATGGAGTTATACCTTTGTGGCTGATGCCACCCTCGCTGCCAGCATGCGGGAGGGTACGCATACTGACTACACTGTAAAGCTTGGCGTTAATGACGGAATTGGCGCGGTGGATTCCAGTGTAACTGTATCGGTAAATGGCACCAACGAGGCCCCCATTGCGGTAGATGTGGATAATGGGCTGCTGTTCGGGCATGTCACAGCGATCAATAATGAGCACTCCGATGTGTTGGCATTCCAATCCGATGCCAGTGGAAGTCACCTCGGCACCATGCATATGCATACTGACGGCAGCTATGAATATGCTCTTGGCACGGCAGAAAGCGCTCTTGGCACTCTCCGGAATGCTTATGACTCTTCTTCCGATGGGCATGTGCATGACCAGTTTGGCTTCAGCGTAACCGATGGTCATGAAACCAGTACGGAGGCCACCCATTCCGGCAGCTTGAGCATTGATCTGCACGATGGCGCGCAACTGGATGCCGCTGGCGGGCAGTTGCTTTTTGCCAATGGAAACCTCACCGGCACCGAGCATAATGATGTCATCCTTGGCGGTAGCCATGACGATATCCTTTACGGTGGCGGAGGCGACGACATCCTCTACGGTGGCGCTGGACACAATGAATTATACGGCGGGGACGGCAACGATACCCTTTATGCCGGTAATCAGGGTGACCATCTCTACGGCGGGGAGGGCAACGATCATCTCTACGGTGGCGCTGGCAATGACTTTCTGGACGGCGGAGCCAATACTTTCGCCATTGATCACGGCGGCAACCATCTCTATGGCGGCGCAGGTAATGATGTGCTGGTCTTCCATCAGGGCGACACCATCGATGGCGGCGACGGCACAGATATGCTGGTGGTCAAGGGCGGCAGTGTGGATGCCCTGTTTACAGGAGCGGAACACGCCAAGGGCGTGGACGGAATCACAGGCGTGGAGGTAATGGTCAGCACCTCCGGCGATGCTTTGAACAACCTCACCGATATGGCGGAAATTGCTTCCAAAACCGGGGTTTCCATCAGCACTGGCAGTGACGGCAGCACCGCTGTGTCATTTGATGCTTCGCATACATGGACAACCACTACCCAGACTGCGAGCAATGGCACCGTGTGGGATGTACACAGCACAACTATAACTACCGACAGCGGGAGTGAAGCCGTACAGGTTGCCGTGCAGCATCTGACGACCAATCAAGGCGGCTAGGGGCGCGTCATGTCCCTCTGAGCAGTAAATAACAGCCCGCCCGCATTCTCCTGTGAGGATGCGGGCGGGCTGCATTTCGCGCCCACAGGCGCGTACTATTCAGGCCGTGAAGCTGCTTACAGCCCCAGATCGCGCAACAGGTTGGCCACAGCCATGTTGCCCATGGTTTCCGTGGCACCTGCGGTGGAGGATGAGCAGTGCGAACCCATCACAAGGTTGTCCAGTTCATACCATGCCGCATCAGCCGGGGGTTCCTGTTCAAATACGTCAAGGCCCGCGCCGTAGATGCTGCCCTCTTTCAGGGCTGCCAGCAGGGCGGCTTCGTCAATAAGCCCGCCGCGCGCGGTGTTGATCAGCACGGCTGTCTTTTTCATGCTTGCAAGGCGCTGGGCATTGATGAGGTTGCGGGTGTCATCCGTCAGCACCGTGTGCAGGGTGATAAAGTCGGCCTCGCGGCAAATGCGGTCAACATCTGCGCGTTCCACGCCTTCCTTGGCGGCCCAGACATCGTCCCACACAACATCATGGGCCAGAATCTTCATGCCAAAGCCCTGTGCGCGTTTGACCACGCAGCGGCCAATGGCCCCAAGGCCGATAATGCCGATGGTTTTGCCGTACAGGTCAATGCTGGTGATCTTGCCCCAGTCTTTCTGGCGGCAGCGGCGGTCGATAAGCCCGGCTTTGCGGGCCACCATGAGCATGAGGGTCAGGGCGTAGTCGGCCACGGCATTGCTGTTGGCCCCCACGGTGCGCGAAACTGCGATGCCGCGCTCCTTGCAGGCCGCAAGGTCGATATTGTCCAGCCCAACGCCGTATTTGGCAATGGCCTTGAGGCCGGGGGCAGCGGCCAGCACCGGGGCGTCCATGGGGTCAACGCCAAGAATAACGCCAGCGCAGTCGGCCAGTTTTTCCTTCATCTGCTCGGCGGAGAGAATGCCGCCTGTGTCGTTGCGTATCACTTCCAGCCCGGCCTGGGCCAGACGGTCAAACAGCTCGGGATTGGTTTTGCCGAAAGAACGGGGTGTTACAAGAATTTTCACAAAAACTCCTTGTGCGGATATGGCAGAATCTGGGCCGGGAACCGGCGCATACAGCCTTACTATTCTGCGGGTATTTGTCAACGCGCGCGGGTAAACGAAAAAATGTCGGAACGACGGCAGCCGAAGGCCAAGATGGCCGCTTGCTGCCGGGCCGCAGCCTGATCCTGATTCGTGGTTTACCCTCTCAACGCGCAACAGCCGCCGGGCAGTACCCGGCGGCTGTTCCTCTTCGTACGGCAAAGCGTATTAAGCCTGCACGTCCAGCTTTCCGCCAATGCCCTCGGCGGCAAGCCCTTGGCTGCGCATGTTCTGCTCCATTTCAGCGCCCTTATCAATAGTTCCGTTGATAAGCGCGGCAGACATGTTGGCCTGAATGTTCAAAGCGCTTCTGGCCAGGCTTACGTTCATGCCCATCTTCACATCGTCCATGGCTTGCTCCTTGGCCGCTTGTGCGAACCTGTGCATCCATCTGATCGGCAAAAGCGCAAAAAACTGTAGGGCAAAAATACAAAAGCAAGACCAGCCGTGATTATGGGCGTCAGATGCGCGGCTGGCTTCAGGTCATATTCGCCTTGGGGTCAGTCCTCCCCTGTTCTTCGCCTTCAAGTTCCTTGAGCTTTTTCCACACGGTCACGCGGCTGATGCCAAGAGCGTCAGCGAGAGCTTTTTTGTTGCCGCCGTGCTCTTCAAGCGAGGCCTCAAGAATGAAACGTTCCATCTCTGCCATGGTGCCGCGTGGCACCTGCAAAACATCATCCAGAGGGTGGCATGGGCCAGACATGCCCTGCCGCAGGCAGTGCCGCCGCATGATGTCTGTAATCAGCGCGTCAAAGTCCTGTTGCTCGTCATAGAGGGTAAACACGCGCTCCAGAATATGCTCCAGCTCGCGCACATTGCCCGGCCAGCCGTGCGCTGACAGCGCGGCAAGCGTTGCATTGTCAAATTTGAGGCGACTGCGTCCGGCCACGTGTTGATGGCTTTTTTTGATAAAATGGGCAATGAGCGTGGGGATGTCTTCCTTGCGCTTGCGCAGCGGCGGTATTTGCAGCGGCAAGATGTTGAGCCTGAAGAACAGGTCGCGCCGAAAAGAGCCTTCCTGCGCCATGGCGTAGAGGTCGCGGTTTGAAGCCGCAATAATGCGTACGTCAATGTTGATTACACGGTCGCCGCCAATGCGGAAGATTTCTTTTTCCTGCAAGGTGCGCAGCAGACGCACCTGCGTCGCGAGGCTCATTTCGCTGATTTCATCCAGGAACAGCGTCCCCCGGTGGGCCAGCTCAAACATGCCCGGCTTGCCGCCCTTGCGCGCTCCGGTAAAGGCCCCTTCCTCATAGCCAAAAAGTTCGCTCTCCAGTAAGTGCTCGGGCAGGGCCGCGCAGTTCAGGGCCACAAAGGGGCCTTTTTTGCGCTCGCTGAAATTGTGGATGCTCTGGGCAAAAAGCTCCTTGCCGGAACCTGTTTCTCCTTCAATGAGAATGGAGGCGCTGCTGCGGGCATAGCGCTTGGCTTCGGCCACAACCGGGCCAAGGGTATTTTTTGAACCGATGATGTCTGAAAAATTGTATTTTGCCACCAAACCCTTGCTGGCAAGCTGTACGCGGGCCTCAGCTTCGATTTTCTGGATTTTGGAAAGTTCCTGAAAAACAATGATGGTGCCCTGATCATGCTCGCGAACGCGGATAGGTACGCGGTTGACCACAAGGGTCTTGCCCTTGAGGGGCAAGACCTTGTCCACGGTGTATTCGCCGTTGCCGAGCATCTGCTTGAGTTCCGGCGGCGTTGACGGGGCATCAATGTCCATGCCCACCAGCTTCTTGCCGTGCAGGTCAAGCATCTGCTTTGCTGGGCGGTTGCAGATGGCAATGGTTTTGTCGCGATTGACGGAAACGATGCCGCTGAGAGAATAGTTGATAATATTGTTCAGGCGGCGGGAGCGTGTACGCTCCTTGATGTGCTGGTCAACAATGTTGCGGGCGGAAAGCACAGCCTGATGCACGCTGTCCTTGCTGGAACGTATGAGATAGTATGGCAGGCCGTACTGTGCCGCCTTTTCAATGACGCATCCGCCAAATCCGACAATGGCAACATCTTTCAGCGTGGGAAGGCGGGCAATGATACTGTTGAAGTCCTGCTCGTTGCGGTAGATGACCTGCCGGAAATTTTTAAGCCGCGCAAAGGCCGCCAATGATTCAATATCAACGCTCAGATTGCTGTCGTAGGTGATGCAGAGCAGGTTCTGATGACGCTCTGACGCTTCGCGCAGGGGGGTGACGATATCGTTGGCTGTAATCTGGATGGGCACCACAGGTGTTTTGACCATATGCTGGATGGCAATGGCCGTTCCCGCCTGGCTGATGATGACATCGTAACGGTTTTCCACCTCAAGCGCGTGGAGGTGCCCGCTGTTGTAAATGCCGCCATCAAATACATCCACCTCAACGCCGAACTGGCCTGCGGAGTGGCGCACAAGCTGGGCCATTTCACCATAAATGGAAACGCAAAGAATACGCGGTTTGAAACTGGCTGGCAGCATGGGGGCCTCGTCATCTGAATGGTTCGCACATGGCGTATGCGCCGGGTGGTGTTAAAAACATAAACCTCGCTGTATGCAAAGTAAACATGAACAGCATGAAATATTGAATGAATACAGCAGGTATTGAAAAAACACAGGCCAAAACCTGTCTTGCGTCAGTGCCGCTTTGCCCTGCCATGCAAGCAACGCAAGCCAGGAATGTCTTGCACCGTTTATGCCGTGATTATCTCGTATATTCTGTTCAACGACGCAGTCACGGCAAGGATTTCACAATAAAATCCATGCCGCGACTGCGTAATAAATCCGACTTGCGTACCGGATACGCCGGAACCCCGTTATTTTATGAGGCCGAGCATTTTCCAGTAGGGTATGCTGATAAGAAAGGCCACTATACATATGGCGGTATAGGCAGCCGAAAGTTTAATCATGGCTGAGTGCCGCGCCATTTTGCCCTGTGTGCCGAAATGGGCGCAAAGGTAAATGGAGTTCATGTAGCTCAGGTACCAGATATCGCTGCCGGCAAAGGTGACCATGCAGGCGATCCAGGGGTTCATGCCGTGGGCGATCATGATGGGCGGAAGAATCAGAACAAAGATGGCCGAGGCGGACGTGAGCGACACAATAACCAGTTTGACGAGCGAGGCCACAACCACCAGGGTCACAATGAACAGGGCGGGTTCGGAAATCACGTTGGCAAGAAGGGGCTGCAGCTCCGTACCAAGCCAGCGGTCAACCTTGAGAGACTGGATAACCGAGGCCATGTTCAGGATGCTGCCCACGAAAACAACGGACGACCAGTCGATGCCCGTCTTGAAATCATTCTTGTCCATAACCTTGAGCAGCATGAGCACGCACATGGCCATGAGGGAAACTTCACCGGCAGATATCTTGTGCAGCGATTCGGTCATCCACATAAGCAGGGTGACAATAAGTACGCCCATGCACAGCTTTTCATTACGGGTCATGGGTCCGAGCTTTTCAAGCTGGGCGTTGCTGTAGCCTGCGGGCAGGCTGACTTTTTCCTTGGGCTTGTAGCAGGTCACGATAAAAAGACCCATGCCGAGGAAAACGCACACGCCATAGGGCAACGACCACAAAAGCCACTGCAGCCACGTAACGCCGCGATAAGCCTCGGGCAGCATGCCCACCAGCACGTAATGGCTGAACGAGCCGCTCATGAACATGTGGCCCATGAGGATAAAGCCCACATAGCATGCGCCGAACAGGCCGTTGGCGGCGTTGGACTTGCGTTCAATGCCAAGTTCATCGCTGATGCCCATGGCAATGGGCGAAGAAAGCGTGGCCTTGGCGTTCATGCTGGGAATGAGCGGCCCGATCACAGTGCCCGAACCAATCAGCCCCCACACCTGACCGGCAAAACTGGCAGGGAACAGCTTGAGCACCCAGAGCGAGATGCGCTTTAAGAGACCTGTTTTGCCTGCCACTGCGCCCAGGGCGAATGCACCGACCATGATCCACCAGCCGGAGGTGGAAAACGTGGCAAACGCTGTTTTGAAGGGCACGCACTTGAAGGCCGACCACAAGATACACATCATCAAACCGGTGACAAATTCTGGCACGATCTCGGTGATCCACCAACCCACAGCCCACACGGTGATGCCAAGAGCAATCATGGTCTTTTCGTTCAGGCCTTCTGGTGGCGCTTGCAGGGCAACCCAGATACCAAGGATGATGGAAAGAACAGACCCCGCAAGGCGAATGTTCTTGACCAGATTCCCTTTGTTTTCAGCAGCTATTTCAGCCATGACACTCCCTCTGTGTAAAAAAATGGAACGGCCTCAGGGCAAAAAAATGAACGAAAAATTAAAAACCCCGGAGCAGACCGGAAATGCAAAAGAGGCGCAAGCAACCCAACGTAAAAATATCTTTTGTTTCATATGTTGAGCGTCACTTCAGATACAACCACAATAACGCTCTTGCCGGGCTCTAGTGCGCGCATGCCAAACACAAACAACCAGTCTGTTAAACGCGTTTGAGATATCCACAGAATCTCTTTATGCGCTTTGTTTTTGATCCCGCTTTGGGCCGCATTTGCGCCATGGGTATCGTAAAAATATTGTTTGTTTTTCAGCTAACTGCAATGTGCCGTGCGCCAGTGTTTTTTTGCGCTAACTATGTCAATAAGCAAGCTAAATGTTGCGTTGTCAGCAATGCGCCAACAGGCCGGAACGGTATGTCGCTCGCAGGGGCAAGGCGGGGATCCGCCTTGCCCCTGAGGGGGCTGCTTGATCTACAGGGATTGGGGTAAGCAGCGCGACACGGGTGCACCTGACTATTCGTGGAAGGTATGGAAACCTTCTTCCTTGCGCAGTACGCGCAAAATTCCGTATGCCAGCGCTTCCAGCTCGTTTTCTCCCGGCAGCACCATGACCTCGCCGAGGAACTGTATCCGGGGCACCACGCGGTCAATGATGTACGAGGAGTTGGCCAATGCGCCGGTAAGCACAACAACATCCACCTTGCCGTTGATGACCGCAGCCAGCGAGGCAATGTGCTTGGCAACCTGATAGGTCATGCCGTCGTACACAAGGCGGGCTTTTTCATCGCCTTCGGCAATGCGGCGTTCAACCTCAAGGGCGTTGTTGGTGCCAAGGTAGGCCATCAGGCCTCCCTGACCGCGCGTGCGCCGCGTGGCTGAATGGCGGTCAAACTTGCCCGAAAAGCACAGGTCGATGAGCTGCCTGTTGGGCAGGCCGCCGGAACGCTCGGGCGAGTAGGGGCCTTCCTCATCAGTGATGACATCAATCATGCGCCCCTGATGAATGACCGTGGCGCTGATGCCCGCACCCATGTGGCTGACGATGATGTTTTTGTCCGCCAGTTTCCAGCCCTTGCTCGCGGTGGCCTTGATGGCCATGGCACGCATGTTGAGAGCATGGCACGAGGCCTTGCGGCGAATTTCCGGCAGGCCGGAGAGCTTGGCGATGTCTTCCATCTGATCCATCACCACGGCATCATAGATGTAGGAGGGGATGTTCAGCGGCTTGGCTATTTCGTGCGCCAGCAATGCACCGAGGTTGGAGGCGTGGTCGTCAATGGGGCGGTGCCGCAGAAAATCCAGCATGCCCTCATCAACAAGATACGCGCCTTGCAAGAGTGGGGGCAGTTTGCCGCCACGCCCGGCCACGGCGGAGAGCTGGTGCAGGTCAAACTGCTCTTCTTGCAGCGCCTTCAGTATGGCATCCAGCCGGATGGGAAACTGGGCGACGTTGCTTTCAAACCCGCGCAGGGATTCTGCCGGATGATCCACTTTTTTCTGGAACAAAAGCTCATGGTTCTTGTAAACGGCAATCCGCGTGGAGGTGGAACCGGGATTGATGGAAAGAACGGTATAGTTGGTTTCCGCCATGTCATATCCTTGTGGAACGATGTAAAATGCTCTTGCTGTTATGGGCTGCCGCGCCTGATGCGCTGAGCGGCATTGCAGCGCGGCAGCCTGAAACCCTGCGAGCAGGTGGCTACCCCGCGGCAGAGGCCGCAAGAACCATGGTCCTGAACTTGTCTTCAGCGCTCGCGGCGCGGGAATTGAGCACCACCGGCACCCTGCCGCCCACCACTATGCCTGCGGTCAGCGCGTTGGCCGTATGGCGCAGGCACTTGATGAGCACGTTGGCGGTGACAATATTGGGGCACACCAGCAGGTCAGCATCACCAGCAACGGGGCTTTCATAGCCCTTGGTGGCGGCTGATTCCGCGCATACCGCCAGATCATAGGATATGGGGCCTTCAATCAGGCATCCGGTGATCTGGCCGTTCTTGTTCATTTCTTTCAGCGCGGCGGCGTCAACGCTTTCAGGCATTTTTTCATTAACGGTTTCCGCAGAGGCCAGTACCGCAACCTTGGGATTATCAATGCCCATGCGCGCAAGGGCATCCACCGCGTTCTGGATAATGTCGCGCTTCTGTTCGAGCGTAGGCGCGATGTTGATGGCGGCATCGCACAGGGCTAGAAGCTTGGGGTAGGTGGCAACCTGCACAATGTTCATGTGCGAGATCAGCCGCCCGGTGCGGAAGCCGGTTTCTTCCTTGAACAGACCCTTGAGAAGAATGCCGGTCTGGATCAGCCCTTTGAGAATAAAGTTGGCCCGGCCTTCTTTGACCGCCATGCCAGCCCCTGTGGCGGATTCCTGCGGCGTGGCAGTTTCAACAATGGGATAGGCATCGCCCGGCAGGCCTATGGCCTTGAGTTTCGCTGCGATATCTTCCTTCTTGCCAAACAGCAGCGGCTCCACAAGGCCCACTTCAACAGCGTGCCGCACAGCTTCAAGCACATGCTCGTCTGCGGCTTCCACCACAGCCACCTTGCACTTGTGGGCTTTTTGCATCACTGCTGCTTCAAGTTCGTCAAAGCTCTTGTATACCATGACTGACTCCGGCCTGTTATTTTTCCAAAACTTCAATGGCAAAGTCGGGGCAGACCATCATGCATGTGCGGCAGCCTATGCAGGCCTGCGCATTGACCGGAGTCATAAAGAGATAGCCAGCCGCATTGTATTCCGTGCCGAAGTCGTAAACAGACTTGGGGCAGAGTTCCTTGCAGTAGCCGCAACCTTTGCAGAGCACGGCGTCCACGCAAACTTCAAAAGTTTTCTTTTCCTCGCTCATCAGTTTCCCCCCCGGGCGGCTTGGGCAGCAGCAGCGCCCCGCCTGATCACTTCCATGTTAATCTTGGCCACTTCGGGTTTGCCCTTGCGCTCGGCGATGCTCAGCAGCGTGTCCAGAGGCAGTGCACCGGTAAGCGCCATGGCCGCTCCAAGACCGGCAAGGTTGGCCGATTTGGGTGCGCCCAGCTCGTGGGCGATCTCGGTCATGGGGATGCCGATCCAGTTGCTCAGCTGGCGGGGTTTCATGAGCGAGGTGTCGTACACAACAGGGGCTACGGCATTGTCGTAACGGGTGCCCACAACCTCGTTCAGCGCAATGATCAGATTGGGTTTGACGACCTGCTGGAAAAGGATTTCCGCATCATCCATCAGCACTTCGGCGCTGATAAAGCCGCCGCGCTGCGAGATGCCGTACGACTGGGACTGCACCACGTTGCGGCCACCCAGAATAGCGGCTTCAGCAAGGAAGGACGCGCAAAACACAAGGCCCTGCCCGCCGGTGCCAGCCATGATAAATTCATACTGGGCCATGCTACTTTCCTCCCTTGGCGGCCGTGATCACCGCGCGCTCGGCCTCGTAGCGAGTGTTGAAATCGTGAACGTCCTTGTCGGCGATGACGCCGGTGACAAAGTAGCCAAGATCCGCTGCGTTCTCGATGGAATCAAACTTTGCCTGGGAAACGGCCTTTTCCTTGAGATTGCGCAGCATATCCACAGGCTGCTTCATCTTGTTGCGGGGGCCGAACAGGGTGGAGCAGGGGCTCATGGCTTCGATAAGCGAAAAGCCTTTTTTCTGGATACCGGCAACAATGCGGTTTTTGAGGCGCATGCCGCTGGTGACGGATTCGCGGGCCACAAAGTTGGCCCCTGCGGCGCGCACCAGATCGCACACGTCAAAGCCGCGCTCGGGGTTGCCGCCAACAGAGGTGCTGGTGATGGCTCCGTTGGGCGTGGTTGCCGAATACTGGCCGCCGGTCATGCCGTAGTTCAGGTTGTTCACAATGATGGCCGTAAGGTCCATATTGCGGCGGGCCGTATGGATAAGATGGTTGCCGCCAATGGTGGTGCCGTCGCCATCGCCCATAAGAACGATGACGTGGAGATTGGGGTTGGCCGCCTTGGCGCCGGTGGCGAAGGTGAGGGCGCGCCCGTGCGTGGTATGCAGGGCATTGGCGGAAATATAATCATCGGCCTTGCCCCAGCAGCCAATGCCGGTGACGACAAGAACGTCTTCCTTTTTGAGATTCAGCTCGTCCATGGCGCACAAAAGCGCGTTCAGGACAATGCCGTTGCCGCAGCCCGCACACCACATGAGCGGCAGTGCTTCTTTGTTAAGAAGCGAGCGTGAAATAGCCTGTGCCATTGTATTTCTCCTTTACTTCAAGGCGGCTGCGATCTGGGCCGGGGTCATGATGCTGCCGTTGTAGCTGTTAACCCCAACAACCAGCGATGGATCCGGCACATACTTTTTCACTTCTCCAGCCAGCTGGCCGGAATAGTTCATTTCAGCAACAACAATGCGCTTGGCCTTGCGTGCGGCTTCCCGCACTTCCACATCGGCAAAGGGCCACAGGGTTTGCAGCTGGAGAACGCCAACCTTGCCGCCGCTGGCATTTGCCTCTTGCGCGGCACTGCGGGCCGCACGGGTGACTACGCCGGAAGTAATGATCAGGGTGTCGCAGTCTTCTTTACCGAAGTAGCGCGTCATGACGATCTCATCACGGCCCTTGGCAATCTTGGTGTGCAGCTGGGCGACCCTGCGTCCGGCATTTTCGGGCGTATTGCAGCTAAAGCCGTTTTCGCCATGCATGGAGCTGGTGACATGGAAAACATAGTCGCTGCCATAGCGTGCCAGAGGAGCAACCGCGCCTTCATCAAAGCAGAAGGGCTTGTAGTCGGCGGGTGCGCAGGTGGGCTGGCTACGGTCAACCACCTCCACTTCACCCTGGTCAGGAATGACGACGTTTTCACGCATATGGCCGCAGACTTCTTCAGGGGCCATGATGACCGGCACGCGGTATTTTTCGGACAGGTTGAAGGCCTTGACCGTCAGGTCAAAGCATTCCTGTACCGAGGCCGGGGTCAGCGCGATAATTTCCTGGTCGCCATGCCGTCCCCAGCGCAGCTGCATGATGTCGGACTGGGCCGGTTTGGTGGCAAGGCCTGTGGATGGGCCGGAACGTTGCACGTTCACTACCACCACAGGTACTTCGCCCATGGTCGCCATGCCGAGGTTTTCCTGCATAAGCGAAAAACCGGGGCCGCTGGTGGCGGTGAACGACTTCACGCCTGCCAGCGATGCACCCACAATGGCGCCCATGCTCGCCAGTTCGTCTTCCATCTGCATGAAAATCCCCCCAAGCTTGGGGAGCTCGCGCGAGGCGATTTCAGCAATTTCGGACGAAGGGGTGATGGGATACCCGGCGTAAAACCGCGCTCCTGCGTAGAACGCGCCTTGGGCTATGGCGGCGTTACCCTGGATGAGCTTGCTTTGTTTTTTCATTGCCTTTCTAAACCTCGTTTCCGTTGTGGTGCCACCAGTAATTATTCTGCCATTGCTCAAATTGATGTGTACTGCTTTGTGCAAAACAACTTCATTTGTCGGATGTAACGGCATTAATTGCAGTTGTAATGGCTGTAATTCTCTTTTTTATATGAAAAATACAGGCGCTTGAGAGTGTATTTTTCTGCCATTATCCAAGAGTTGCAGTTTGTAGTTTAGCAAATATTGTGCCAAAAAATTGATTGCTACACTGCGCTGAAATTACTTCTCTTTTTTCTAAAGGCTGGATTGTTTGGTTAACTATGTTTTCGGCTGTGTTGCGAAAGTTAACGTTGTGTACCGTTGCGAAGTATTGGGCTGATCCGTTATTTCCGCGGAAAAATTAAATAACAGGGCGTTATGAATATTCTGCGGTTGACTGGATCCTGTTTCCCCTGCGGGCATGCTCGCTGTGCAGATGGCTCAATCAAAACAGCAAGCATGCCCGCAAGGGATGCCGCGTAGGGGACGCGGCATGGCCCTGTTACAGGCCATATGCCTTGGCAAGCAGTTCGGCAGTGTGCAGCACGCGAATGTTTGCGCCGCGGTGGCTCAAACCGTCGATAAGCTGCATCTTGCAGGCAGAACAGCCCGTGGCGACAACATCCGCCCCAGTGGACAGAATGTCGCTGGTTTTATCCGCCAGAATCTGCTGGGACAGCTCGTAGTGGGTGGCGCTGAACGTGCCCGCGCAACCGCAGCAGACATCGGGGCGGCTCATTTCCACAAAGCGCAGGCCGGGTATGGCGCGGATGAGGCTGCGGGGCTGCTTGGAAACGCCCATGCCGCGCACAAGGTGGCAGGCATCGTGATAGGTCGCCTTGAGGGGGACGTTCTGCACATAGGGCGCAGGGCCAAGCTTGATGAGGAAGTCGGAAAAGTCGAAGACCTTGTCCTTGAATCCTTCCCACGCAGAAAGCGCGTCGCTGTTTTGCAGCACCTCGCCGTATTCCTTGCTGAGGGCCGAGCCGCAGGTGGCGCAGCCGGTGATGACGGCGTCAAAGCTGCCGCGCGAAAGGATGCGCGCGTTGTTTTCAGCCAGCAGGGCCGCGCCGTCAAAATCGCCGGATGAAAACAGTGGTGTGCCGCAACACTGAAGGTTGTCCAGCAAATGCACTTCCACGCCGTTGGCAACCAGCACGTCTATGAGGGCCTTGCCTGCATTGACATAGACATAGTTGAGCATGCAGCCGGGGAAAAAGGCCACCCGAGCACGGGCGGATCCCTTGGGGCTGCTGACGGCAGGCATGATCTTGCGCAGCGGCTTGTCGGCCAGGGCCGGGACAACGCGGCGTAGGTTCAGCCCTGCGGCGGGGATGGGAATGCGTGAAACCTTGCCCGCGCCGTTTTCCGTATTTTTGAAGAGTATGGACTGAAAAGGTTTGGCGTGGCTCAGGGCCATATCAAACAGCCGACCCTTGGTGACAGCTTTGAAGGCGATGCTCTTTGCGGCTGGCAGCTGGCCTTCTTCCGCCATCTTGCGGCGTAAGGCCATGATCAGGTCGGTGGTGTTGACGCCGGAAGGGCAGATGGCCTTGCAGCGCATGCACAGGGTGCAACGGGCGGCCAGTTCCATCAGTTCCTTGGTGGGCTTTACCGTGCCGTCCGCCAGAGAACGCAGCAGAAAAAGCTTGCCGCGTGAAGAATTGGATTCTTCGTATGTCTTGCCGTAAACCGGGCAGATGGTGAGGCACTGCCCGCAACGGGTGCATTTGAGGGCGGCTGCTTTCAATTCGTCCAGGGACTTGCTCATGCCTGGCCTCCGAAGATGCAGCCAGGATTCAGGATATTGTTGGGATCAAGAGCCTTTTTGATGGCCCGCATGGCCCCGACCTGAGCTTCGCCCAGCTGCTTGGTGATGTAGGGCGCTTTTTCGCGGCCCACGCCGTGCTCCGCAGAAACTGTCCCGCCCATCTTGATGATTTCGTAATGGAACTCGGAACGGGCCTTGGCGGCTGTTTTCTTTTCTTCATCTGAGTTGAAGAAGAAGTGCGGATGAATGTTGCCGTCGCCCGCATGGCCCTGACAGCTCACCTTGATGCCGTGCTTCTTGCCCACTTCAAAGAGCATGTGCACGGCCTGGGCAAGCTTGTTGATGGGCACAGCCGGGTCGCCGCCCAAACGTCCCTTTGCCACGCGTGCAAGGGCGGGCAGGCCGGAACGCCGCGCAACCCAGAGCTGCTCGGCTTCTTCTGCGGTTTCTGCCACGTGAAAATCGACCATGCCCAGCTGCTCGCACACCCGGCGGATCACTTCCACCTGCGGCTTGAGGGTGGAAACGTCGCCGTCCACTTCGATCAGCAGCATTGCGCCCGCATCCACGGGCAGACCGGCATGGGTGTAGTCTTCAACAGCGCGGATCAAAGTCTGTTCCTGAAATTCCATGATGGAGGGCACAACGCCGCTCGTCATGATTGCAGAAACAGCCTTGGCGGCGTTTTCAATGTTGTTGAAGGCAACGCGCATGGCGCGCTTTGCCTGCGGCAGGGGAATGAGCTTGAGGGTGATTTCTGTTATGACGCCAAGCGTACCCTCAGAGCCAGTGAACAATTGGGTCAGGTTGTAGCCAGTCACGTCCTTGATGCACTTGCCGCCCGCACGGATGATCTCGCCCGAAGCCAGCACGACCTGCATGCCCGTGACGTAGCTTTTGGTGGTGCCGTACTTGACGCACTGCAAGCCGCCTGCATCGGTCGCCACGTTGCCGCCGATGGAAGAAAACGTGAAGCTGGCAGGGTCCGGCGGGTACATGAGGCTGTGCGCGGCAGCAGCTTTTTTGATGTCGGCAGTGATGGCGCCGGGGCCAACGACAGCCATCAGGATTTCCGGCTCCACAATGATGGAGTTCATGCGTTGCAGCGAAATGATGATGGAATAGTCGCTTTCAGTAATGGCGTTGACGCTGAGGCCGCTTCCCTGTGAGCGGGTGACCACGCTGATTTTGTGCTCATTGCAGAAGCCGACGATTTTGGAAACTTCTTCGGCGGTGACGGGCAGTGCTACCAGAATGGGCAGAAAGGCTGATGGGGCCGCCCCGCCAGCATTGTAGGTGTAACAAACGAGGTCTTCCTGCTTGGTGAGCATGTTTTTTTCACCGATAAATGAAGCGATATGTGTGCGAATATCCTCTTTTGTCAGCATTTTTTCTCCTCGCTAACCGCATTGGCGCGGTGTGCAAAATTGGGGTCTTCCAAACGGCTGCCGATGGCATGAGCGTCCAGCAAGACCGCGACAACATATTCAATAAAATCGCGGACACTCCGCGCATAACTTGTCTGTTTTGACGTAACCTGAGCCGTCATTTGCCGAGAGCTTGCGACGCTTGTTACGATAGCTCATGGCTAAGCAGCAATCATGCCACAAGGAATATAATTTTATTTTTTAATTAGTTAGATGTATTTTTATGAAATTCTGCTGCACAAAATCCCCAGTGCCCGTTTATATTGCGTACGCGCTGGTTGCAAAACTTAACACGGTGTGAATCGAAGCTAATAATGCCGCGCGGCTTTGCGTGTGGGGTTGCTTGCCGGTGCGGCGGTCTGTGGCTGGAGCTGCTCCAGCTCGTGGCATTCTGCACCCAGCCTGCGGGCATGGCAGCGGCACGGTTGCCATCTGTTCGTCTGCTCATCTGCCAACTTGCCGGATTCGGGCAGACACGGCAGAAGGAAAAAACGCTGAAAACAGTTTTGTGGATTAAGGCTGCGGCTGCGGGCTTGCTTATGCCCGGAGCGTGCTTACTGAATAACAACGGGACAGTGTTTTTTTAGGGCACGTAGCGTATGGAATATTTCTTCTGCATGCAGCTTCTTTGTGAGAGGATGGTGGGTGGTTTGAAGTACGGAACGCCAGCTTATGTTAAAAGTTTTAACGAACGGCCTGATTTATCATGTATTCTTTGGAGCGGCTCTGGCTGCCCATTGCGGCAGCGGGCAACTCCATGTAGACTTATAAGAATTACCGGGATGCCCGCAGTAGGTCTGAGCCGCCTGTGGGTTCAAGCGCAACCGAATATTTCCGCAGGATTTTGATATGAACAAAAAGCAGGACATCACCACGACCGGCATGCCCCTTATAGACAGCGTTGTTGAACGCCTCTGCCGCGAAGATTCGCTCAGCACCGTGTGGCACCGCTCGGGGCAGGGAGCGCCCATGCCGTCTTTGCCGGTGCTTTCTGAAATACTAGAGCGTCTGCGCGCGGCGATCTTTCCCGGTTATTTTGGCGCGGCCACTGTGCGGCGCGAATCCATGCGCTATCACCTTGCCGCCAACCTGGACAGCATCCACCGCCTGCTGGGCGAGCAGATCGTGCGCGGCTTCTGCTTCAGCTGCGAGGGGCTGGGCATTCCCTGCACCTCGTGCGAAACAGAGGGCCAGCAGGCGGCTCTGGCATTTATGGACAGCCTGCCGGAAATTCGCCGTCTGCTGGCGGGTGACGCCAAGGCCGCCTACGAGGGAGACCCTGCGGCCACCAGCCCCGGCGAGACCATTTTCTGCTATCCTTCGCTGCGGGCCATGTTTCACCACCGCATTGCCCACGAGCTCTACAAACTCAAGGTGCCGGTCATTCCGCGCATCATTTCTGAAATGGCCCACGGCACAACGGGTATCGACATCCACCCCGGTGCGGCCATTGGCGAGGAATTTTTCATCGACCACGGCACAGGCGTGGTTATCGGTGAAACCTGCATCATCGGGCGTAACTGCCGCCTGTATCAGGGCGTGACACTGGGCGCGCTCTCCTTTCCCAAGAATGCGGACGGAACCCTCACCAAGGGCAATCCCCGGCACCCCATACTGTGCGACAACGTCACTGTTTACGCCGGGGCCACGATTCTTGGCCGTGTGACAGTGGGCAAGGGGGCCGTCATCGGCGGCAATGTGTGGATTACTCAGGATGTACAGGCGGGAGCCCGCATTACTCAGGAGAAACCCCGTGACTAAAGGCCGCAAGCAGCTGCGCCGTCTGGCGCTGCTTTTGTCTTGCGTTGCCCTATGCGCCGCCTTGCTGAATCTTGGCGGCTGCGGCCTCAGTGTGAAACCCAAAGGCCAGGTGGTGACAGACGTCAGCGTGGGGCATTAACGCGGCTTGGGCCCCTGCCACAAATTGACAAACCCTGTCGTTCTTGCACGCTCCTGTGGCGCGCAGGAACGGCAGGGTCTGTTGTTTGCTTTTGAAGCATTGATCAAGGTTGCTGGCAGACTGGCAGGGGGTGCTTGAAACCGCGCAGGCATCAGGCCGTGCAAGGCGCGCCAGTGTAGGAAATTTCAGGTTCAGGCGGGCTGGCGCTATGGACATGCCGCCTCTTGCATGACATACTCCCGCCTTCATAAATTCTGGCCTTTCGCGGCGCGTGTTCCTTGGTGTGTTTTCATTTTGAAATGTTTGCTTGCCAGCAAGGCCTCCAATCTGCCTTCAGGGGTAACTTCCTGTAGGGCAATGATTGGGGCAACGGACAAGATACATTGCCTTGCAAACATTTTATGTGCGGATTTTTGCAACAATTCGTGCAGGGCAGGCAAGTTGCTCTAACGCTAGGCTTCCGGCGCAGGAAGGGGAGTTCGCATGGAATTTTTTACTGAAGTTGTGGGCACGAGCATCAAAATTTATGCGCTCATGACGCCCCCTGCCGTGCTGAGCGCCTTTATCAGCGGCACCAAGGGCTTTGATAAAAAACAAAAATCCAGGGTGGCCGCCAAAACCTCTGCGGCCATCTTTCTTATCGGCGTTACGCTGTTCCTGTTTGGCCCGCACCTGTTTTCGCTCTTCGGCTTCACTCTTGACGCCTTTCGTATCGGCGCGGGCGTGTTGCTTTTTCTTACGGCAGTTTCCCTCATGAACGATGACGGCAAGGATGCGCTTTCCGGCAAGGAGGGCGACATCAGCGTTGTGCCGCTGGCCATACCGCTTGGCATGGGGCCTGCCTCCATCGGCGCGGTAATGGTCATGGGCGCGTCCGCCACAGAGATGCATCAGGTGCTGGTGGGGGTGTTTTCGCTGCTGGCCGCTGCCTTTGGCATGTTTGTGCTGCTGTGCATGGCCGATGGCGTGGTGCGCGCCCTGCACCGCACGGGCATTGCCGTGCTGTCCAAGTTGACGGGGCTTTTGCTGGCCGCCATTGCGGCACAGGTAATTTTTACGGGCATACGGGCCTTTCTGGGGTAGAATATTTGTCCCGGTGCACGGTTCGGGCCAACAATGCGAACAGACGGCGAAAATTACGGATTTCGCCGTACTTTCTATAAGATGAACAGAATTTGGTGGTAGAGGGGTAGGCCGCCCCGGCTGTGGTTCAGGTCCAATCTGGGCACAGGCTCGGGGCGAGGCCCGGAAGCGATGGCCGCAAGCGGCTGTGCTGCAAAGGGCAAAGCAAAGAGATTAACGGCATGGGGGCTGCTGCCCCGGCGCAAAACAACTTGATATCTTGGGCGCGCGGTGCGGCAACAAGAGGAGGATGTCATGGGCATACTGGAAAAAATGTTTAATCCTGCGGCCAGAGGCAGTACGGTTCGGCGCGAGATACGGGCTGGCCTTACCAGCTTTATGGCCATGTGCTACCTCATTTTTGTGGTTCCCAGCATGCTTGCTGACGCCGGTATGCCCAAGGATTCCGCCGTGGCGGCCACCATCTGGATTACCGTCATTGCAACGCTGATCATGGGCCTGTGGGCCAAGTTTCCCGTGGGCGTAGCGCCCGGCCTCGGCATCACGGCCTTTTTTGCCTACTATGTTTGCGGCCCTGCGGGCTATACATGGCAGACTGGCCTTGGCGCTGTGTTCATTTCTGGCGTGGTCTTTCTGCTGCTCACCGTCACCAAGGTGCGCCAGCTTATCATCAACGCCGTTCCCATGGATCTCAAGTACGCCATCGTGGTTGGTATTGGCGCGTTCATCGCCTTTATCGGCATGAAGAGCTGTGGCCTCGTGGTGGCCAGCCCGGCCACCTTTGTGACCCTCGGTAACCTGGGCGACCCTAAAACCCTGCTTTCGGTGGCGGGCATCTTCCTCATCAGCGCGCTGCTTGCACTGCGCGTGCCGGGAGCCATGATCATCGGCATCGTGGCCATTGCGGCGGCGGACATGGTGCTGAACGGGCCACATATGCCGCAGGGCAGCATCATCAACACATCCCTGCTCCTGCCCACAGAGACCTTCATGGCGATGGACCTCAAGGGCGCGCTGCACCACGGCCTGATCTCCATCATTTTTACCCTGACCATGGTTGATCTGTTCGACAACATGGGCGTGCTCATCGGCCTTTCTCAGAAAGCCGGGTTCATTCGTGAAGACGGGCACATTGAAAATCTGGACAAGGCCCTGATTTCCGACTCAATCGCCACTATGGCCAGCGCCGTCATGGGCGCGACCACAGCCACCAGCTATCTTGAAAGCGCGGCGGGCGTGGTCGAAGGCGGGCGCACCGGGCTGACCGCCGTGACCATTGCGGTGCTCTTTTTCCTCACCCTGTTTTTTGCGCCGGTGATTGGCATGGCTCCGGCCTATGCCACGGCCCCGGTGCTGATCATCGTGGGCGCCATGATGATGCAGGAAGTGGGGCGCATCAAGTTCAAGGACTTTACCGTTGCCTTGCCCGCCTTTTTGACCATCATCAGCATGCCGCTTACCTTCAACATCGCCACGGGCTTTGGCTTTGGCTTTGTGAGCTGGGTCGGCATCAAGGTACTTTCTGGGCGTTTCAAGGATCTTAACGTGGTGATGGTGGTCATTGCCCTGTGCTTTGTGGTCAACTTTGCCCTGCGCCTCCACTAGAGTCTTTTATGGAGCAGCCGAGTCTTGCAAGGTAGCCTGCTCCAGGCTCAATAGCGGTAACGCATTGTGATTGCTGAACAGGCTCCTGTTCCGGCTGATGCCGGGCGGGGGCCTGTTTTTTGCGGAACCGCAGGGAGAAGAAGCACTGCTCCTTGCCTTTACTTTCGCATCAGGGCATACTTTGCGACCGAAAATGTAACGTTCACCAGCCCCAAGGGCACATGAGGAATATTCGCACATGGCAATGCTTCTGCAATCACAGCGCCCCCCCAAACCCCTGTGGCGGGAATACGGCGAAGCTCTGTTCGTCGCGCTTATTTTGGCTCTGGTCATCCGCACCTTTGTGGTGCAGGCATTCAAGATTCCTTCGGAATCCATGGTCAAAACCCTGCTTGTGGGCGATCACCTGCTGGCAAGCAAGTTTTCCTACGGCATCAAGATTCCCTTTACCCACTCCTACATTTACAAGGGGAGCGACCCGGTCAAGGGCGACATCATCATTTTTGAATACCCCAATGATCCCAGCGTGGACTACATCAAGCGCATCATCGGGACGCCCGGCGACACCATTGAGGTGCGCAACAAGCAGCTGTTCCGCAACGGTGAGCCGGTAAAGGAATCCTATATCCGCTTTACCGAGCCTGACCGCATCCAGCCGGTGCGCGATAATTTTGGCCCGATCACCGTGCCTGAAGGCAAGTATTTTGTCATGGGCGACAACCGGGACAACTCGATGGATTCGCGCTTCTGGGGCCTTGTGGACCGCAACGCCATACGCGCCAAAGCTTGGCGCATCTATTGGTCGTGGGGCGGTCTGGGTGATATCCGCTGGGATCGCATCGGCAAGGCCGTGCAATAGCATCTGGCGGTACCTTCTGCTTGCAGACGTAGAGGGGATTTGCCCGGTGCGCCTGACAGCAAGACTTTTGCGGCGCGGATAGATGCAACCATCCGCGCCGCTTATCATTTGCAGGGTCAAGGAGAGCGCATGGTTGTCCGTTTGAACAGCGGCGGGGTTGAGGGTGTGGATGCCTACCCCGTGGAACTGGAAGTGGACTTCGTGCGGCAGGGACTGCCCGGCTTCACCATGGTGGGGCTGGCGGAAACAGCGGTGCGCGAGGCCAAGGACAGGGTCTTTGCCGCCTTGCGGGCTTGCGGCTTCAAGCTGCCCCCGGCGCGGATTACGGTAAACCTTGCCCCGGCGTGGCGGCGCAAGAGCGGCGCAAGCTATGACCTGCCGCTGGCCGTTGGGCTGCTGGCCGCTGCTGGGATTATACCTGCGGAGCCTTTGCAGGGCATGTATCTTGCGGGCGAGCTTTCGCTCAATGGCGCGTTGCGCCCGGTGAGCGGCGTGCTGCCCCTGGCCCTGCTGGCGCGTGAGCATGAAGCCGCAGGCTTGGTGGTTCCCCCTGGCAACGGCGCGGAAGCTGCGGTGGTGCGTGGACTCAAGGTGTTCGCTCCCGAGGGGCTTGGCCGCTGTGCGGCCTTTCTGGCTGGCGCGGAGCCGCTTGAGCCTCTGTGCGAACCGGTGGCTGATATGCTCGAGGCTCCTGCCTACAGGCAGGATTATGCCGAAGTCAAAGGGCAGGAGGCTGCCAAACGCGCGCTGGAAGTGGCTGCGGCGGGTGGGCATAACGTGCTGCTCATTGGCCCTCCCGGCAGCGGCAAAACCATGCTGGCGCAGCGTCTGCCCACTATTCTGCCGCCGCTGGACTTTGAAGAATCCCTGGAAGTCACCAAGATATACAGCGTGTCTGGCAAGCTGCCGCCCGAGGCCGGGCTTATGCGTGTGCGGCCCTTCCGCGCGCCGCACCACACCATATCCGACGTGGCCCTTGTGGGCGGCGGGGGATACCCGCGCCCCGGCGAGGTGAGCCTTGCCCACCGAGGCGTTCTTTTTTTGGACGAACTGCCGGAATTTCGCAAAACAGCCCTTGAGGCGCTGCGCCAGCCTCTGGAAGGCGGCGTGGCTGCCATTGCGCGCGCCGCGCACAGTGTGAACTTTCCCGCTGCCTGCATGCTTGTGGCAGCCATGAATCCCTGTCCATGCGGCTATTACGGCGACCCCACGCACCAGTGCACCTGCCGCGAGGAACAACGGGTGCGCTATCAGTCGCGACTTTCCGGCCCCATGCTGGACCGCATTGACGTGCATGTGGAAGTGCCTGCTGTGGCTTATGCGGATTTTCGCGGTGCAGGCCGCGGCGCTTCGTCCGCACAGATGCGCGAACGCGTGCTCAAAGCCCGGGCAACCCAGCGGGCGCGCTACGGCAGCAATGGGCCGCGCTGTAACGCGGAGCTTTCAGGCGCGTTGCTTGATCAGCATTGCGCGCTGGATGCCGAAGGGCATGCCTTGATGGAGGCTGCGGTCAACCGTCTTTCCCTTTCCGCGCGGGCATGCGCCAGAGTGCTGCGCATGGCCCGGACCATTGCCGACCTGGATGATGCCGCCAGCATTGCCACCCGGCATCTGGCCGAAGCTGTGTCGCTCCGAGTGCTGGACAGGGGCTGATTCAGCAACATCCCACAAACTTTAAGAATGTTAACGCCTTGGTCAGCCCTAGTTTAGGTGAGACCTGGGGCGCGAAGTGTTCTTGACTAAATACATGACACGGTCATATATCAACCGAGGAATATATTTCCCCAGTTCTATATATGAGGTGTTTATGGAAAACGATATGTTGGAAAAATCGTACATCCCTTTTCAATGTTTGGTAATCAACACTCTTAACCGATTCAATGTGGAAGGCATCACCACCGCGCAATACGAAATTTTGGATGCCCTGGTCACGAACGGCAGCAAAACCACCACGGAACTGGCCACCCTGCGTGGAATTTCGCAATCTGGCACGTCCAAGCTTACCAAAAGGCTTTTGGATAAAAATTATATTGTGCAAAAGAAAAGCGGAACCGACAGGCGCAGTTACGACATATCAATCACTCCCGAGGGAAGAGATTTTCTTAACAGAGCGGAAAAATTCAGAAAAGAACTGCTGCTCACTATCGAAGCCGCCTTGTCGGAACAGGAACGCGAAACCTTTGCGACCCTTTGCCGCAAAATCGTAGCTTCGTCCGCCAAGGGAAAGGAAAAGGCGTAACCAATGAAATTTAGGGGCAATATCGCCATAGTTACAGGCGCTTCCACTGGCGTTGGCGAAGCCATCGCTCAGGAGCTTTATGGCCGTGGGCTTACAGTGGTTATAACGGCCAGGGACAGTGCGGCTATTGAGGCCACGGCACGGAACATGGATCCATCCGGACAACGCGTTTTCCCCATGATTGCAGATGTCAAAGACCATATTTCCGTCAAAAACTTGATTGATTCGATCATGGAACGCTGGGGAAGAATTGACTATCTTGTGAACAATGCGGGTATAACCGGGCCGCATGGCGTCTCCATATGCGATTATGATGTGGAAGACTGGCAGGAAGTTATCCAGACGGATCTGAGCGGCGTTTTTTATGGGATGAAGTATGCTATCCCCGCCATGCTCAGGAACGGAGGTGGCGCGGTGGTCAATCTTTCCGCCGTCAACGGCATGGTGGGGATTCCGGGGATTGCCCCTTACACTTGCGCCAAACACGGCGTTGTGGGACTGACGCAATCTGTTGCGCTGGAATTTGCAGAAAAAGGTATACGTGTAAACGCTCTGGCCCCAGGCTATGTTGATACCCCCCGGATGAAAGAGTTGCCGGAAAGCGTTCGGCAGATGATGGCGGAATCTCACCCCATGAAACGGATGGCGAAACCGGAAGAGGTGGGCAAACTGGCGGCTTTTTTGCTTTCAGATGAAGCATCGTTCATTACCGGCGGTTGTTATACTGTAGACGGTGGCTACACTGCGCAATAGCGTGGAACGTCTCTCCCCCCCGGTTTTATAAGAAAGGCCCGTGAACCTTTGTGGTTCACGGGCCTTCAAAATTTTCAGTTGGGCGGCTTTGCTTTAGCTGGCGTTGTTGGCAACGCGGCGGGCTGCCTGCCCATCGGTGCCATTGCTGCGCTGGCGTGCGACTTTTTCCACGTTTTTCTTTTTGTTTTTGGCCGTTTTGGTCGCCTTGGCCTGCTTGCTGTGGTTTGTGGCCTTGGCGCGGTGTACAGTCTGGGCACCCTCGCCCTGGTCGTTTCCGGCAAATTGATGGTATGCCTCGCGGGCATTCTTGCGGATGTCGGGGTGATACTTTTCGCGCGGCAGGGTGTCCAGAGCGGCCAGCACTGTGGGAGCCTCGCTGTTGCATACCTCAAAACCGGCATCCAACAGGCGGAAGGCTTCAATGCTGCGGATCTGCGAATCGGGCGCACCCATGATAACGGCCAGCAGGCGTTTGTCGCCCTTGAGCGCCGTGAAAATCATATTGTAGCCCGAGGCGTTGATCCAGCCGGTTTTAAGGCCGTCCGCGCCAGGGTACTGCCCAAGAAGGGGGTTTTTGTTCCAGGTGACGCGGCCCCGGTAGTTCAGTACATGGGTATTATGGAAGCGTAACGCATCGGGGTAGGTATGCAGATAGGCGCGGGCAAGGGTCAGCATGTCGCGCGCGGTGGTGTACTGCCCCTTGGCCGGGAGGCCATGCGGATTGACAAAGTAACTGTCTCGCATGCCCAGATCGCGGGCCTTGGCATTCATCATGTTGATGAACGCGGGCACGGAGCCGCCCACATACTCGGCCATTGCCGTGCTGGCATCGTTGCCGGAAGAAACAGCCATGCCCGTGAGGAGCTGGTCGAGCGTAACCTGCTCATTCTCGTTGAGGCCCATGCGCGAGCCGCCAGTGCGGGCCGCATTGCGGCTGATGGTGGTGGTATTGTCAATGCGGGCCAGGCCGGAATTGATCTGATCCATGGCAAGAAACATGGACATGACCTTGGTCAGCGAGGCCGGGGGAATGCGCTGGTCGGCATTTTGCTCAAAAAGTATGGCGTCGCGGTCAAGGTCGTATAAAATGGCGGAACATACGCCAAGGGAACTTTGCGGCGGAACGGCTGGGGCCGAAACAGCAGCGCCTGGCTGTGACAGGAGGGCTGCACAAAGCAGGGCGGCGATAGCAAAGAGCGTGCGGAGCGGCAGGCAAAAACGACGGGTGCTGGTCATGCACAGTCCTTATGCGTTGGCTGGACGTCAAGCCTCAAGTGCGCTGCGCTACGCGGCTGCAACGGGCTAAGCCGTGGGGTCGCGGGCGTATGTGTTGAGGAAAGCCACGAGAAAAAGTTTAGAGATTTGCTAAATGGAACAACGCAATGCTTGTGTACTAAAGATGGGCAGTTATGGCAAGCAGGCAGAGTCCCCCATTTTGCGCTATCTTTGCGCGATGTTGCGTTGTTCCAGTGGGGTGGATATTAATTTTACTCCATTTCCTGACATATCTGCGTGACAACCGATTCATTGTTTAGTTTAGTGGTTCCTGCCTAATCGATGTATGGTTGCAGATTTGCTATTATTCATTTCTGAAATAACAAGTAGAATGTTTTTTTCATCGGTATTGCATAATATTCCAGTGCATGTTGGGCGTGTAATGGATTACTGCACGTCTATCATAGCTATAAAAAATGAAATGACGTGTCTTTGATTTTTTGCAACATGCAAAGAGGCTATTGAATGGCGTATCGCACTCAATATCCCGAACGACATGAAATAAGGCAAGGAGGCTACAATGTTGGATATCCCACGTATTTTCACCATTACGGAAAGCGAACACCGCATCCATAATCCGTATACTTCAGAAAAGCTTGCTACCCTCGGGGCCGCGCTGCGTCTTAAACCGGGAACCCGAGTGCTCGACCTTGGCTGCGGCTCGGGCGAAATGCTCTGCACATGGGCGCGTGATTACGGCATCACAGGCCTCGGCGTAGACATGAGCCTGCTGTTTTGCGGGCAGGCACGGCTCCGCGCGAAGGAGCTTGGCGTTACTGGTCAGGTGGAGTTTGTCCACGCTGACGCCGCAGGCTACGTTGCGGCTGAAAAGGTTGATCTGGCCGCCTGCGTTGGGGCCACATGGATAGGCGGCGGCGTTGCGGGAACAGTTGAGCTTTTGACGCACAGCCTTTGCCCCGGTGGGATTGTCCTCATTGGCGAGCCATATTGGCTGCGCATGCCGCCAACGGAAAACGTTGCCCAAGGCTGCGGCGCAACGGCCGTTGCCGACTTTCTCACTTTGCCCAAGCTTATCGAATCGTTCGGTGATCTTGGTTATGATGTTGTGGAAATGGTTCTGGCAAATCAGGATGGCTGGGACAGGTACGAAGCTGCCAAGTGGCTGACCATGCGGCGCTGGCTTGAGGCCAACCCGGATGACGACTTTGCCAAAGAAGTTCGCGACCAGCTGACCAACGAGCCAAAGCGGTACGCCACGTATACGCGCGAGTACCTTGGTTGGGGCGTGTTTGCACTCATGGCGCGGTAATCAACAACTACAGGCATGAAAAAGCCGGTGCTTTCGATTTTTGCGAAAGCACCGGCTTTGTTGCCCCAAGGCTGTAGTGTATCAGGCGTCTGCATCCATGCGAAAATCCACACGGATTTTATACAGTTTGGTGGCAGGCAGGTTAAGAATGGCAATGCCGGTAGCTTCAGTGAGGGCATCAAGCGTGGCCTGGCTTTCCTCCCGCGAGGGGCTGATAAGCGTGAACCAGATGTTGTAGGCATGCTCGCGCAGGTAGTTGTGCGTCACGCCGGGGCAGGCGTTTACCCGTGCCACAAAGTCGTCCATTTTGTCGTCCGGCACCTTGGCGGCGCACAGGGTGGACACAAAACCCAGTTTGGCCGATTGGAAGTTGGCCCCCAGACGGCGGATGATCTTGCGGGCCTTGAGGCCGCGCACGCGTTCAAAAGCTTCTTCCTCACTGATGCCAAGCATCTGGCCCAGATCTGCATAGGGGCGCGGCGTGAGGGGAAAGCCTGTCTGGATGATATCCAGCAGTTGACGGTCAACGCTGTCCATCAGCGTTTCGGTGGTGGCCGCGTGGGCCGTAGGCTGCGTCATGGCGTTCCTCATGTGGCTCAGGGGTTTTCCTTGCGGCGCAGTTTGGCCGGAATATAGGTGCACAGGGGCTCCTCGCCCATGTGGTCGCCGTCCATGCTGTGGGCGCGGGCGCGGCAGCCGCCGCAGACTTTGTGATATTCGCACACGCCGCACTTGCCCGTATAACAGGACTGGTCGCGGAACTGCAAAAAGTATTTACTCTCGCGCCATATCTGCGGAAAGGGAGTTTCGCGCACGTTGCCGCAGTTCAGCTCAAGGTAGCCGCAGGGCTGCACCTGCCCCACATGGCTGATAAAGCAGAAGCCCGTGCCGCCAAGACAGCCGCGCGTGAGCGCGTCCATGCCGAAGGTTTCGGGTGTAACGCTGATGCCTTCTTCCTTGGCGCGCTGGCGCATGATGCGGTAGTAGTGCGGCGCGCAGGTAGCCTTGAGGTGCATGCTGGTGCTCTTGCGAAAATCATACAGCCAGTGCAGCACGTCTTCGTATTCCTGCGCGGTGATGACCTGATCGGCCAGACCTGAGGCGCGCCCCATGGGCACCAGCAAAAAAATATGCCATGCGGCAGCGCCGATGCTTTCGCACAGCTCGAATATCTTTTTGAAGCTGCTCAGATTGTTGCGCGTGACCGTGGTGTTGATCTGAAAGGGCACGCCCACGGATTTGAGGTATTCGATGCCGCGCAGCGATGCCTCGAACGCGCCGGGCACGCCCCGGAAGCTGTCGTGACTGGCGGCGTCCGGCCCGTCAATGGAGATCGAGCAGCGGTTGACTCCGGCATCCTTGATTTTTTGTGCGTTTTCGGGAGTTATGAGGGTGCCGTTGGGCGAAAAGGCGCAGGGCAGCCCCTTGCTGTGGGCATAGGCCACCAGTTCGTACACGTCGGCCCGCATCATGGGATCGCCGCCGGTAAAGATGATGATAGGCTTGCCCACCTGCGGGAAGGTATCGATGAGGGCCTTGGCCTCTTCGGTAGAAAGCTCGCCGGGGTACGGCTCCGTGTGGGCCTCGGCACGGCAGTGCTTGCAGGCAAGATTGCAGGAACGGGTCACTTCCCAGGCGATGAGGCGACAGGCGGGGCTGCCGTCCTCAAGGGTGCGCAGGGGGGCGGAGATGCTGTCCGGATGACCGGAGGAAGGGTTGCCCGCTGCGGCTGCGGGGTGCCCGCCCGGATGGCCAGCGGGGTGGCCGCCGGGGTGCCCCATGTTGTGAGGGTGATTGCTCATTATCGTGCCAGTCCTTCGCGCAGGATGGTTTCTGTAAAGTAGGTGATGATCATGTCCGCCCCGGCGCGCTTCAGGCCCGTGAGGGATTCCAGCATGACGGCGCGCTCGTCGATCCAGCCGTTGAGGCCAGCCGCGCGGATCATGGAGTATTCGCCGCTCACCTGATAGGCGCACAGAGGTACGCTGGTATTGTCGCGCACGGTGCGGATGATGTCGCTGTAAGGCCCGGCGGGCTTTACAATCAGGGCGTCCGCGCCTTCTTCTAGGTCGGCAAAGGCCTCAAGCAGGGCTTCGCGGGCATTGGCCGGGTCCATCTGATAGGATTTGCGGTCACCGCAGGCCGGGGCGCTTTCCGCCGCTTCGCGGAAGGGGCCGTAGTAGGCCGAGGCATATTTGACGGCATAGGACATGATGGGCGTTGCCATAAGGTCGCCTTCGTCAAGCGCTTCGCGGATGGCGGCTACCCGGCCATCCATCATATCCGAGGGGGCAACCATGTCCGCGCCTGCCGCCGCATGGCTCACCGCTGTTTTGGCAAGCAGGGGCAGGGTGGCATCGTTGTTCACTTCGCCAGAGGGCATGAGTATGCCGCAATGCCCGTGGCTCATGTATTCGCACAGGCAGACGTCAGTGATGACGTAAAGCTTGGGCCAGCGGTGCTTGAGCAGACGCACGGCCTCCTGCACGATGCCGTCCTCGGCGTAAGCGCCGGAGGCGTATTCGTCCTTGAGCTCGGGAATACCGAAAAGAATGACGGATTTCAGGCCTGTATCCACGGCCTTTTCCACCTGCTTTTCCAGTTCGGCAAGGCTGAGCTGGAACTGGCCGGGCATGGAGCCTATTTCCTTGCGAAAGCCCTTGTCGTCAGTTTCCACAACGAAATAGGGCATGATGCAGTCTTCAACCAGAAGGGGCGGGGTTTCGCGTACTATGGAGCGCAGTTCCGGGGTGGCGCGAAGGCGGCGGCCTCTATGGAATGTGGTCATGGCTGTTGTCCTTTATTCTGCGAGTTGCAGGTCGGTGCTTGGCCAGCCTGTGCGGCAATGCTGCCGGTGATGCAGTAGTTGTTCTGTATGGCAAAGGCGCGGCAGCCGTGACTGTTGCTGTTTGCACAGCGGTTGCCGGGTGCTTTACGCAGTATCAGTATGCCCTTTTGTCCACATAAAAAACAAGCGGCGCGCCTGGGCGGAACGTAGCGGGCTACGACCGGGGCGCGCCGCCATGCTTGCACATTCAGCGGAAAAAGGGCTGCGCCGGAGCGCTACTTGATGCCGATTTCCTCATCAGTCAGATAGCAGGCAGGATCCTGAGCCCATTCGTCGCCGTAATAGGCTTCGGCGCGGGCGCGGAAGTTGCCACCGCAGATGTTCAGGAACTGGCACTTGGCGCAACGGCCCTTGACGTGGGTCTTCTTGTCCTTGAGCTTGTGCAGCAGTTCGATCTGCGGGTCGTCCCAAATCTGCGAGAAGGGGCGTTCCAGCACGTTGCCAAAGGTGTGGTCGCGCCAGAACTGGTCGGCGTGAACCTTGCCGTCCCACGAAATACAGCCGATGCCGCGACCAGAGCTGTTGCCCTCGTTGTACTGCAAAAGCTCAAACACTTCTTCGGCCCGTTTGGGATCTTCGCGCTTCATGCGCATCCATACGTAGGGGCCGTCGGCGTGGTTGTCGACAGTAAGGATTTCTTTGGGCTTGCCAGCGTCAAAAAGGGCGCGGGTTTCATCCATGATAAGATCGAGCACCTGACGGGTTTCGGCGTGATCCAGGTCTTCCTTGATAAGCTCGGAACCACGTCCAGAGTACACCAGGTGGTAGAAGCAGGCGCGGGGCACTTCCAGATCCTTGAGCAGGCGGAAGATGCCGGGAATTTCAGACACGTTGCGCTTGTTGATGGTAAAGCGCAGGCCCACCTTGAGGTTTTCGGCCTGACAGTTGGCAATGCCTTCAAGCGCTTTTTGGTAAGCACCGGGCACGCCGCGAAACTTGTCGTGCACTGCTTCCATGCCGTCCAGCGAAATGCCAACGTAGGAAAGCCCCACTTCTTTGAGTTCGCGGGCCTTTTCCTTGGTGATAAGCGTGCCGTTGGTGGAAATAACCGCGCGCATGCCCTTGGATGTGGCGTGGCTGGCAAGTTCCACCAGATCCTTGCGCACCAGCGGCTCGCCGCCGGAGAACAGCATGACCGGCGCGCCGTAGGCCGCCAGATCATCGATCATGGTTTTTGCCTGAGCGGTATTGATATCGTCCGAACCGTCAACTTCAATGGCGTGGGCGTAGCAGTGCACGCACTTGAGGTTGCAGCGCTGGGTCATGTTCCAGACCACAACGGGCTTCTTATCTTTGGAGAATTGCAGCAGGTGCGAGGGCAGCTTGCCCGATTCGCGTCCGTAACGCAGAGCGTCGGAAGGCTCGACCTGTCCGCAATACAGCTTGGAAATGCCTATCATGGCCTTGTCCTTATTGTTCGATGCGTTGTTTCAGCACGGCAAAGGCCTCGTCAATGCCATCGGCCTTTGTGCCGCCCGCCTGGGCCAGGTCGGGTCTGCCGCCGCCGGAGCCGCCGCAGGGAGCGGCCACGTCCTTGATAAGCGCGGGAGCAGTGAATTTTCCGTGCAGGTCTTTGGAAACGTAAAGCAAAAGCCCAACCTTGCCGTCTTCAGCCGTTGCCAGGCAGACAACGGCATTGTCGGTAAGGCGCGAGCGCACATCGTCCATGACTTCGCGCAGGGCTTTCACAGGAACATTATCAAGCTTGGCAGCCAGCATGCGCACCCCGTTGACGTCCTGCGCGCGGGCGGCCAGATCGGCCCCGGTGGCAGGTGCGGCGGCGGCTTTTTCCGAGGCCTTGCGCAGCTTTTTCACATCGCCTTGCAGGGCGGCCACGCGTTCGGCCAACTGGCCGGGGCGCGCCTTGAGTATGCCCGAAAGCGCGGCAAGTTCCGCGCGCTGCTCAACAGCCTGGGCATAGGCGTTCCAGCCGGTTACGGCCTCTATGCGCCGCGTACCGGCGGCCACGCCGCTTTCAGAAACGATCATGAAGGCCCCGGCCTCGCCGGTGCGCTCAAGGTGTGTGCCGCCGCACAGTTCCACGGATTCAGGTTCGCCCTTTTCCGCGCCGGAAACTGTGAGCACACGCACAATATCACCATATTTTTCGCCAAACAGGGCCATGGCCCCGGTTGCCATTGCTTCGGCCACGGGCATTTCCCTGGCGGCCACAGGCAGATCGGCCATGATGGCGCGGTTCACGTCGCGCTCCACCGCCGCCAGTTCTTCAGGCGTGAGGGCCGCAATGTGCGAAAAGTCAAAACGCAGGCGGTGCGGGTCAACCAGAGAACCAGCCTGCTTCACATGGGTGCCCAGCGCGCGGCGCAGGGCAGCGTGCAGCAGATGGGTGCAGGTGTGGTTGCGGGCCGTGGATTTGCGCTGGTCCGCGTCCACTTTGAGGGTGGCCTCGCCGCCCTTGTGCAGCTCGCCCTTGGTCACTTCAATTTCATGCACCAACAGGGTGGGGGCAGGTTTGTGGGTGGTCAGTACCCGCGCCTCGCCGGAGGTGCTTGCCAGCGTGCCCATGTCGCCAGCCTGACCGCCGCCCTCGCCGTAAAAAGGCGTGGCAGCGGTAATGGCGTAGCCGGTATCGCCCTCGCCGAGGTCGGCCACTTCTTCGCCAGCGGCATTGAGCAGCAGGGTCAGGGGGCTGGTTTCGGTCAGGCGTTCATAACCCACAAAGGTGCTGGTTACGCCAGCATCCAGCAGGGGCTTGAACACGTTTACGCCGTCAGCCTGACCCAGCAGGCCGCCTTTTTTCTGATGCTCGCGGGCGCGCTTGCGCTGTTCACCCATGTGCTTTTCAAAGCCCTTGGCGTCAGCGGTGAAGCCGCGCTTTTCAGCAACGTCGGTCACGATATCGAGCGGGAAGCCGTAGGTGTCGTACAGCTTGAAGCAGAACTCACCGGGAATCTGCGTCTGCCCGGCGGCCTTGAGGGATGCCAGTTCTTCGTCCAGCAGTTCCAGACCCTTTTGCAGGGTGAGGGAGAAACGCTGTTCTTCCTCATGCACGGCGCGGGCGATAAAGTCGGCATGCTCGGTCAGCTCTGGATAGGCATCGCCCATCACTTCCGTAACCTTGCGGGCCACCTTGTACATGAAGGGTTCGTTCACGCCAATGAGCGTGGCAAAGCGCAGGGCGCGGCGAATCAAACGACGCAGCACATAGCCACGGCCCTCGTTGGAGGGCAGCACGCCGCCAGCCACAAGGAAGGCGGCCGAACGGCTGTGGTCGGCAATGACGCGCAGGGCCGTATCCACATCGTTGGTGTCGGGCGCGCTGAAGCTGTAGCTCACATTGGCAAGCGAGGCGGCGTACTGGATGATTTCCTGAAACAGGTCGCAGTCAAAGTTGGAGCGTTTGCCCTGGGCAACGGCGGCCATGCGTTCAAGGCCCATGCCCGTATCAATGTTCGGATTGGCAAGAGCTACGCGAGTGCCGTCGGCAGACTGGTCAAACTGGGTGAACACCAGGTTCCAGATTTCAAGGAACCGGTCGCAGTCGCATTTGCCGATGCCGCAGTCCGGCCCGCAAGACATGTCTGCGCCCTGATCCACATAAATTTCAGAACAGGGGCCGCAGGGGCCGGTATCGCCCATGGTCCAGAAGTTGTCTTTTTCGCCCATACGGACGATGCGGTCGGCGGGCAAACCGGCAACCTCGGCCCAGATGGCCGCGGCCTCGTCGTCCTCGCGGAACACTGTGACCCAGAGCTTTTCCTTGGGCAGTTCAAGCTCCTTGCTTACAAATTCCCAGGCCCAGGTGATGGCTTCGCGCTTGAAATAGTCGCCGAAAGAGAAGTTGCCCAGCATTTCAAAAAACGTGTGATGGCGCGCGGTGCGGCCCACGTTTTCAAGGTCGTTGTGCTTGCCCGAAACACGCAGGCATTTCTGGCAGGTAGTGGCGCGGCTGTATGCGCGCTTTTCCTCGCCAAGAAACAGCTTCTTGAATTGCACCATGCCAGCATTGGTAAACAGCAGGGTGGGGTCGTTGGGCGGAATAATGGGGCCGGATTCGACAATTTCATGCTGGTGGCGTTTGAAAAATTCGAGGTAGCGGCGGCGTATTTCTTTGGCGGTGAGCATTTACTGGCTCCGTAATGGGGTCTGCGCGAACAACGACCGCGCACCACCAAGGCGCGCGGTCGCAGGTAAAAAATGGCCTTTATTCGTAAGTGGGCGTGGGGGCTTCGCCTTCGTCCAGGTCTTCTTCTGTGGGTACAAATTCCTTGGGGTTCAGGCCCAGAAATTCCACAACCTTGGCTTCAATCTGGTTGCGCAGATCAAGGTTTTCATCCAGCAGCGCACGTACTTTTTCGCGGCCCTGGCCGAGCTTTTCGTTTCCAAATGCAAACCACGAGCCGCTCTGGTCGATGATCTTGGCTTCAATGCCGAGGTCAAGCAGTTCGCCGGAGCGCGAAATGCCCTGACCGTACAGAATGTCAAAAATGGCGCTGCGGAAGGGCGGGGCAACCTTGTTTTTGACCACCTTGACCCTGGTGCGCGAACCAAACGATTCTTCCTTGTCCTTGAGGGTCTGGATGCGCCGGATATCAAGGCGCACGGAAGAATAGAACTTGAGCGCGTTACCGCCGGTGGTGGTTTCGGGGCTGCCGTAGCCGGTCACGCCGATCTTCATGCGGATCTGGTTGATAAAGATCACAGACGTGCGCGATTTATGGATGGTGCCGGTGAGGCGGCGCATGGCGTGCGACATAAGGCGGGCATGGCCGCCCACCTGCGTTTCGCCCATGTCGCCATCCAGTTCGGCCTGCGGAATAAGCGCGGCCACAGAGTCCACTACCACAAGGTCAACCGCACCGGAACGCACGAGCATGTCGGCAATATCCAGCGCCTGTTCGCCGTAATCGGGCTGCGAAATGAGCAGTTCGTCGGTGATGACGCCGAGACGTTTGGCGTAAGCAATGTCAAGAGCGTGTTCTGCGTCCACAAAGGCGCAGGTGCCGCCCATTTTCTGGCATTCTGCAATAATGTGGAGGGTCAGCGTGGTTTTGCCCGAAGATTCCGGGCCAAAAATTTCGCTGATGCGCCCGCGCGGAATGCCCCCCACGCCAAGGGCCAGATCAAGGCCGATGGAACCGGTGGGGATTACGGGAATATTGACGTGGGCATCGTCGGAAAGCTTCATCACAGCGCCCTTGCCGTACTTGCGTTCGATGGTGGCAAGTGCGGTGCCCAAGGCTTCGGCGCGCGCGTTTTCCTGACTCATGGCCGGTTTCTTCGCCATAGCTCATTGCTCCGGGTAAAAATATCTTCAAGCGCATTAGTGTAGCAGACCAAGGCGAGCAAGGCAAATGCCAGATCGGCGGAGAGGCTGCGCTTGTGCCACCACTAATTGAGTTTAATTCCTGATAGAGGTAATTGCAAGCAGGTAAAAGCAGGGCAAGGCTTGCATGCGCCCCTTGCGCACCGGCGATTGCTGTCGTACAAGCGCGGCATGAGCGATTCTCCCCAAATAATAGTATTGTTTTCCGGCGGGCTCGACAGTCTGCTCACAGCCAAACTGCTCGAACGCCAAGGCCTTGCCGTGCGCTGTCTGCATTTTTATTCGCCCTTTTTTGGCGGTGAAGCGGCGGCCGCACATTGGCGCAAGATTTACGACCTTGATATTGTTACTCAGGATGTTGGCCCCCAGTTTGCCGCCATGCTGCGCCAAAGGCCTGAACACGGCTTTGGCAAGGTGCTGAACCCCTGCGTTGACTGCAAGATCCTGCTGCTGCGCGAGGCCCGCAAATATATGGAAAGCGTGGGCGCCAAGGCCCTGGCTTCGGGCGAGGTTCTGGGGCAGCGTCCCATGTCACAGCGGCGCGACACGCTGAACGTTATCATGCGTGATGCCGCCGTGGCCGATATTTTGCTGCGGCCACTGTGCGCCAAGCATCTGCTGCCGACTCCTGTTGAAGAAAGCGGGCTTGTGGACCGCTCGCGTCTGCTGGGCATCTGGGGCCGGGGCCGCACCGAGCAGCTGAACCTTGCCAAGGAATACGGCATCAAGGAAATTCCCACGCCGGGGGGCGGCTGCCGCCTGACCGAGCGTGAGAACGCCCGCCGCTACTGGCTGGTGCTCACCCGTTTGCCGGAGCCAGGCGCCAGTGATTTTACCCTTGCCAATCTTGGGCGTCAGTTCTGGCACAGCGAAGGGCAGAACCACTACTGGCTGTGCGTTGGGCGCAACAGCGCGGACAATGATCTGCTGGCCGCAGCCGCAGGTCCGGACGATCTTATCCTGCGCATGCGCGACATGCCGGGGCCGTTGGCTCTGGCCCGCAACGGAGCCTTGTGGCCCGAGGGCGTGCTGCGCACCGCCTGTCAGATGACGGCCTCTTACGCGCCCAAGGCCGTTGCCACCGGGGGGGATGTGTTTGTGCGCGCCCGCCGTGGCGAGGAATTTACAGACGTATCCGTTCCCACGCGGCGTTGTGAGGATTTGTGGAACGAGCCTGCCTGGGAAGAAATCAAGGGCGTTATCCGCGCCGAAGCACGCGAGCGGCAAGCCGCACAGGATGCCGCCAAGGCCGCAGCCCGCGAAGCCCGCTACGAGGCCGAGCGGCTTGAAGCCGGACGGGAAGACGATCCAGCTGGAGCCTGATTGCCACGCAACGTTCACCATAAATTCTTATTTTTGCGCTTTTATGGCACCTTAGGCCCCGGTTTAACCGGGGTTTCTGTTTGTGCCAGTCGCCAAAGTGCATGCTTTGCGTAATCTTGAGGGCACAGCTTTACAAAGGTTGCGCATGTAGCTATATGAGTCCATTGCATCAAAAGAGCATTTTCATTGAGAGGTGCTCTGAGCGGGCCATGCCGCCGCATGGCTGGCCAATGCAGGATATGCGGTGCGAATCGCTTGCTCCATGCATGCTCCTGCCAGGCCTATTAGTAGACCGTTCATGCGCCCCCCAGCGGCGTCCGCCGGAGGTTTAAATGGATCACAAGGATTTAGAATACTTTCGCAAGCTTCTTTCCGACATGCTTGAAGAAGCGAAGCAGAAGGGTGACAGCACCCTGGAAGAACTGACGGATAGCAACGAAGTGTTTGCCGACCCGGCTGACCGCGCCACTGCAGAATCCGACAGGGCCTTTACCCTGCGCATCCGTGACCGTGAGCGCCGCCTGATCCGCAAGATTCAGGCAGCCCTTACCCGCATTGACGATGGCACCTACGGGATTTGCGAAGACTGCGGCGACGACATCAGCGTTCCCCGTCTCAAGGCCCGGCCTGTGACGCGTTTGTGCATCAACTGCAAAGCCAAACAGGAAGAAGACGAACACCTTCGCGGCGATTAACGTCATTTCTTTGCCTTAAAGGCACTGTTTTTGTTGCTTTCGGCCAGGCGGGCGCTGCGCTCGCGCACTCCCGCTTGCGCCTGACGGCATGCTACTTCGGGTAGGCTCCCCGGTGGTTCCGCCTTGCGGCGGGGGTCTAGCGAACTGGGTCTACGAGATTTCTGGCCCGGTTGCAACGGACGTATCATGCCCATCGGATATGCTGGCGAGGCTGTTACCTGAACCGTCTGCGCAATCATGCCAGCCTGCGGTCTGTCATCTGTTGCACCTGGAACTGCGTTTGCTGCTGCATTTGCGCACGCGTTGGGACATTGTGCGGCCTTGTCTTCGGCAGGGTAATGCCTTCCATCCCGAGCGGGCCGTCTGCCGCGCCTTGCCCCGTTTACTCCCCAGCCATTTACCTTGCCCCGAAGCCGGTCTTTTCTATGGATGCCCATCTTTTCCGCCGTTTTTGTGAAGACCTGACCCCCTTGCTCATTGGCGCAAGGGTGGAAAAAATTCAGGAACCCTCTGATGGACTGCTGGCCCTCATGGTCTACAGCGGTGGGCGCAAGCGGCAGCTTTGCCTGCGCTTTGGGCGAAAGGAACCGTTCTGTTTTGTCACATCCCAACGCATCAGCGTGGGCCGCGCACCTTCAGCGCCCATCATGCGGCTGCGCAAGTATGCCACCGGCCGGCGCATCGTTGCCTGCGTGGCCCGCTGGAGCGAACGCTGTTTGTGGCTGCTGCTCGCTGGCGGCGCTGAGGCTCCCCAACTGCCGCCATTGCCGCAAATGGGGCAGGCAGATGCAGGCTCAGAGCAATCCCCGCGTCTGACCTGGCTGCTGCTTGATCTGCGCGAAGGGCCATCGCTTCGCTTTCTGGCCGAGAATGAATCGCCGGAAGACGAGCAGGCCACCTGGCCCGAGCCTGCGCAACTGGCGGATGCCCTGAACAACTGGCGGCAATGGCCTGTGCTTACCCCCGCCTTGCGCCGAACCCTTGCCTGCCTTGAAGAACCGGAACAGTGGGCCTTGCTGGAAGACCTGCGGACAGGGGGCGGCGATATATTCTGCTACGGCCCCTGCGCGCCTGCCTCCGGTAATGCCTCTGCACCGGCCATGCCACGCCCGGTGCTCGCCATAAGCGCCTGGCCCCTGCCCCCGGAACAGCAAAGGGCCTTGCAGGGCAAGAATGCGGACGCTCCATCTACTGCTGAATTTTACGGACCGGAGGCCCTGAATCTGACCGAACTGGCAGGGCAGGATATGGTGCTTGCCCGTCTGGCTCTGGATCAGGCACGGGAGGCGGCCCAGCCTCTGGACAGGCGCACGCGCAAGCTCGCAAAGCTGCTGGAAAAATTGCGCGAGGAAGAAAACCGCCTTGGCAAGATGATGGCCTGTCAGGCCGACGCTCTGGCGCTTCAGGCCGAATTGTGGCGCTGGCCTGCGGATTTTCGTGCGGCTTGCGTCACCGTAGAGGAAGGCCCGCACGGCCCGGCGCGGGAAATACCGCTGGATCTGCGGTATTCAGTGCGCGATCAAATGGCCCGCCTTTTTCATACGGCCCGGCGCGGACAACGCGGCATGGAACATCTGGCCGTGCGGCGCGGCGCGTTGGAAGACGAACTGGCCTCTCTGCGTCAGGCCCGGCATGACAGCCTGTTGGGTGCCACTGCGGGCGCTGGCGATGAGGCGGCTCCCACCGGGCGCGCGGTTGGTACCGGAATGGCCGCCACCTTGCCCAAAAATGTGCAGATGTTTATAAGTTCAGATGGGTTTGTGCTGCTGCGCGGCCGCGATTCCAAGGGTAATCTGGCCGCGCGCAAGCTTGCTGCCCCGCATGATATCTGGCTTCATGCGGAAAACGGCCCCGGTTCGCACGTGATTATTCGCCGCGCCCACGGTGGGCAGGAAGTGCCGCCGCGCACTCTTGACGAGGCCGGGGCGCTGGCCGCCTGCAAAAGCTGGCAGCGCGACGCCGCCCGGGCGCGCATACAGTATGCCGAGGTGCGTCACGTCAAACCCATGCGCAACGCCCCTGCGGGCACGGTGCGCATAGATAAGTCGCTGCCCTCGCGCGAGGTTCCCGTAGATCTTGCCCTTGAGGAAACGCTGCTGCCCCGGTAAAGGGAAGCAAGCCCCACGGGCGCATTATGGAGAGAGGTTTTCATGGATTTTACAGTTGAAGGCAGGAATTTTCGCGTGATGACCGTAAGGGCGGTTGTGTTGGGCACAGCGCCCACGGCCGACACGCGGGGAACTGTTGTGTCACTGGGGGATAGCACCGGCATGGCATTGCGTATGCCCTGTGGAGAAAAAGGCTGGCAGAGCGCTGCCCTTCAGTTGGAATACGGCACGGAAGTGCAACTGCCCTTGCCGGAACCCTTTGCGGCTGCACAGGGAGATTCGCTGGAACTGGGCTGTCTGGGCCCCGTCGAGGATGTAAAAAATGGTTCGTTCGGCGAAAGCGTGCCGCTGGAGGTCTATGCCGTTCGCAGCACAGCCCCCAATGCCAACCCAAGCGCAGGCCACGGCGAGTCCACAGTTCAAAGCTACGAATTCGCAGACGCTGCCACCGTGATGAAGCGCTGCGGTCTGGCTCGTGCCGACGAATATGTGGTTGAAAAGTACCCGCTGAAAAAAGTTTGTAAAGTCAGCACCATTGTTTTTCTGGTTGGGCTGGTGTGCTTTAGCTTCCTTATGCATCTGTTTACGGAAAGCATGGATGAATTTGTGCGCCGGCTGCCCGATGCCTTGTACATGAGCGCCAAATTCGGGGGTGTTTCTGCCCTTGTAGTCGCCGTGGGCGGGGGCCTGTATGTGAAAAGTTCCAACGACTACAACCGCAAAAAGAAGCTGGAAAGCTATATTCAGCAGTTTGAGCAAGCCATGAAGCACGAGGCCGGAGCAGCCAGCTGACGGTTTTCACATCCGCTCAATTTTTCTGTGCAAGAGTACAAAAAGGCCGCCTCCTTTCGGGGGCGGCCTTTGACATGCATAAGGCAAAAGTAAGCTGGCTTACTTTTTCAGCACTTCCACTGTGGCAAGGGCGATCTGGAGCTCTTCATTGGTGGGGATGATGATCACGGGGATCTTGCTGTCCGGCGTGGTGATGATGCGCGCGCCGGGCTTGCGGGTGCTGTTTTCTTCCTTGTTCAGCTTGATGCCGAAGGCTTCAAGGCCTTCGCAAACCATGGCGCGGACGATGTCGTCGTTCTCGCCGATGCCTGCGGTGAACACCAGAGCGTCCACGTTGCCTTCAAGCAGGAAGAAGTAGGAACCAAGAGTCTTTTTGATGCTGCGCACGAGCAGCTTGAGGGCCAGTTCGGCGCGTTCGTTGCCCTTGTCCACCTGGGCATGCACATCGCGCATGTCGGTGTAGCCGCACAGGCCAAGCAGGCCGGACTTCTTGTTCATCAGGGTGTCGGCTTCGGAGGGGCTGAGGCCCTTCTTTTCCATGACAAAGGGCACGATGGCCGGGTCAATGGTGCCGCAGCGGGTGCCCATCACAAGGCCTTCCAGCGGGGTGAGGCCCATGCTGGTGTCAAAGCACTTGCCGTTTTTCACGCAGCTCATGGAAGAGCCGTTGCCAAGGTGCATGGTGATGGAGCGCAGCTCGGAAAGGGGCTTGCCAAGGAACTCGGCGGTGGCGTTGGCAATGTACTTGTGCGAGGTGCCGTGGAAGCCGTAGCGGCGGATGCGCAGTTCTTCATACAGCTCGTAGGGCAGAGCGTACATGAAGGCTTCCTTGGGCATGCCCATGCCGAATTCGGTATCGAACACGGCCACGTTGGGAACGCCGGGGAAGAGCTTCTCAGCCACTTCAATGCCCATGAGGTTGGCGGGGTTGTGCAAGGGGCCAAGCACGGCGCATTCTTCCACAATCTGCTTCACACGCTCATTCACCAGCACGGGATCGCTCACGGCTTCGCCGCCGTGCAGCACGCGGTGGCCGATGGCGTAAATTTCGCTCTTGTCCTTGATAACGCCCTTGTCGGCGTCGGTCAGCAGAGCGATGACCAGTTCCATGGCTTCCACATGAGTGGGGAAGAAGGCCTCGCGAACAAGCTTTTCTTCCTTGTCCGTATCGGGGGCGATTTTGTGGGTGAGGCGTCCGCCTTCCTGGCCGATGCGTTCGGCAAGACCGGAGCAGAGCACGCTGCGCGTGTCCATTTCCAGCAACTGATACTTGCAGGACGAGGAACCCGCGTTAATCACCAGAATTTTCATAACTCTTCCTTTCCTTGAACTTGTTTATTCTGATCGCGGGCCGGCAGTTTGTGGCGCATGCCTTGCGTCAGTAATGTTTTTGCGGCGGCAGGCTTTATGCGGCGGTTTGCCGTGTCAGGCAAACCGCCGAAAGCTCATGACAGCCGGGGCTGAATATCTGCAACTATTTCTGCGCGGCCTTTTCGGCAGCGGCCTGCACCGCAGTGATGGCCACGGTATTGACGATATCGGGCACGGTGCAGCCGCGCGAGAGATCGTTGACAGGCTTGTTCAGGCCCTGAAGCACGGGGCCGATGGCCACCGCGCCAGCAGCGCGCTGCACAGCCTTGTAGGTATTGTTGCCGGTGTTGAGGTCGGGGAAGATGAACACCGTGGCCTTACCGGCAACCTTGCTGTCAGGCATCTTGGTTTTGGCAACCGAGGGGTCGATGGCCGCGTCGTACTGCAAGGGGCCTTCCAGCGCGAGATCGGGGGCCATTTCCTGCGCGATCTTGGTGGCTTCCACCACAACGTCCACGTCCGCACCCTTGCCGGAAGTACCGGTGGAGTAGGAAAGCATGGCAACGCGCGGCTCAATGCCAAACACCTTGGCCGTGTGGGCCGAGGCAATGGCGATTTCTGCCAGTTGCTGCGCAGTGGGGTTGGGGTTCACGGCGCAGTCGCCAAAGGCCAGCACGCGATCCTTGAGGCACATGAGGAAGACCGAGGAAACCACGGTGAATCCGGGCTTGGTCTTCACAAATTCAAAGGCCGGGCGAATGGTGTGCGCCGTGGTGTTGACCGAACCGGAAACCATGCCGTCGGCATCGTCCTTCTTGACCATCATGGTGGCAAAGTAGGTGGCGTCGGTCATCGTGTCGCGCGCCTGTTCAGGGGTAATGCCCTTCTTTTTGCGCAGTTCGTAGTAGGTATTGGCGTAGTCTTCAAACAGGTCGGATTTCACCGGGTCGATGAGTCGGGCCTTGGCAATGTCCAGGCCAAAGGCGCTGGCCTTGGAGCGGATTTCTTCCACATCGCCCAGCAGGATGATTTCGGCCACATCGCGACGCAGGAGGATATCCGTTGCGCGCAGGATGCGTTCTTCGGTGCCTTCGGCCAGCACGATGCGCATCTTGTTGGCCTTGGCGCGCTGGATCAGCTCGAATTCAAACATCATGGGCGTGATGCGGCTGCTGCGCTCGCCGCCGATGCGGTTTTCGATTTCCTTGCCGTTGACGTACTGTTCAAACAGGCCCAGCACGCTGTTGATCTTGCGCAGATCGCCCGGTTCAATGGGGGCGATGATGCTTTGCAGGGCCATAAAGGCCTTGTAGGTGTGGTGAGGCGTCAACAGAATGGGCAGGGGCGAGCCTGTCCAGCCTTCAATGAATTTGCAGACGTTTTCGGAGGGACGGATGCCCCCGGTCAGCAGCACGCCCGCAATGTCGGGAGTAGAAGACGACAGGCGCGAGGCAATGGCTGCCAGGAGCACGTCAGCGCGGTCGCCAGGGGTGACGATGAGCTGGTCTTTGGCAATGTAGTTGAGCACATTGTCCACATGCATGGCGGCGATAAGGTAGTCACCCACCAGCGCGTCCAGTCGCTTTTCGCCAAACAGCACTTCCGCGTCCAGGCCCTTTTTCACGTCAGCCATGGTGGGCTGGCCGATGGTGGGGTCGTTGGGAACGGAGAAAATCAGGGCTGGGCTTTCCTGCGTGCTGAAGTGGGCGCGCAGTTCGTCCAGTTCTGTCTGCGTGAGGCTGCGGCGGTTCACAATGGTGGCAACCACGTCCAGCGCATAGGGTTCAAGGCTGTCCATGGTGATCTGGAGCGAATCACGAATGTCTTCGGCGCTCACATTGTAGCCGCTGGTGACCAAGAGAACCGGGCAGCCAAGGTTGGCCGCAATTTCGGCATTGAGTTCAAACTCGAAAACCGGGTCTTTGGCAAGAAAGTCTGTGCCCACGCACACAACGAAATCATAGGTTTCCAGCAGCTTTTTGTACTTCTGGATGATGTTTTCGATGAGCAGGTTGCGCGAACCCTGATTGATGATCTGGCGGGCTTCGCGCTGGGTGTAGGCGAAGGTGTCGGCGTAGTCCATCTTGAGCTTGAAGTATTCAAGCATCAGATGGATGTCGGGGTCGCGGTCGTCCCACAGAGGTTCGTTGATGATGGGACGGAAAAAAGCCACCTTGCGCATGCTGCGGGTGAGCAGCTGCATGGCCCCAAGGGCAATGGCGCTCTTGCCCGTCATGGGCCCGGTGGCGGTGATGTATAGACCGTTGTGCATAGTGCCTCCCCTGCTGTGCCGGCAGGCTGGCGGTATTAACGCGAAAAGGGCGCGAGGGCATTCCTCGCGCCCAGGCCTTTAACCTTTGATCCCAAGCGTGTGACATAGCCCGCGCCCGCAGCAGCAGGCTGCCCCCCGGAGAGGAGCCAGATGCTGGCGGGCGCGGGTAGTCATAACGTCAGACCTCTCTACTCGGCGCTGGTGCCGGGGTAGGGCAGATCAGCCATCTGCTTGAGCATGGCGTAGCGTTCAGTATAGGCTTCGGCCAGTTCGGCGCGCAGCTTCTTGGAGACTTCGGGAGCCATCTTTTCCAGAGAGGCAAAACGGGTTTCGCCGCCCAGGAATTCCTGAATGTCAGCAGAAGGAGCCTTGCTGTCGAGCTGGAAGGGATTTTTCTTTTCCTTGGCCAGTTCGGGGTTGTAGCGGTACAGGGGCCAGTAGCCCGAAAGCACGGCCATCTTGGCTTCTTCCTGGCTCTTGCCCATGCCCTTGCGCAGACCCTGGTTGATGCAGGGAGCGTAAGCGATGATGAGCGAGGGGCCCTTGTAGGCTTCGGCTTCGCGGAAGGCCTTGAGCACCTGCTGCTTGTCCGCGCCCATGGACACGGAAGCAACGTACACATAGCCGTAGGTCATGGCCATGCGGCCAAGGTCTTTCTTGCCGGTGCGCTTGCCTGCGGCGGCAAACTGGGCCACGGCGCCAAGCGGGGTGGCCTTGGAGGACTGACCGCCAGTGTTGGAGTACACTTCGGTATCCATCAGCAGCACGTTGATGTCGTCGCCACTGGCGAGGACGTGGTCAAGGCCGCCGTAACCGATGTCGTATCCCCAGCCGTCGCCGCCGAAGACCCAAACGCTCTTCTTGGTGAAGAGATCGTCCATGTGCCACAGTTCATGGGCCAGGGGGCTGTCAAAGCCTTCCAGGTTGGCCATGATCATCTCGCCGTACTTGCGGGAGCCTTCGGCATCGTCCTTGTTGTCCAGCCAACCCTGGAGGGCGGCCTTCAGTTCGGGAGAAGCGGTTTCTTCCTTCAGGGCTTCCTGAACCTTCATGGCCAGCAGGCCACGGCGCTGTTCGTAGGCAATGCCCATGCCGCAGCCGTATTCGGCGGCGTCTTCAAACAGGGAGTTGCCCCAGGCCGGGCCAAAGCCGTCCTTGTTGGTGCAGTAAGGCGTGGTGGGCGAAGAAGCGCCCCAGATGGACGAGCAGCCCGTGGCGTTGGCCACGATCATGCGTTCGCCGAACATCTGGGTGAGCACCTTGACGTAAGGCGTTTCGCCGCAACCGGCGCAGGCGCCGGAGAACTCGTGCAGGGGCTGCTGCAGCTGCGAACCCTTGACGGTGTCGCGAGCCATGAGCTCGTCCTTGAGCGTGATGTTGGCTTCTGCGAAGGCCAGATTTTCTTTCTGGGTGGGCATCTGGGTGTCAAGGGGCTTCATAACGAGGGCCTTGACCTTGGCGGGGCACACTTCAGCGCAGGAGCCGCAGCCCAGGCAGTCTTCAGTGTACACCTGAATGCGGAACTTCATGCCCTTGAGTTCTTTGCCAATGGCGTCCTTGGTCACAAAGGACGCGGGCGCGCCGGTCAGTTCTTCCTCGGTGGCGAGCACCGGGCGGATGGCGGCGTGGGGGCACACAAAGGAGCACTGGCAGCACTGGATGCAGTTTTCAACCTGCCATTCGGGCACGTCGATGGCGCAGCCGCGCTTTTCGCAGGCGGCGGTGCCAAGGGGCATGAAGCCAGCCGGATCCATGGCGGACACGGGCAGCTTGTCGCCCTGCTGGGCCAGAATGGGACGTACAACGGCGCTGATGTATTCGTCATCGTCGCAGCAGCAGGCAGCGGCGCCTTCGGTGGCAGTGGCCCAGGAAGCGGGGTATTTCACTTCTTCCAGAGCGTCCATGCCCTTGTCCACGGCGGCAATATTCATGTTGACGATCTTGTCGCCCTTGCTGCCGTAGGTTTTCTTGATGGATTCCTTGAGCAGGCCCACAGCCTTTTCAAAGTCAAGCACGTTGGCAAGCTTGAAGAAGGCAGTCTGCATGATCATGTTGATGCGGCCGCCGAGGCCCACTTCCTGGGCAACCTTGACGGCGTCCACGTTGTAGAACTTCAGCTTCTTGCGGGCGATGACGCGCTTCATGGAGGCAGGCAGGTGCTTTTCCATGTCGGCCAGCGACCAGTTGGAGTTCAGCACAAAAGTGCCGCCTTCCTTGATGCCTTCAAGAATGTCGTACTGGGTCACGTAGGCAGCCTTGTGACAGGCAACGTAGTCGGCCTTGGTGATCAGGTAGGAAGAGGTGATCTGTTCCTTGCCGAAGCGCAGGTGCGACACGGTGAAGCCGCCGGACTTCTTGGAATCGTAAGCAAAGTAGGCCTGGGCGTAGAGATCGGTGTTGTCGCCGATGATCTTGATCGCCTGCTTGTTGGCGCCCACGGTGCCGTCAGCGCCGAGGCCGAAGAACTTGCACTGCACGGTGCCAGCGGGCACGGTGTCGATTTCTTCTTCCACATCAAGCGAAAGGTTGGTGACGTCGTCGTTGATGCCCACGGTGAAGTGGTTCTTGGGCTGAAGGGCCATCATGTTGTCGAACACGGCCTTGGCCATGCCGGGGGTGAAGTCCTTGGAGCCCAGGCCGTAGCGGCCGCCAACCAGGGTGGGAGCTTCGCCCTTTTCGAGGAAGGCGGTGCACACGTCCTGATACAGCGGGTCGCCAAGAGCGCCGCTTTCCTTGGTGCGGTCAAGCATGGTGATGCAGGTAACGCTGGCGGGCAGGGCGCGCAGCAGATGCTCGGTGGAGAAGGGGCGGAACAGGTGCACCTTCACGAGGCCCACGCGCTGGCCCTGTGCGTTGAGGTACTTCACGGTTTCTTCAATGACTTCACAGGAAGAACCCATGGAAACGATCACGCGGTCGGCTTCGGGGTGCCCCACATAGTCAAAGAGGCGGTACTTGCGGCCAGTGATGGACTCAACCTTCTTCATGTTCTCAAGCACGATGCCGGGCACGGCGTCGTAGTAGAGATTGGAAGCTTCGCGGTTCTGGAAGTAAATGTCGGGGTTCTGGGCGGTGCCGCGAATGTGCGGATGCTCGGGGTTCATGGCGGTGGCGCGGAATTCGGCCACCTTTTCCCAGTTCACCAGGGGGCGGATGTCTTCGTAATCAATGGTTTCGATCTTCTGCACTTCGTGCGAGGTGCGGAAGCCGTCAAAGAAGTGGCAGAAGGGCAGGCTGGCGTCGATGGCGGAAAGATGCGCAACGAGGGCCAGATCCATGCATTCCTGCACGGAGGAGGAAGCCAGGAAGCAGAAGCCCGTCTGACGGGCGGCCATCACGTCCTGGTGGTCGCCAAAGATGGACAGGGCATGGGAGGCCAGAGCACGAGCCGAAACATGGAAAACGCCGGGAAGCAGTTCACCGGCGATTTTGTACATGTTGGGGATCATGAGCAGCAGGCCCTGGGAAGCCGTGTAGGTGGAGGTAAGGGCGCCGGCGGAAAGCATGCCGTGCACAGCGCCAGCGGCGCCGGCTTCGGACTGCATTTCGCGCACATTCACGATCTGGCCGAACAGGTTTTTGGCACCTTTGGCGGCCATTTCGTCCATAACTTCGCCCATGACGGACGAAGGGGTGATGGGGTAAATGGCTGCCGTTTCCGACAGAGCGTAGGCAATGTGCGCGGTGGCGTTGTTGCCGTCCATAGTTTTCATATGAGCCATCTGTTCCTCCTTGGCGCCCACAGGCGCGCAATGTTTTTACAAAATCAGCGTGGGTCGGATCGGCCCCTGAGATAAGGCCCCGCACTTGGCAGGGACGGGCAACGGCTAGTGCCGTGAAGTGAACACAAAATGGAGGCTGGGAGTGGAATCGTGGTAGAAAAACCCTACCCAATCCGGCTTTTCGCGTCCACCAAAAAAGCTTGGTATCACTTGTTTTGGAGCCTTGCTGCACACCCTCGTCTGCCCCGACGGAATGCGCGTTTTTGCGCTTACCATAAAATTGTTTGTTTGAACAGTTTAATCGTGGACGTATCAAAAAAAATTGTGACAGACGCAACATGCGGAAAATAGTGATGAATTGTGAAACCTGACAAGGTGGTTTGGGTCATGCCCGATGGGAAAACCTATGATGACGGCACGTTGGAATGTGCAGGACAAATGAAAAAAATATCACAAATGTTTCAGGGCAGCAAAATTTGCGGCTTGTCCCTGGTTCAATGTTACGGATTTTGGGTGCCTGCGGGCTGAACACTTGATGCGCCTCCAGTCTGAATCTGCTCTGCGAGCAGCAATCTATGTTGATTTTGACAGAGTTCACAGGGTGGAGAAAACCAGTGCCCGATTGAAGCGGGGGAGGAACCCTTTTGCAAGATCCCTCCCCCGAAAGCGTTCAGAAGCGTATTTTCCTGGCGGGCATGTTACAGCGAGAGGCCCATCTTGATGACCGCCTGCATGCCACCTGTGGAGTTGACCACGTTGGTCACGCCATTGCGGGCCAGCACCAGCAGGCTGTCATAGGCGCGCAGACCCGTATTGCAGATAATGGCAACAGGGCGGTCCTTGGGCACTTCGCTGATTCTGGCGGCGATTTCTTCCAGCGGCATGGCGTGCCAGTCGGGATGCTTTTCCTGCACTGCCTTGCCTGCCGCCGCAGGGCGGGAATCAATAAAGAATACGTGGTTTTCGCTGCGCTTCTTCCACAAGTCCATGAACTGGTCGGCAGTCACGGGGGTGAAGCGCCCGGCGAGGGCGTTGTCGGCCACGTTGGCAACCACGTTGACCACGTCCATGGCCGAGGCAAAGGGCGGGGCGTAAGCGATTTCAAGGTTGGAGATGTCTTCCACCGTGGGCCTGGAATACTGCAGGGCCGCAGCCACCGCATCAATGCGGGCCTTGAGCGAATCCGGGTCGGCGCAGGCACCCTGAATGCCCAGCACCCGGCTGGTGGCCTTGTCCACCACCAGCTCAAGGCTCATCATGGATTTTTCGGGGTAGAAGTGGGCGTGGTCGAGCTGCTCCACGCTGACGCTCATGGCGTCAAAGCCTTCCTTGCGGGCGCGTTCAACCGTAAGGCCCACACCGCAGAAGGAAAGACCAAAGAGTTTGACGGCCCAGGAGCCCACAAAACCGGGGAATCTGGCATTGCCGCCAGCAAGGTTGGTGCCGATGATGCGGCCCTGGCGGTTGGCCATGCTGCCCAGGGGCAGGTAGCCGATCTTGCCGGTGATGATGTTCTTGATGGCCACGCAGTCGCCGCCCGCATAGATGGAGGGGTCGGTAGTGCGCATGTGCTCGTCCACCACCACCGCGCCAAAGGGGGCCACTTCCAGCCCGGCATCCTTGGCAAGCTGCCCGTTGGGGATAAAGCCAGCTGCAAAGATCACCAGTTGGGCGGGGATTTCGCGCTTGTCCGTGACCACCTTGGTGACGGTGCCGTTTTCGCCTTCAAGGCGCAGCACTTTTTCAGAGGTGAACACATCGACCTTGTGGGTCAGGCAGTCGTTGGCGGCCATGAGCGAAAGAGGCTGGGAAAGCACGCCGGGCAAAATCTGATCCATCATTTCCACAACGCTGACTTTCACGCCCCACATATCGGCCAGGGCCACGGCAGCCTCAAGGCCGATGAAGCCGCCGCCCACAATGACCGCCTCGCTCACCTTGCCCTCCTGGCAAGCGGCTCGGATGGCCCCGGCGGCTTCAAGGCGGGTCAGAGAAAGCACGTTTTTCAGATCCTTGCCTTCAATGGGGGGAACACGCGGGCTTGCGCCGGTAGCCAGCACCAGCTTGTCGTAAGGCAGTTTTTCTTCCTTGCCGGAAACAACGTCCTTGACGAGCAGGGTTTTGGCAGCCCGGTCAATGGCCAGGGCGCGCGTCTGGGTGCGTACGGTGATTCCCTTCATATCGCGGAAAAATTCGGTGTCGCGCACGGTATGATAGGGTGTGGAGCGCAGATCGTCGAGATTCTGTATTTCACCGGACACGTAGTAGGGGATGCCGCAACCGCCGTAGGAAATGAAGACGTTTTCGTCCACAAGCATCACTTCCGCATCGGGCATGAGGCGCTTGCAGCGGCAAGCCGCCTTGGGCCCCAGGGCAACACCACCAACTACCAGAATTTTTTCAGACATATCCGGGCTCCTTAGTGAAGAGTTATGAGCAAATGAGCATTACTGAGATATATGAGCATTCAAGGCAAGAATGCAAGGACAATTCCTGTTTTCAGAAACAGCCCCTAACGCCCGCGAAAACGGCGCTGGTCGCCCACTCGCACGGTTATGCGCTCATTATCCATATATTCCAGCAAGGCGATCAGATATTTGCGCGAAAGCCCCAGAAGTTCTTTCAGGCCGCCCACATCAAGATTGTCGTGGGTGGTGAACCAGCCGCGCACACGTTCAAGAATATCGGCCAGGGCTGGGCCGTGGTAATACAGGCCGTCCTTGATCTTGACCAGTTCGCCAGCCTCGCAGAGCAGGCGCAGCACCGGGGCGGCCTCCTTGGGGGAAACGCCGAGTTCTTCAAACACGTCCTTGGCGTTGGGCGGGGTCAGCCCCGCGCTGGCATGCGCGTCCAGAAGCTTTTGGCGCAAGCCCGCCTGATCGGCGGCCAGGCTCACTGTATGCGATTGCAGGCGCAGCCCCTCGCCTTCAGTGACCAGATCGCCCTGCTTGAGGGCCTGATCCAGCACTTTTTGCACCAGCTTGGGGGGCAGGTTGCGGCTCCAGCCCGTGCAAAGGGCCCCCCGGGTAAATCCGGGTTTGAGAGGTTCGCGGCGGTGCAGGTCAGCCCCGCGCTCAAGACTGGCGGCCAGCAGCTTTTCAAAGGGAATTTTGCCGATCCAACAGCGGTTTTCCTTGTCCCAGCAGATAGCGTCGCCACGGGTGGAAAGCAGTTGCAGCGCCGCCTCCACAGCGGATCGGGCAAGGCCCGTCAGGGCGCGCAGCCGCGCTTCGTCAGCACCCTCGATACCGCGCAGGGTCAGTGCGCCACGTGCAAGCGCGGCCCTGGCCTCATCGCGCGCCTTGGCTTCAGCCTTGCCCCCGCCGATGGCTTCTGCCGCATCGCGCAGGTCGGGCAGCTCCTGCAACAGCCGCATCTTGTCGGCCAGTTCAGGGTCTTTGGCGCGCAATTCGGGCGGCAGAGGACTGACCAGCAGCCCGCCAGCAACCGTGCGCAGGGGCGAATAGGCCCGCAACACGCAATGGTCGCCAAATACGCCCACCATGGGTTCCTTGAAACGCAGTTCCGCCAGTGCGGTTTCGCCGGGGGCCAGTTTGTCCCTGTCGCGAAAGACCACCCGCGCCGCGCATTCGCGCGTACCATGGTGGAAATGGATTTCCACCCTTTGGCGCATGGCTCTTGGGGCGGAGGAAAGGCAGGTGAGCCTGACCAGCCAGCGGTTGGAGGGGAACAGTTCGCCGGGGCGGGCCAGCACAAAGCCGCGTTCGATTTCCTCCACATCCAGCCCCTGCACGTTGACGGCGCAGCGCTGGCCCGGCTGCACGGAATCGGCGGCCTTGCCATGACGTTGCAGCCCGCGCGCGCGGGTGGGCAGATCGGGCGGCATGAAGCGCAGTTCATCTCCAAGGTTGCACACGCCGGAAATGACAGTGCCTGTCACAACGGTGCCATGCCCCTTCATGCTGAATACGCGGTCCACCGGCAGGCGAAAAATATCGCTGCGCCGCTGAGCGGGCAGCTCGGCAGCCATGCACGCAAGGTGGTCGCGCAGCGTGTCCACGCCATCGCCTGTGGTTGCGGAAACGGGGAAGATGGGCGCACCCTCAAGAAAGGTGCCTTGCAGGAATCCGCGCACTTCTTCCTGCACCATTTCGAGCCAGTCGGCGTCCACCATGTCTGTCTTGGTGAGGGCCACAAGCCCGGTGCGTATGCCCAGCAGGGAGCATATCTCAAGATGTTCCCGGGTCTGGGGCATGATGCCTTCGTCTGCGGCAATGACCAGCATGACAAAGTCCACGCCTGCCGCGCCAGCCACCATATTTTTGACAAAGCGTTCATGTCCCGGCACATCCACGATGCCCAGCCGCTCGCCGCCAGGAAGATCAACCCAGGCGAAGCCAAGTTCAATGGTGATTCCACGGCGTTTTTCTTCTTGCAGGCGATCGCAGTCGATGCCTGTAAGCGCCCGTACCAGCGAAGTTTTGCCGTGATCTATATGCCCTGCCGTGCCTAGCACTACTGCCATAAAAGCTCCTTGGTGGTCTTGGGCCGAGTTTACACTCTGGCAAGCGCCTTTGCAAACAGCGCCCGCCCAGAAACGTAAAGGGGACCCCTTGCGAAAAGGAGTCCCCTTGAAAACGGCAAAAGCGGTTGGGAGCTTTTAAGCCTGACCCTGTTCCCTGGCCTTGATGAGGGCCATGGCCCTGTGAGCCAGCTGGGTAACTTCCGGCTTGGAAATCTGGTCGTCCGCACCCACGCTCACGCCCTTGTGGCGCAGTTTTTCGGTAATGAGTGAGGAAAAAAGCAGCACCGGCAGCTTTTTGAGCATGGAGTCTTCCTTGATGCGCAGGGTAAGATTGAGGCCGTCCATGACCGGCATTTCGATGTCCGAAACCACCACGTGCACGAAGTCTGTGATGGGCCGGTTGCCTTCTTCAGCGCTCTTTTTGAAGTCCAGCAGGCGATCCCAGGCTGCGCGTCCGTTGGAAACAACCTCAACGGTAAAGCCCGCCTTTTCCAGCAGGTCGCGCTGCATTTCGCGGATAAGGGCGGAGTCGTCGGCCACGAGGGCGCGGTAGCCTTCATTCGTCCAGTCTTCACCCAGATCGTCAAGCCGCAGGCCCAGTTTGGGATTGAGGTTGGCGACCACCTTTTCAAGGTCGAGAAGAAAGATGATGCGGTCTTCAAGTTTGACCACGCCGATGACCGTATTGTTGGATACGGCGGCAACGTACTTGTTCGGCGGTTCAACCTGCTCCCAGCTAATGCGGTGGATGCGGTTGACGCCGGAAACCATGAAGGCCGTGGTGACGTTGTTGAACTCCGTCACTATGGTTTTGGGCTGTTCTTCTTTCGCAGGGTGGGTTTTGCCCAGCCACATGGCCAGATCCACCAGCGGAATAATGCGCGAACGCAGGTTGAAAGCACCGAGCACACTCGGGTGTTGCACTTCGGGCAGCGCCGTCACCTTGGGCATGCGGATAATTTCAAGCACCTTGGCCACGTTGACACCGTAGTAGCCGCGATAGGGCTTGGCGGGAACGGGTTCGCCATTTTCGTCCAACTGCGGCGCGTCGGCAGAAGGAGGGGTGAATTCTTCAAGATAGAATTCCACCACTTCCAGCTCGTTGGTGCCGGCTTCCAGCAGAATATTGGTCTGGGCCATGCTGCCTCCAGAAAAGTACCGCTTCAGGAGCAAACGGGATTAAAGCGACTGCAGCCACAAATGAGCCGCGTCAATAAGACTTTTCGGCGTAGATGCGCCAGCCGTTAGACCTGCACGATTTTTTTGCAAAAAATTTTCTGCGGCCAGCTCTTCGACACGCTCCACAAGGTAGGTGTCGATGCCGTTCAAAGAGGCCACATCAGCCAGTCTGCGGGTATTTCCGCTCTGCCTTCCGCCTATGATTACCATGACATCCACACAGGAGGCAATGTTGCGTGCCTCCTCCTGCCGCTCGCGGGTGGCGTCGCAAATGGTGGAAAGCACCACAAGGTCGGCAATGCGCGTGCGCAGATCTTCCACAATTTCCTGAAATATTTGTCGATCCTGAGTTGTCTGCGAGGCCAGCACATAGGCCTTGTTTTCGGCAAGGTGCAAGGACTCAAGCTCTGCCGCCGTGCCGAACACATGGGCCGGGCCGCAGGCGTAAGAAACCAGCCCGCGTACTTCTGGGTGATCCGCCTCGCCAAAAAGCAGCAGGGTTGCGCCATCGGCGGTGGCCCGCCCGATGGAAAGCTGGGCTTTTTTTACCTTGGGGCAGGTGGCGTCCACAATGTCGGCCCCGCTTTGCTTGACCTGCTCCTCAACCTGCCGCGTGATGCCGTGCGCGCGGATAACCGCCACATCACCGGGGTGCAGTTGCGCGGCTTCCTTGACGCAGACCACGCCGCGCGATTCATATTCCGCCAGAACCTGCGGATTGTGGATGATGGGGCCAAGGGTACAGATGCGGGCCGTCTCGGGGGTGCCCCCCCTGCGCTCCAGCGCAGTGTTAAGTTTTTGCAGGGCCAGGCTCACGCCCATGCAAAAGCCCGCAGTCTTGGCGCGGTAAACATCCATCATGGCTCTCCTTCAAAGGGCGGCGCTTTCAGGCGTGGAGCCGTGTCGGCACTGCCCCCGTCTGACCCCAACCCATCAACAAAAAATTATCTGTATGTAATAGTGTATTACAGAAGCGCAGCAAGCGTAACCGCATGCACCTTTGTTCCTTGCTAGTCAGGGCTTCCCAGAAAAATATCCAGTAACCGGTCAAGCTCTTCCCAATCATTACAGCGGCACAGCTCCTGACGCAAGGCCCGTGCGCCGGGCAGGGTGCGCACGTAGCGCGGCACCACGGAGCGCATTTTCCACAGGGCGGCCTTGCCGGGGCAGTGGGCGCGGGCGAGCTCCAGATGCCGGGAAATCATGGCCCGCAAACGGGGGGCATCGGCCTGAACTGGGGTGTTTCCGGCCAGCAGAGCTGCGTGGTCGGCAAAGATGGCGGGATTGTGCATGGCCCCACGGGCGTACATGACGCCGCTGGCTCCGGTGCTATTAAGGCAGTTTACGCCGTCTTCCGCGCTAAAGAGATCACCGCTGGCAAGCAGGGGGATTGTCAGGCGTTGGGCCAGCATGGCAATGGCTTCCCATTGCGCGGTGCCGCCAAAACCCTGACGGGCCGTGCGTGGGTGCAGGGTCAGCCAGCCAGCGCCCGCATCCTCAAGGCGCAAGGCCAGATCGGGCAGCACCGGGCGGGTGTCGTCCAGCCCCAGGCGTAATTTGAAGCCCACGCGTCCACGGCCAGCGGCCTCAATCATGGCGCGGGCCACAACAAGCACGTTTTCCGTATCGCCCAGCATGGCCGCGCCAGCACTCTGGCGCAACACCTTGGAAACAGAACAGCCCATGTTCAGGTCAAACCAGCCAAAGCCGGACTGCCGCAACAGCTCCACCGCGCGCCCCAGAAAGGAGGCCTCCGCGCCGAAAAGCTGAACCACCAGCGGCTGGTCTTCGGGCAGGGTCATGAGCAGCTCGTTGGTGCCGGGGCTTTCATAAACAAGGCCCTTGGCGCTGACCATTTCGGTAACGCACACGGCGGCGCCGTATTCGCGGCAGAGCAGGCGAAAGGGCAGATCGCTGTACCCGGCCAGCGGGGCCAGCCAGGGATGCTCGGGGCCAAAGGGCAGGGAATCAGGGTTTGCGGGGCAGGTGGGCAGTTGAAAAACCTTGGTCACGGGCGCTCCTTGGTCACGCGCGGCGGTTCGGCGGAATTTTCCGCAGGGGCGGTTTGTTCGGCGGGCAGCTCGTTGCCTTGGGGATCCAGCGCCACGCGGGCAGACTGCGCCATATCCTCCGGGCCGGAACTGCCGGAGGCAGGCGGGGCTGCCTGCACAGGTTGCGCGGGCTGCGCGTTGGTGACATCTGCGCCCACTGTCGCGCACTGGGCATCGCTGCATGCAAAGCGGTTCAGCATGGCTGCCGCCAGCCGCAGGCCTTCGCCCGTGGTGTCGGCCACAAAGCCGTTGCTGAGATAATCCAGAAGGCCTGTGCGTCGCAAGATGGTACGCACCGAAGGGCTGCCCACCACCAGAATAACCGGCAGGCTACGGGCATAGCAGCGCTCGATAAATTGCGAAAGCGCATGCGCTCCTGAAGCATCAATCCAGAACACGCGCGAAAGATGCAACACCACAAGCCGGGTTGGCTCGTTGTCCTCGGCATACAGCAGGCGTTCAAGCTCGTGGATGGCCCCGAAAAACAGGGTTCCTTCAATCATGTACACGGTGACGCCCTGCGGCAGCTCGGCGGGGCCTTCGCGCAGCAGCGGGTCGCCCTTGTGAAGCCTGTTCACACGCGGGTGGGCGGTCTTGTAAATAAACAGCGTGAGGGAAAGCATCACGCCGATGAAGATGGCTTTTTCAAGATCAAACAGCAGTGTGGACATAAAGGTGATGAGCAGCACGGCCCTGTCCACGCTGGTCGCCACAACGCAGAGGCGGATGGCGTCAATGTCTATCATCTTGAAGGAAATAAGCAGCAGTACGCCGCTCAGGGCGGGGAGCGGCAGCCAGCTTATGAGCGGGGCCAGCACAAACAGCAGTGGCAGGGCGAGAATGCCGGAAAACACCGTGCCCATGCGCGTTCTGCCGCCGGATGTGACCACAAGGGCGCTGCGGGTAAAGGAACCGCAGCCGGGGATGCCCGACGTAAGGCCCGCGGCGATATTGCCGAGGCCCTGACCGATAAGTTCCTGGCTGCCGTCAAACGCATCGCCCTTGATGTTTGCCAGTTGTTTGCCAATGGCCAGTGATTCCACTGTTCCCAGCAGGGCAATGGCCAGCGCGGGCATGAACAGGTCGCGCACCGCGTCCAGATCAAAAGAGGGAGGCAGGGAAAAAGGCGGCACAACGCTTGGGATGGCCCCAACCAGCGGAACACCCCTTTCGTCCACGCTGAACACGGCGGCAAAGAGCGTGATTACGCCGAGCGCGGCCAGTGATGCGGGAAAGCGCGGCGACAGGCGCTTGAAGAACACGGTCAGAACAATGGTGCCAACGGCAATGCCGAGGCTCCAGTAATTGATAAAGGGCAGGCCGTGCAGCGCGCCGAACATCTGGTTGAAAAAGCCCGAGGGCTTGGGGCCGGTCAGGCCCATGGCCATGTAGAGTTGCCCCGCGGCAATGAGCAGCGCCGCTCCGGTGGAAAAGGCCACCATGACCGAGTGCGAGATAAAATTGACCAGATCGCCCAGCCGCGCCAGCCCCATGCCCAGCTGGATAAGACCGCACAGGAGCGCCATGCCGAAAATATAGGCCATGCGCGATTCTTCGGGCATGGTGCTGATCAGTTCGCCGCCCACGCTGATGGTAGCGAGGGTGGAGAAAATAATCATGGAGATGGCGTTGGTGGGGCCAGCGGCCATAAAGCGGGATGATCCCCACAGGGCGGCCAGCACCACGGGCAGCATGCAGGCGTAGATGCCATACTGCGGATGAACCCCGGCAATAATGGCGTAGGCCATGGCCTGAGGCACAGCCATAGGCGTCACGGTAAGGGCCGCCGTCATGTCCGCCTTGAAATCCTGGGCGGAATAAGTCCTGATGGTCTCAAGAAAGGGAAAAAGCCGGGCGGCTCGCATGACTAATCCTCGCGGGTTACATCGTCCTCAAGGCGCAGCACATCGTGCCCAAGGGCGTAGTGCATCAGGCGTGGCCGGTCTGCGGATTTTTTGAGCGAATTGATAATGCGCGTCATGCGGCGCGTACCTTCAAGCACACCGCCCAGATGTCCGGCAAGTTCGGTGAGGTCGTTGCGGGCGAGCGCGCGTTCCAGCTCCATGCCCAGCATGCGCCCGCGCGAATTTTCAGGAAACTCGGCCAGCAGCTCGCGCGCAAGGCGCAGGCTGCGCGCCTGGTTGGCGTCCAGATCTTCCACCAGTTCGCCGCAATACTCCGCCTGATTGCGCATGACGTTCAGGGCGTTGTTGCCGTAGTGGGCCATGGCTCCGGCGGCTTTTTCCAGCGTGTCGCGGGCAACGGCCACGCGGCGGCCCACGGTGAGCGAAACAATGCTGGCACATTTTGAAAGAAAACGTTCGTCAAAGCTTTCAAAGCCATACTCGCGTTTGGTATACAACATTACCAGGCCGAAGGGAGGCTTGTTGCTGCGCTCGCGCAGCACAAAGGCCAGACGCGAACGGTAGCCTTCCTTGTAGATGATGCAGTCGAACGATTCACCGCCCATGGCCAGGGCCTGAAGGTTGTTGGACACCACATAGCGGACGTGCCCTTCAAGAATGGCGCGCATCACGGGGTGTTCGCGCAGGCCTTCCTCCAGCATGGGGGTCACGATGGGAATGCTGCCGCCGTCCACCTGATTGGCCGAGCGCGCCACCCATTCTCCATTGGCATTGCGCAGGCGGCACACGTACATATCGGCGTACAGGGCGTGGACAAGAATTTCAGCGCTTTGCCGCAGCACTTCCCCAGGAGGGGCCATGCGGTCGGCAATGGCGAGCAGATCGTTGGAAACGCGCAGCAGCATTTCGGTATCGTTCTGCATGGCAGATATGGAGGTGAGCAGCATGAGCAGGCAGCGCCAGCTGCGCATGGGCACCCCGCGCAGGCAGGGGTGATAGCCTGTGTTGAGGGAGCGCTTTGCGGCGGGCAGCAGGGCAATGGCTGCGGCGCGCATCTCGGGCGGCGCATATTTGAGGAGTCGCTTGATTTCTTCGCGAATGTATTCTGGCGAATGCTGGGACACGGTTTGCTCCATTTCCCCGGGGTGCCTGTGTTGGCTGGCAGTATGGGGAACCGGCGCGGCTATGCGCGTATTAAGACGTTGTTGCCCGGGCTGAACCGCCTGATTCCCAGAGAAATGACTGCCTTGGGCGCTCTTTTGAGGCCTGTGCGGCGGCTTTCGCGCGCATGGCGTGCAAGCCTTTTTTCACAGAAATAAGTATAGGTGGGAAAAAAGGTCTGGTCAACGGTAGCTCATAAAAGGGGCCGTCTGTTCTGAATTAAAGTACACATTTTGTAAAGTGGTTTGTCTGGGACGTGTGGAGAATTGGCAAAGGAATTGCAAGAAGTGTTGCGGAAGATTCTCGGCTGTCGGATTTCCGACGCTATATTCTGCCTGCGGGCAGGGTGCATGAGATCAGCCCTACAACCGTCAGACGGCGGCAGGCTCAAGGCCGTGCCGACGCCCACGGGGATGCCCATGAAACAACGTAACACAATATTGCTCATATCGCTCGGCCTTGCCGCCGCCTTGCTGGTGCTCGGCCTGCTGGCCGGTTTTGTGCCGCAGAGCGAGGGGCCGGAACTGCGCCGCCGCGCGAGCGGCATGGTGGCCCGCCTGCGTCCCGAAGACATGCCCATTCCCATTCAGGCGCAGGGTGACGGCATACGCCAGTGGGCCGTGCGCGGGGCGGTGGAGCCGCATTCTGAACAGACATCCGGGGGTAGTCCGCAGACGCGTCTGGCTGTCGATGCCAGCACATCTGCCCGGGCATCCGGTGCCCACAAAACGCAGGGGACATCCTCTGCTACGGATAAGGCTACAGATCTGGCTCTGGTCAGGCGCATTGTTTCCTTTGGGCCGGAAGGCGTCATTCTTGATACTGGCGAACCCTCATTGGCCTTTTCCGGCGATGCGCAGGGTGATTTTGCCCCGCTGCTGGCTCTGGACGGTGTTTCCATTCCGCTTTTGGTCAGCAACCAGCCCCGTGATTACGGCGACGCCCTTGATGCGGCGGGCCGCCCGTTGCGCTGGGTGACGCCCACGGCCATGATGGCAGGCTATTCGCCCCGCGTGGTGCGCAGGGCTGCCATTGAAGTGCTGCGCCACGGTACTGTTTTTGATAACTTTGTGGGCGATATTGATGATAACGACATGGAAAAACTACAGGCCAGAGCCCGCCGTTATCAGAATCTGGTGGAGAATTTTTCGCGCCGCTACAATTTGAGCACCGAGCTTGTGTACGCCATCATTCACAGCGAAAGCGACTTTTCGCCAACCCTGGTCAGCAACAAGTCGGCCATGGGCCTCATGCAGGTCGTGCCGGATACAGCTAACGATGAAGTGCACAAATACCTTTACGGAAGCATGGGCGATGTGGGTTTTGAAGACCTGCGCGTGCCCGAAACCAACATCCGCTATGGCACAACCTATCTGCACATCCTGTTCACCCGCTATTTTTCCGGTGTGCACAACCCTCTGGCAAGGGAATATTGCGCGATTGCCGCCTACAATATGGGACCGAACCGTTTTCTGCGGCTCTACGGCAAAACCGTGGAAGAAGCCGTGGACAACATAAACGCCATGACGGTTGACGCTTTTTACAGGGATCTTGCCACGCGCCTGCCTGCCCGTGAAACACGTTTCTACGTCGCCCGGGTGCAGCGAATGAAGGCCCAGTACGCCTCGCTGCGCTGATGCGGATTTACCTCGCGCAGGGGCCGCGCAAAGCGCCGCCCAAAAGGGAATTTCAGCGAAAAATGGTTGTGGTGCCTATAAAAACAACGTACATGTTCTTCAACGCCGAGCCCCAACTCTATGCCCGGCATTTATTAGAGGAGTGGTCACAACCATGCGAATCCGTTTTTTTATGCCGCTGGCTCTGCTGCTGAGCTTCATGCTTTTTGCCTGCCAACAGGGCGACAATAACGCCCAGCCCAAGGTGGCGGTGGTGGATATGGCGCGCGTGATGCGCGATAGCGAACCTGGCAAGGCCGGCGTGAAGTTCCTTGAAAGCCTTCAGGGCGACATGCAGACCAAGCTTAACGACATCCAGCAGCGCCTGGAAGCCAACCCCAAGGACGCTGAAGCGCAGAAAGAACTGCAGGCCGTCTACATGTCTGCCCAGCAGCGCATGCAGGTGGAGCAGCAGAATGTTGTAAACCTGCTGTATGATGCCATTCAGCGCGTGATCAATACCTATCGCACTGAAAAGGGCTATGCCGTCATCATCAGCACTGAAGCTGTCGCCGCTTTTGACTCCAAGAGCGATGTGACCAACGAAGTGCTGGATCTTGTGAACAAGCAGAAGCTTGATTTCAAGTCTGTGACGCCTGAAGCTGAAAAGGCTCCGGAAGCCGCCCCCGCCCCCAAGGCCGAAACGCCCAAGGACGACAAGGCTGCCAAGGCCAAGAAGTAAGACAGATTCTTTCGGCTGCATTCGACGGCTGAATGTTTGGTAAAGCCCTTCGTCATTGACGGAGGGCTTTTTTATGACCTGCATGCGGGTTTGGGTGAGGCTGAGCTGAAAAGTGGCGGTGCTGAACCTTTGGCAAAAGGTTGCCAAAGGCTTGAAACAGATGATATCGTTTTTGTAATATTCTGTAATTATACAGCTTAAAAACTGTTTGAACGACCAAACAGTTTTTGCTGGACAAGGTAGACAAGCCGCGCCATAGTTTCGCCGTCGCCAGCCGGACACGCCGGTGGGCGAAAAACGCATCCAAATGGAAAAGGTTGATTATGTTTCAAGCGCTGTTTGCCGTCATGCCCGTATTTCTGATTATTGGCGCGGGCGTTCTTTTGCGCAGTCGCGATGTATTGCCCGAAAACGCTGGCCCTGTCCTTGGCATCTATGTGCTCAAGCTGGCTCTGCCTCTGCTGATTCTGCACCTGCTGGCCGGGGCCAGCCTGGCTGATCTTGGGCACTGGGCTTTCTGGGGGGGCATCCTTGGTTCCCAGCTGGTGGTGTACTGCCTTGGCTATGTGGGCGACAGAATTTTTTGTCGGCGCGGCGTGGGGCCGGGCGTTATTGCCGGGCTTTCGTGTTCCGCCTGCAATGCCGCCTTTGTGGGGCTGCCCATCGTGTCCAACCTGTTCCCCGGCAATGCCACGGCCATGCTCATTGCTGGTCTGTGCACCCTCACGCCCAATGTGGTCATGATCATCGGGCAGTCCCGTCTGGATGCTCTGGCCGGATCGCTGGCCTGGGACGGCGGCAATCCCCTGAAATTTGTGGGCAAGCTCCTGAAAGTTTTTATCCTCGGCAACCCCATTCTGCTTTCGACTCTGGCGGGCATAGCGCTTTCCGCCTCCGGGCTTGGTCTGTGGGCTCCCCTTGACCGCGCGGTGAGCCTTGTGGGCTACACGGCGGCCCCCTGCATGCTGCTGGCTCTGGGGCTTGATTTGCGGCAAAAGCTGGTGGTGGCTACGCGGCAGGCTCACGGCCACGCCTTTGTGCGGCATGCGTGGTTTATTCTCTGCAAGCTGGTGCTGCACCCGCTGTTGTGCTGGGCCATGCTGGCGGCCCTGGGTGTTTCGGGCCTGTGGCTCGTGATCAGTGTGATCATCAGCGCCACGGCCACGGCTCTGGTGGTGACGGTCATCGCCGAGGTGTACAGCGCCGTGCCGGAAGAAGCGGCCCTTACGGCGGTGGTCGCCAACGGACTAAGCATTTTTACCCTGACAGGTTTTGTATGGGGTTTTCAGGTGTTGGGCATGGTTTAAGCCGAACCTTGAAATTTGAGGAACGAAAAGCGGGCTTTGTTCTCCGGGGTGATCCGGGGAGCAAAGCCCGCTTTTTATGGTTGCGCGGTTGGGGCAGGTAGAGGCTGGCCAGCGATTGGCCCGCAATCAGGCAAAGTTGGCTGCGTGGTAGCTGCTGCGCACCAGCGGGCCGGAAAACACATGGCGCAAACCCAGTGATTTACCGTAGGCGGCGTACTCGTCAAACTGTTCCGGCGTCACATAGCGGTCAAGCTTGTGGTGCTGGCTTGTGGGCGGCAGATACTGGCCGATGGTCACAATGGAGCAGCCCACAGTGTGCAGGTCCTTGAGCACCTCAAGCACCTGCGCGTCTGTCTCCCCCAGCCCCACCATGAGGCCGCTCTTGGCCATCATGCCGCAATCGTTCACGCGGCGCAGCAGTTCCAGGCTTTGTTCGTAATCGGCCTGTGGCCGCACCTGCGCATAGAGCGCGGGGTGCGTTTCCACATTGTGGTTGATGATATGGGGTTTGGCGTCCATGACCGTGCGCAGGGCATCGGCATTGCCCTGAAAATCGGGGATAAGCACCTCGACGCTGCTGTCGGGGAGAGCCTGCCGCAGCGCCGTAATTACTGCGGCAAATTGGGCAGAGCCACCATCCGCAAGGTCGTCACGCGTCACAGAAGTGACAACGACATGCCTGAGCCCCAGCGTCACGGCGGCCTGAGCCACGCGCTGCGGTTCCGTGGGGTCGGGGGCGCTGGTCTGGCCGGGGTGGATATTGCAGAAGCGGCAGTTGCGCGTACAGGTTTCACCCAAAATCAGAAATGTGGCCGTGCCGGAAGAAAAGCATTCCTGCCGGTTGGGGCAGTTGGCCTCCTTGCAGACGGTGGAAAGCCCCTGCTCGTTCAGCAGGGCGGAGGTGGTGAAAAAGCGTTTGTCGGAGGCCAGCGGGCGGCGCAGCCATGCGGGCTTGCGCAGAGGGGCGTTGGCAGAACCGGAATTGCCGGAAGAATCGGGTTGGGTCATCTATTTCGTCCTTGCTGGGGCACCTGCGGCGGCATGCCGCAAATTGCCTGAACTGGTGTTGGGCTTGTGATTTGATTCGTCCTGCATCCCGTTACGGTTGGCCCGCGAGCAGGGCTTCGCAGGCTTGCGTCGATTGCAGGGGCGGCAGCGGCTGGCTGAAAACCTCGCAAAAGGCCTCAAGAAAGCATGCTTTCACAGCATCCATAGTCGCCAGGTCGCCGACTTGTTCCCGCTGCACCGAGGTGGCGGTCACGCCGTCAAGGCCGCAGGGGGTGATGATGTTGAAGAGGGAAAGATCCCTGTCCACATTCATGGCCAGACCGTGCAGGGTCACGTGGCGCTGCACGGCAATGCCCAGAGAGGCAATCTTGCTGCCGCCCACCCATACGCCGGGAAAGCCCGGCTTGCGGGCCGCTTCAATACCAAAGCGCCGCACCGTGCGGATGGCGGCTTCTTCCACATCATTTACATAGGCCCGGACGCCCCCGGTGCGCTTTTTCAGATTGATGATGGGGTAGGCCACCAGCTGACCGGGAAAATGGCAGGTAATATTGCCGCCGCGCGTGCTGTGCACAACATCCACAGCCGAACCCCACAGACTGGCGAGGTTGGGAGGCAGATTCTCCTGGCCGGAGTTTTTGCCCAGGGTGACGGTGGGCGGATGCTCCAGAAGCAGCAGAATGTCGTCGCCGCCCTGAAGCACGTAAGCCTGCGCCTGTTTTTGTATTTCAAAGGCGCGCTGGTAGGCGGCGCAGCCGAGATCAAATGCGTACATGTGAGCCTTGGCATTGGAGGTTGATGCAAAAAGCCCTCATAGCGGCTTGCGGCCTCGGCGTCCAGCGCTTGCGGCGCGCAGAGGCGGGCGGGGCATGACGCCGTGACGGATCAGGCGCAGCGGAATCAGGCCAGATCGCAGGGCATGGAGGTCTGGGAAAGGTAAACAAGCTCTTCAACCATTTCCAGAAGCTCGGCCAGAATGCCCCCGCCGTTCATGGGGTGCCCGAACAGCGCTTCGCGCTGGTGGTCAAGGCCGCGTTTGTCAATGGCGTCCGGCATGGTGGGGGAGAGGGTCTCCGCGAGGCGGCAGGCCAGAAAATAATCTTCCGCTCCGGCGGCAAACAGGCCTTCAAGCTTGGCAAAGCGCGGGGCCATCTGCTGCCAATAGGCCAAGGCCGCCGCTGATGGCTCGAGGCTTGCCGCCGTGCACAATGCCGCATGCAGGTTGTTGCAGGCCGCGCCGGGCAGACCCGTGCGCCAGCCCCACAGCCAGTGGGTGCGACCAAAGAAAAGGTGGTGGGCCACAGCCAGATCAAGCAGTTCGCGCATGTGGCGCAGCGCGTCCAGCAGAGGGCCGCCTGAACCTTCTGGCCATGCGGCGCAGGGGTGGCGCAGTTGCCACAGGGGCACATCTTCGCGTGTTGGCTCAAGGCCTGTCATGCTGCGCAGCAACTGGGCCAGCCACGCGTTGGCATCGGGGCTGTGTGGCGTTTCAAGGTGCGAGTAGCTCAGCACATAGCGTCCCTGCCCGTAAGCTCCGGTCACGGCCATGGGTTGGCCTTCAAGAAAATCTGCCGAGAGGTTCAGACCATAAAGGTCGCGCCAGTGAGAAAAAACCTTGGAGGGCAAGCTTTGCAGGGGCAGGTCCGCCAGCCAGAAATCCGCATCTGGCGAACCGTAGGAGGCCAGCACGGTGACGTTGTCGTTCTTTTCAGGCGCAAAGCGCCCCGGCCACCAGACAGGCAGGGAAGGAGAAAATATTTCAGATGGTGTTCCGCACTGGGCCTGCCGCGCGGCAGCGCGGCGAACACCGGGGCACAGGGGGGCAGTTGAGCCAGTATCATTGTGCCCGTTCACGGGCTGGTTGGCTGGCGCGGCGGGCCTGCGGGGCGAAAATTCATGCCCGCTGGCAACGTGGGTCCGCACATGCCCGGAAATAAGATGGTACAGACGCTCAGGATAAGCGGCCCGCGCCCAGGGGCAGATATTCAGGCCGTGGTCGGGATTGGGGTGGGTCAGGGCAAGGCCAGAACCGCCGCAGAAACCCAGATAGTTGCCGCCGCGTTCCACCCACTGGCGCACGGCTTCGCGCCCGTTTTTGCCGAGGCCCGAGGCCTTAAGCCGTGCGTTGCCGCCGGGAACCAGCAGCAGGCTTACGCCTGCGCCGCCCTGTTGCGGGCCGCCATTGGGGCTGACGCCCCCCGGCTTGCCTAAATACGCGCCTTCGGCTATTTCTTGTCCCTTAACCAGGCGGCAGGGCAGTCCCAGCGCGCGAACAGCGCGCCAGGCCATGAGGCCCCAGATGTGGGACGCGTCCCATAAAATGCAGATTGGCTGTGCGGCAAACATATACCGCATTATCGCCGCCTTTCATGGAGAAAGCAAGATGGCGGATACGCTACCCAAGGGCTATGAGCCCCATGACGTTGAAGCCCGGTGGCGCAAGCACTGGGAAGATGACAAAACCTTTACGCCCGATCCGGACGCTCCCGGCGAGCCGTATTCCATTGTCATTCCGCCGCCCAATGTCACGGGCGCGTTGCACATAGGGCATGCGCTCAACCATACACTTATTGACGTGCTCTGCCGTCACGCCCGCCAGAAGGGCAAGAACGTGCTCTGGGTGCCCGGCACCGACCACGCGGGCATTGCTACGCAGAACGTGGTGGAACGCGCCCTGGCCAAGGAAGGCAAGAGCCGCAAGGATCTTGGCCGCGAAGCCTTTATCGACCGGGTGTGGGAATGGCGCGATGAATACGGCCACCGCATTCTTGATCAGGCGCGCGCCCTTGGCGATTCCGTGGACTGGACGCGTCTGCGCTTCACCATGGATGAAGGCCTTTCCGCCGCCGTGCGCAAGGTTTTTGTGCAGCTCTATAATGAAGGGCTGATCTACAAGGGCGATTACATCATCAACTGGTGCTCGCGCTGCCACACGGCTCTTGCCGATGACGAAGTGGAACACGAGCAGAGCCGGGGCAAGTTGTGGAAGGTGCGCTATCAGCTGGCCGACGGCAGCGGGCATATCACCATTGCCACCACCCGGCCCGAGACCATCCCTGGCGACACCGCCATTTGCGTGCACCCCGAAGATGAGCGCTACACCGCCCTCATAGGCAAAAAGGCCGTGGTCCCCGTGCTTGGGCGCGAGATCCCCATTATCGCCGATGCCTATGTTGACCGCGAATTTGGCACAGGCGCGCTCAAAGTGACGCCCTGCCACGACCATAACGACTGGATGCTGGGCAAGAAGCACGACCTCGTCTTCCTCAAGGCCATTGACGAAAACGGCATCATGACCGCCGAGGCCGGGGCCTATGCGGGCCTTGCCAAGGAAGAATGCCGCACCCGCATCGTGGCCGATATTGAAGCCGCCGGGCAGCTTGAGGGCATAGAAGAAATCGATCACGCCGTGGGCCATTGCTACCGCTGTCATACGGTGGTCGAACCGCACGTTTCCACGCAGTGGTTTGTGGCCGCCACCAAGATGGCCCCTGCCGCGCGCGATGCCGTGCCCGGCATGACCAAGATTTTTCCCGAAACGTGGCTCAAGACCTACTATCACTGGCTTGATAACATCCGCGATTGGTGCATCAGCCGTCAGATTTGGTGGGGGCACCGCATCCCGGCCTGGAACTGCGAATCCTGCGGTGAACTGGTGGTGGCCGAAGAAGCCCCCGCAGTCTGCCCCAAGTGCGGCGGCGCGCTGAAGCAGGAAGAAGACGTGCTGGACACGTGGTTCTCCTCCGCGCTGTGGCCTTTCTCCACCATGGGCTGGCCTGAGGACACCAAGGATCTGCGCCGCTGGTACCCCACCTCGGTGCTGGTTACGGGCTTTGACATCCTGTTCTTCTGGGTGGCCCGCATGATGATGATGGGCATCCACTTCATGGGCGAAGTGCCGTTCAAGGATGTGTATCTGCATGCCCTTGTGCGTGATTCCTCTGGCCGCAAGATGTCCAAATCCACGGGCAACGTCATCGACCCGCTGGAAATGATCGACAAATACGGCTGCGATGCCCTGCGTTTTACCCTGACGGCCTTTGCCGCCATGGGGCGCGACATCCGCCTTTCCGAGGAGCGCATCGAGGGCTACCGCCACTTTGTGAACAAGCTCTGGAACGCGGCCCGCTTCGCCCTCATGAACCTGCCGGAAGAAGCCCCGGCCCCGGTGGCTCCCGAGACGGTTCCCGGTCTGCACCATCAGTGGCTGCTGCACCGGCTTGAAGTGGTCAAGCAGGATATGGACAAGGCCCTGGCCGACTACCGCTTCAACGATGCGGCGCAGTTGGGTTACAAGTTCCTGTGGAATGAATTCTGCGACTGGTATCTTGAGCTTATCAAGCCCGACATGCAGTCTGAAGATCCCAAACGCAAGGCCGAGGCCCAGTATGTGCTGTGGCTGGCCCTGCGCGAGCTGCTGGTGCTGCTGCACCCCATCGTGCCATTCGTGACTGCCGAAATATGGGCCGCCTTGCCCGTGGCGGCTGGCGAAAAGGCCACAGACATCGCCCGCGAGCTGTACCCCGCCGCGCGCCCGGCCTGCCTGCGCCCGCTGGAAGCCGGTCGCATGGAGCTGATTCAGGGCATCATTGTGGCCGTGCGCACCATCAAGGCGGAACTTGGCATCAGCCCCAGCCACAAGGTCAGCCTCATGCTGCACCCTGTGGACGCGGCCCAGGCCGAACTGCTCGAGGCCAGCAGTCAGTGCATGGCCACCCTGGCGCGGCTTGAAACCCTCACCATCGGCGCGGATGTACACGCGCCCAAGGCTTCGGCCTCTGCGGTGGTGGAAGGCTGCCAGGTTATTGTGCCCCTCAAGGGCGCTGTGGATCTGAACGGCGAGCTGGCACGTCTGGACAAGGAAATCGCCAAGCTTGAAAAAGACGTGGTGGGTGTGAACATGAAGCTGAGCAACGAGAGTTTTGTGAGCCGCGCCCCTGCGGATGTGGTGGCCCGCGAGCGTGAACGCGCCGAAAAGCTGCTGGATGCCAAGGAAAAAATGCAGGCCCTGCGTGCCCGTTTTGCCGAGGCCCTGAACGAAGAATAACCGGCTGTCGCCCCAAGGGGTTTCCGGTCTGAATATGCGGCGCGGACGGCGGGCGGTTGCCTGTTGTCCGCGCCGCAGTTCCTGCGGGTGGCTTTGCCGCCCCTGTATACAAAAGAGGTTGATATGACTCCTGCCGCGATGGCGTATGTTCAGCTTGGAGCGGCCATTCTGGTCGAGGTGGGGGCCACGGCCTGTCTCAAGCATTCGGAGGGCATGAGCCGTCTTTTGCCCACCCTTGCTTCGCTGCTCGGCTATGGTATTTCATTCTACCTGCTTTCCAAGGTGCTCAATGTCGTGCCCATGGGCATATCATACGGCATCTGGAGTGGCATTGGCATTGTGCTGGTTTCGCTTCTGGGCTTGCTGGTTTTTGGGCAGAAGCTTGATCTTGCCGCCTGCCTCGGCCTCGGGCTGATTGTGCTTGGGGTACTTGTCATACATTTTTTTTCAGGCTCCATGCCCCACTAAAACGGACTTACTGATGCCGCCCGTTGGCTAACAGCTTGTTTTTTTGTCAGCCTTTGGTATAAAAATAAATTTTTTGTGCACGTGTCCGCCAGGGCCTGCCTATTGACAGGCCCTGGCGGACACGCTATGTCCTGTCGTTCAAAAAGCTCTTTTTTGAGCGCAATATCCCATATGGAGGGAAATAATGCCCACGATTAACCAGCTTATCCGCATTGAGCGGAAGGCCGTGGTGAAGCGCAAGAAGACCCCCGCCCTGCAGGCTTGCCCGCAGCGCCGTGGCGTTTGCACCCGCGTTTACACCACCACCCCGAAAAAGCCTAACTCGGCTCTGCGTAAGGTCGCCCGTGTGCGCCTGACCAACGGTATCGAAGTTACGGCCTACATCCCCGGCGAAGGCCACAACCTTCAGGAACACTCCGTGGTCATCATCCGCGGCGGTCGTGTAAAAGACTTGCCCGGTGTCCGTTACCACATCGTGCGCGGTACCCTTGATACGTCCGGCGTGGCCGATCGTCGCAAGAGCCGTTCCAAGTACGGCGCCAAGCGTCCCAAGTAGTTTTATTCTTTCGGCGCGTGCCATGCGGCCCGCCTGGCTGCTTCCCCTGGGGAGCGCCGGTCGCCGCGGGGTTTGGTGCCGCCGCAAATCAAGCATGAAGGAGAAACCCCATGCCCCGTAAAGGTCCTGTCCCGAAGAGGGAAGTGCTGCCCGATCCGTTGTACTCCAGCCGCCTTGTCACCAAGTTTGTGAACAGGCTTATGTTCGACGGCAAGAAGGGTGCAGCCGAAAAGATTTTCTACAGCTCCCTTGAGACCCTGGCTGAAAAGTCGGGCGAAGAACCCATGCGCGCCTTTGAAAAGGCCCTGGACAATGTGAAGCCCCACATGGAAGTCAAGGCCCGCCGCGTTGGCGGCGCCACCTACCAGGTGCCTATGGAAGTGCGCCCGGAACGCCAGGTTTCCCTGTCGATCCGCTGGCTTATCAACTATGCCCGTTCGCGCGGTGAAAAAGGCATGACTGCCAAGCTTTCCGCCGAACTGCTGGATGCTTTCAACGGACGCGGCGGCGCGGTGAAAAAGCGTGAAGACACGCACCGCATGGCCGACGCGAACAAGGCTTTCGCTCACTACCGCTGGTAAGAGGGCCTTCCGTTTTTTATCTGAATTCAGCCCGACGCCGCGTCCGCAAGGAAGCGGCGTCGGCTTTGCACCACACCGCATCCGCAGTATGGAGGAAACACCGTGTCCCGCACCGTTGCTGTAAACAAACAGCGCAATATCGGCATTATGGCCCATATTGACGCAGGCAAGACTACCACCACCGAACGCATTCTTTTCTACACCGGCGTTAATCACAAGATCGGCGAAACGCACGACGGCGCCTCCACCATGGACTGGATGGAGCAGGAACAGGAACGCGGCATTACCATTACTTCCGCCGCCACCACCTGCTTCTGGAAAGACTGCCGCGTTAACATCATCGACACCCCCGGCCACGTGGACTTCACCATTGAAGTGGAACGTTCGCTGCGCGTGCTCGACGGTGCCGTGTGCGTGTTCGACGCCGTTGCCGGCGTGGAACCCCAGTCTGAAACCGTGTGGCGTCAGGCTGACCGCTACAATGTCCCCCGCATCTGCTTTGTGAACAAGATGGACCGTATCGGCGCCAACTTCTTCCGTTGCGTGGAGATGATTCACGACCGTCTTGGCGCCAAGGCCGTGCCGTTGCAGTTGCCCATCGGCAGCGAAGACAAGTTTGAAGGCGTGGTGGATCTGGTGCGCGGGCATGCCATCCGTTTTGACAAAAGCTCCAAGGGCGCGGAATTCAGCGTTGAAGACGTGCCTGCCGAAATGAAGGATCTTTACGACGAAAAGCATCACGAGATGCTGGAAGCCGTGGCAGAGGAAGACGAAGCCCTGCTCGAAAAGTACCTTGCCGGCGAGACTCTTTCCGAAGAAGAAATCATCTCCTGCATCCGCAAGGCCACCATTGCCCGCAACATCGTGCCGGTGCTGCTGGGTTCCGCCTTCCGCAACATGGGTGTGCAGCCCCTGCTGGACGCGGTGGTGGACTACTTGCCTTCTCCGGTGGACATCCCGGCCATGCCCGGCCACGTTGCTGGCAAGCCCGAAGACATTGTGGAATGCCATTGCGACGACAAGGAACCCCTTGCCGGTCTGGTGTTCAAGCTTTTCTCCGACCCCTTCATCGGTCACTTGTCCTTCTTCCGTATTTACTCCGGCTTCCTTGAATCCGGCATGACCGTGTACAACGCCAACACCGGCAAGCGCGAACGCATTGGCCGCATCCTGAAGATGCACGCCAACAAGCGTGAAGACGTGAAATGGGCTGGCGCTGGCGACATCGTGGCTCTGGTGGGTCTGAAAAACGCCTCCACCGGCGACACCCTGTGCGACGAAAAGCGCGAAGTCATTCTGGAATCGCTGAACATTCCTGATCCGGTTATCGAAGTTGCCATTGAGCCCAAGACCAAGGCCGACCGCGACGCTCTTTCCGCCGCCCTGAACAAGCTGGCCAAGGAAGATCCCTCGTTCCGCGTGAAGGGCGACGATGAAACCAACCAGACCCTGATCGCCGGTATGGGCGAACTGCACCTGGAAATCATTGTTGACCGCCTCACCCGCGAATTCGGCGTGAACGCCAACGTGGGCAAGCCCCAGGTTGCCTACCGCGAAACCATTTCCAAGCCTGCCAAGTCGGACCTCAAGTACGCCAAGCAGTCTGGTGGTCGTGGTCAGTACGGTCACGTTGTCATTGAAGTGGAACCCAATCCCGGCAACGGTTATGAGTTCGTCAATGCCATCTCCGGCGGCGTTATTCCCAAGGAATACATCCCCGCAGTGGACAAGGGTATCAACGATGCCCTGAAGTCCGGCGTGCTGGCTGGCTTCCCCGTCGTGGACGTGAAGGTTAAGCTCATTTTTGGTTCGTACCACGAAGTTGACTCTTCGGAACAGGCCTTCTACGTGGCCGGCTCCATGGCCATCAAGGACGGCATGCGCAAGGCCACCCCTGTGCTGCTCGAACCCATCATGGACGTGGAAGTGGTTACGCCTGAAGAATACCTCGGCGACGTCATGGGCGACCTCAATGGCCGCCGTGGCCGCGTGCAGAGCATGGAAGCCCGCGCTGGCGGCGCGCAGAGCGTGCGCGCTCAGGTGCCGCTTTCCGCCATGTTCGGCTATGCCACTGACCTGCGTTCGCGCACTCAGGGCCGCGCCACCTTCACCATGCAGTTCGATCACTACGAACGCGTGCCCCAGGCCATTGCCGAAGAAATCCAGAAGAGCCGTACATAATCTGAGCCTGGCGGCCTAGCCGCTCAGGGCTTTATACGGCGGGGGAGGAAGCGGCAAGCTTTCTCCCCCGTCTGGTTTGTGGCAGGCACTGAAATTAGCTGTTGTTGGCAGGGCCAGAAAAGGGCATTCTGCGCTAACGGAAATATGGATTTGCTATATTGCGTGAAGCTTCGCTCTTTGCCGGGGCATCACGGCACAGTCAACGATGTGATGGAGTAGGTGATGCAGGACGATCTGCCAAAGGGTTTCAGGGCTGGGGCTGCGGCTGCCAATTTCAAAAAGGCTGGCCGGGACGACCTTGGCATTATAGTTTCAGACACAACCGCTGTGCTGGCGGGAATGTTCACCCAGAACCTGTTCAAGGCCGCACCTGTGCTTGTGTGCCAGGAAATACTTGCAAGTCGCGGCACCGCGCGCGCTGTTCTTGCCAATTCCGGCCAGGCCAACGCCTGCACCGGTGATGAGGGGCTTGCCAACTGCCACGCCACGCAGGCTATGGTGGCTGGCCTTAGCGGGCTTGAGGCCGATGAAATTTTGCCCCTTTCCACTGGCGTTGTGGGCGCGCATCTCAAAATGGATCTGTGGCTTGATGCCGTCCCCAAGTTGGTCAGCAATATCGGCACTCGCGATGCGGAGGGCTTTACCCGCGCCTTTATGACCACGGATGCCTTTCCCAAATTTTCCATGCGCGAGGTTACGCTTGCAGGCGGCACTGTGCGCCTTACCGTGATGGCCAAGGGCGCGGGCATGATCTGCCCCAATATGGCAACCATGCTCTGCGTGGCGCTTACAGACGCCAAGGTGGCGCGCGATCCCTGGCAGGCCATGTTTGGCCGTGCCGTGGAAAAGACCTTCAACCGGGTGAGCGTTGACGGCGACACCTCGACCAACGACACCATTCTGGGCCTTGCCAACGGCGCGTCTGGCGTTGTCGCTGAAAGTGCGGCTGATCTGGCACTGCTGGAAGAAGCGCTTACCGACATTCTGGGCACTGTGTCGCATATGCTGGTTATGGATGGTGAAGGAGCCAGCAAGGTTATCCACATCACCGTGACCGGTGCCGCCAGTGATGACGATGCCCGCACCGTGGCGCGCAGCGTGGGGCATTCACAGCTGGTAAAGACCGCCATCTACGGCGGCGATGCCAACTGGGGCCGCATCGTTACGGCTGTTGGTTACAGCGGCGCGAAGTTTGACCCCGCCAAGGTCAGCATGAAGCTGTGCGGCATTGAGCGCTTCCGCCTGGGCTGTCCTGTCAATGAAGACAAGGAAGACGCCTTGGCCGAACTGCTCAAGGCCAAGGACGTGCAGGTGGAGATTGATCTGGGCGGCGGTTCCGGTTTCTACAATTTCCAGGCTTCCGACCTTGGTCATGAATACGTGACCCTGAACTCTGACTACCGTTCGTAAGGCTTCTCCACCACTTCACACTGTTATTGACCGTATCAAGCCCCGCACCGCATCAGACCTTGTCTGTGCGTTGCGGGGCTTTTGCTGTATCTTCCTATATTTTCACAAATACTTGCCTGGCATGGAAGGATGCGTTCATGCGTTTACGCCTTCCATGCTGGATGAAGATACGATTTTTCTGCACGTCATAATTTCTGCCTCCAGTTCATGCAGACATACTGGACAGGCAGGCCAGAGGAGCTTTAGTGTTTTTGAGGAGGGAATTATGGAAGAAGAGTTTTTTGAACGGCGCTATCTGGAAAATGTTGACGCCTGTCCTGTCTGTGGCAGCAGACAGAGTCAGGTAGTCTATGAGGTCGGCGGGGGAGTAATGGCGCAAAAGTGCGCTTGCGGCGGGTACTATTGCGACCATCGCCTTAACCCCGAAGGTTTGTCTGCTTACTGGCAGGATTATCAGAACCGTGAACACTGCGCGGTAGAAGCAGAATGTGCCCAGCGGCAGCGCATGTACGCGGTGGACTATGCGTATATCGCCCAGTTTCTGAAACCCGGGGCCAGGGTGCTGGATGTAGGTTGTGCGGATGGCCTGTTTCTGGACTGGTTCGCGGCTGCCGGGCACGAGTGCCATGGTGTGGAATTTGGGCACGAGGCGGCACTAAAGGCCGCGCAGCGGTACCCGGTACAAGAGGGATATTTCCCTGATCTGGACATAGCCCCCGGTTACGACCTGATTATTTTTCGCGGCGTATTGCAGTATGTGCACACGCCGCGACGCTTTTTCAGCAAGGCGGCTTCCCTGCTCGCGCCGGGCGGCCATGTGTACGTGACCGCGCAGCCCAACATGGAGGCTTATTGCCATCAGGTGTTCCGCAAGAGGTTTCGTTTCAGCCTTACTCCGTGTGACTGTGTGGGCTACACGCCGCAATCGCTGGCAGGCGAGTTTGCGGCGCTGGGGTGCAGCACAGTGGGGCAAACGTTCTTTTATGAGGAAACCCCGTATGCAAACCCCGCTTGCGACATTCAGGCTGTCAGCAGGGCTGTGGAGGCCATAAACAGGGGGCAGGAACCACTAGAACCGTCGCCGCCATTCTGGGGCAACATGATGACCATGGTTTTTCGTAAAAACTGAGCCCCACGTGCCAGTGCAGACAAAAAAGCTCCGGACATTTTTCATGCCCGGAGCTTTTGCAATTCATTCATATGCGGCGTTTAGAAACCTTCAGCCACCCAGTCCACAATCTGGGTCATGCGGGTAAGGGTATGCTGGTTGTTGCGCTGCCTTTGGCCAATCTCTTCCATGGAGCCCTCAAGTCGGTAGATGCGCCAGTCTCCCTCGGTCAGAACACCGAGCCGCACGGCTTCATTCACAGCCGCCCGTGCTTCGCCAGGCGAGCAGAACAGATCGAACTCCTGTACGCCAGGGTCAAGTATCACCTGTGACCCGCTGGCAATATCTACAATGTAGTTGCCGGGGGCGTAGACGTACACAAAGGGGCATGGTTCGACCGGAGGAAGGGGCGTAGTGTCCTGCGTTGGCTGGGCCTTGTTACAGGCTATCAGCGCAAGGCTCAGCAGGGCGGCGCAAACAAGGCGTGCGTGCATCATCTACCTCATGGGCTGTGGTTTTCAGCGCCCGGAAGCTGCCATTTCGCGCAGACGGCGAATGCGCTCTTCCAGGGGCGGATGGGTGCTGAAGAGGCTTGCCATGCCGCCATGAGCGTACATGGGGGTCACAATGAACATCTGTTCCGTGCTGGGGTTGCCTTCCTGCATGGGGATCTGGCCGCTGGCGATGCCCAGCTTGTTCAGCGCCCCGGCAAGGGCCAAGGGCTGACCGCAAAGCGCGGCGCCAGTGTCGTCCGCCAGATACTCGCGCGAGCGTGAAATCGCCATCTGGATAAGACCGGCAGCCATGGGTGCCAGCAGGGCCATGGCAATGGCGGCAATGGGGTTGGTTCCGCCGCCTTCTTCGTCCCGGTTGCCGCCAAAAATGGCCGTAAACTGAAAGATATTGGCAAGGGTCACAATGGCGGAACCCATAACGCCCGCAATGGTCTGAATAAGGATGTCGCGGTTGACGATGTGCCCGACTTCATGCGCCAGCACACCGCGCAGTTCTTCGGGCGAGAGCAGGCGCATGATGCCTTCCGTGACGGCAACAACGGCATTTTCCGGGTTGCGGCCCGTGGCAAAAGCATTGGGAGCTTCTTCAGGCACCACGCAGATGCGCGGCTTGGGAATGCCCGCATTGTGGGCAAGTTCTTCCACAATTTTGTGCAGATATGGTGCTTCCTCCGGTGCGAGCTCGCGCGCGCGGTACATGGAAAGCACTATCTTGTCAGAATACCAGTAGCTGCCCACGTTCATGATCAGGGCTAGGCCAAAGGCAAAGATAACGCCTGTGCGCCCTCCCATCAGGCCGCCAAGCATAATTATAATGGCGGAAAGCAGGGCGAGCAGAAGAACAGTCTTGATCTGGCTGGTCATGCATTTTCCTCTCAAGCAGATTTAAGCTGCGGGTTTTCCGCATGCTTCTTTCAGTATAAGCACTCTGTTGATGGTGGCAAGCGGGGCAGGCTCAGGGATGGCGAGCCCTCCACCACAGCTGGAAGACCAGCAGCGTCCAGAGGGGCTTGCGCAGGTCGGCCCTGCCGGAGACATGCTCGTCCATAAGGGCGCGAACCGCCTGATGGTTGAATATGCCCTGCGCCTTCAGGGTGGATTCGCTCAGCAGGTCTTCCATGAGGGGCCGCATGCGGCCGCGCAGCCACTCTGCCACAGGAATCTGGAAACCGCGTTTGTTGCGGTACAGGATTTCATCCGGCAGCAGCTCGGCAAAAGCCTTTTTGAGCAGCCACTTGCGCTTGAAGCCGTGCAGTTTCCTGCTCACGGGCAGGCGTGCGGCAAACTCCGCCGCATCCTTGTCAAGGAACGGCGCGCGAACCTCCAGGCTGTGCAGCATGGAGCAACGGTCAACCTTGACCAGGATATCATCAAGCATGAACTGGCGGGCATACACGTGGAAAGCGCGGGCAAGCGGCGTGGCGGCGTTTTGCGGCTGCCAGTGGTCATAGTGTTCGCGCGTGGGGGCAAAGAGAACTTCGGGAGCCAGAAAACCGGGCTGTTGCGCCTTGAAAGCGCTATCCAGAATGGATTCCTGCATGTCGGGCGTAAAGGCCGTGAGCATGGTCTGCACCCGCTGCCATGCCGGGGCATGCGCCGCCCGCAGGAATGTGGCAACGGCCAGGCGGGGGTTGATGTACCCCGCAGAGGAAGGCAGCAATTGCGCAAGCGGTTCTATGATGCCCTTGCGCAGCGCAGAGGGGGCAGCATTGTACCACTGGGCAACCTTGAAGCCGATATAGTGTTCGTACCCCGCCCACAGTTCGTCCGCGCCGTCGCCGCCAAGAGCCACGGTGACCTTTTCGCGCGTGACGCCGGAAAGCAGCCATGTGGGGGCAACGGACGCATCCGCCATTGGCACGTCCATGCGGCTGATGATGCCGGGCAGGGTATCTGCGCATTCCTCGGCGGAAAGCACGCGTTCATGGTGGTCGGTGGCAAAGGCCTTGGCCACGATGCGGGCATAGCGCGACTCATCGTAGCTGGCCTCGCTGAAGCCGATGGAAAATGTCTTGATGGCCGTGGAAGACTGGCGGGCCATGAGCCCCGCCACAATGGAAGAATCAATGCCGCCGGAAAGAAAGACACCCAGCGGCACATCACTGACCATACGGCGGCGTACCGCCCGTGAGAGCAGAAAGCGCAGTTCTTCGCAAAGCTCATTGTCGCTGCGCCTGTCGGACTCATCGGGCATGGGCATATCCCAGTAGCGGGAAATACTCAGATTGCCATCCTGCAGCAGCAACATGTGCGAAGGCGGCAGGCTCTGCACCTCTGTGTAGACGCTGTGCGGCGTGGGCACATATTCGTAGGCCAGATAGCGCATAACGGCCTGCGGGTTCATGGTCAGGCTCAGATGGCGCAACTGTTCAATCCCGGTCAGTTCGGAGGCAAAATACAGCCTGCCGTGCTGCACGGTATAGAAAAATGGCTTTTTGCCAAAGCGGTCGCGGGCGCAGAACAGACGGCGCTGCTGGTTGTCCCACAGGGCAAAGGCAAACATGCCGTCAAAGCGGGCCAGACAGTCCGGCCCCCATATGCGGTAGCCCTCAAGAATGACTTCCGTGTCGGAACTGGTCTGAAATTGTCCGCCAAGGGCGGTCAACTGTTCTTTGAGCTCGGCATAATTGTATATTTCACCGTTGAAGGTGACGGTCATCTGACCGTCGGCGCTGTGCATGGGTTGGCCGCCGCCGGAAAGGTCGATGATGGAGAGCCGCCTGTGCCCAAGGCAGACCGGGCCGCTGCTCCACTGTCCTTCACCATCGGGGCCGCGATGGGACATGCGATCGGTCATGGCCTTGACCCACTGCCCGGCTTCGGGAGTGAGAGGCGAGGCGTCAACTTGGCAAATGCCAGCTATACCGCACATTTTTGTTTCCAGATCGTGTAATGTTTGATGAAAATATCTGCCAGACGCCGATTGTTGCGGGTCGGGTCAAACATATCCGCCGCAAGCTGTTTGCCGTTGCGCGCCAGTTCCTGAGCCAGAGCGTCGTTATCGGCAAGGCATTGCAGGGCATCGGCCAGAGCCTCGGGATCGTTGGGCGGCACGGCAAGGCCGGTTTTACCGTTGATCACCACTTCAGGCAGTGCGTTGACCGTGGTGCTCACCACGGGCAGGCCGTAGGCCAAGGCTTCAATAACCGTGTTGGGAATGCCGTCGCGGCGGCCAGATTCGTGCACCACGCAGGGCGCTGCAAAAATGTCGTGCTCGGCCAGGATGTGCGGCAGTTCGTTGTGCGAAATAATGCCCGGCAGCAGCACCCGGTCTTCAAGCCGTAGCTCCTCGCGCAGGCGCAATATCTCGGCTTCCATACGTCCAAGACCCATAACCGCGCCGCCGCCGCCTGCAAGGGTAAGCCTGAAATCCACGCCCCTGTCGCGCAGGATGGCACAGGCCTTGATCAGCACGTCAAAACCCTTGGTAACGTCAAACCGCCCCAGAGCCAGAAGACGCACGGGGCGCTCCATGGGCTGTTGTGTCTGGGCATTTTCCTGTGCCTTGGGTGCGGCGACGCTTGCGGGAATATCAGTTTCTGGCAAGGGCGGCAGGGTAAGACTGTTGTAGATCAGCTCCACCTTGCCCTTGGCCTGCCCCTTGGCAAAAACCTCGATACGGGTTTTGTCCGCCTCGTTGTTGGCACGTACAAAGAAAGCTGCGGTCAGTTTGTCGCCGAGATCCGGGTCGGCTGGCTCCAGATTGTCGCCGCGCGCGGCGGTGGCAAAGGGCAACCCGGCGATCTGCGAGGCAACCCAGGCAGCTGTGGCAGTGCCGCGCGGCCATGGAGCGTAGATCATGTCTATGCCAGCCTCGCTGAACAGGCGGCCCAGGTACATGCCGGCGCAGAATGCCCAAAGGTTTTCACCCAGGGTTTCCCAGCTGCGCCAGCGGCGGAATATGGCCTTGCGGAAGAGGCGTCCAGAACGCAAAGGGTGCAGCGCAATTTGCCGGAAGCATTCACCCAGCACACGCCCCAGGGCGCGCATGCCGTAGGTGCGCGTTTCTCCGGCCACGGCCCGCATTTCGTTGGAGCAGTGGCGCAGGTTGGGGCCGTACAGGCTGTAGACGGAAAGCGGCAGCAGCCCCTTGAGGCCTTCCACTTCCCTGAAGATAAAGGGCTGTGTAAACAGCGGATACCACAGCAGAACATAGGCCACGTGCGGCAGGCCCGTCTTGAATACGGGGCGGGAGGCCTTGGTGCTGGTTTCCGTCATGGTTGTCTCCAAATGCGGCGGGCTTTTCTCAGCGGGTTGCTGGGTATTAATGCTGTCGCCGTCTCTTTGTGCATGTATGATCACGGGTTGCTTGTAAAATTTCTCTTGAAAAACAGAGCTATGGGGTTGCAGGCCCGCCAGTCCAGTCGCCCTTGCCCAGCAGGGTGGGGGCCGTTGGCCCAAGCTCGCAGCGCAGTTCGTCCATGGTCACGCACCGCACACTGTAATGCCTGTGCAGCCAGTTGAGCCAGTCGGCAACTTTGCGCGTGAAGCGCGCCACAGCTGCGGCGTCAGGCAGGTGAGGCGTGCCGCCGGGCATCATTTCTGATGAATGCCAGGTCAGGGAAAGCACCCGTCCGCCACGGGCCGCAAAAATTTTTGTAATGGCGCACATGGCCCACAGGGGATGGTAAACTGGCAGCAGAGCCAGTGCTCCCCAGTTTTTCAGGCTGGCGCGTATTTTTTTGCCAGTCGGGCCGGACACGCTGCGCAACAGGGCCGGAAGCTGCGGAACGAGAGGGGTCACGGTAAGAGGAACTTCAAAAATTCTGTCGTCTCCCACCGAAACCCAGTATGGAGTGCCTGGCGCGTCAAAATGGTTGGGTCCCTGCAGTGGCGTGGGCGCGCAGTGCAGGGGGCGCACTGAGGCATCGCAAAGGATGCCTGCGGCGGCCAAAAGAGGCCAGTGCTGGCGGTGGAGATCCCATCTGCCCATGCGGAAGGAAGTGAGCGGCGCGCTCTGCACTGCCCGGCCTGCCTTCATAAGCGCAGCGAGTTTGGCGGCGAACAGGTCGTTGGACAGTGCTGCTGCTGGTACGCTGTCGGCCATGTCGGGCAGGGTTTGCTCCGACCCGTCCAGTGCCAGAGGCGGCGTGTTCCAGTGGTGCAGGTGCGCGCCAATTTCTGCGTGGTGCTCGTCACGCAGCCATGCCAGGGTCTCGTGGGATGTTTTGTCCGCCAATACGCTGTGGGCGCAGAAAAGCGTGGGGCGTACGCCCATGGTGCAGAAAGGGGTCAATGCTCTCAGGCTGGCGGTGTTGCGCGTTGAAAAGCCACGGCGGGCGTAGTGCCCGCCAAAGAGGCCTTCCTCTTCAACATCCAGACTGACGGCCAGATAGAGCGGCTGTTTGATGCTCATGCGTGACCCGCCGCTCCGGCTTTCATGGCGGCAGGGATGTCGTCCTCTGCGGAGCTTCCGGTCTGTCCGCCGGAATGGCTCCAGTAACGACGGCTTTCATCCACATAAAGGCGCAGCAGGGCCGTGATGTTGTTTTCCCGGTCAAACATTTTTTCAACGCGGGCGCGGCCTGCCTCGGCCATGCGGCTTGCGTGCTCCCGGTCTTCAACCATATGCCGTACGGCATCGGCAAGAGCGTGCGGGTTGCGTTGCGGGGTAAGCAGACCGGTTTCTCCGTTGATGATTACTTCGGAGATGCCGCACACGTCCGTGGCAATAACGGGCATGCCGTGCGAGAGAGCTTCCATGATCACGTTGGGGATGCCGTCGCGGTCGCCGTTGGAATGGACAACGCTCGGCATGATGAGCATGTCGTGGTCGAGCATGTAGCCGCAGATCTGATCGTGCGGGATAAAACCGGGCATGTGCACGATATTTTTAAGGCCCAGCCGGTCACGCATACCCATGAGCTTGAGCCTCCAGCGTCCATTGCCCACGAGGGTAAGGCTCACAGGTACATTTTCTCTTTGCAGGCGCGCCATGGCGGAGAGCAGGTCGGGAAAACCCTTGGTGCGCGCAAAACGCCCCACCGCCAGCAGACGGTAAGGGGGGCGCATGCTGACTGCACACTGCCCCTTGGGGGTAAATGTAAGGCTGTTGTAAATGGCGTGAACTTTATATTCCTGCCCGACAGGGCAGAACTTGCGCAGCCAACTCACATTGGCGTGGTTGTTGGTGCGGATGAAGAGCGCGTCTGCAGATTTTTCCCGCAGCAGGCCGTCTTCCGGGTAGATGTCGCCAGCGCGGCCCGTAAAGGCAAAGGGAATGCCTGTAAGACGCGAAGCCACCCATGATGCCGTTGCCGGACCGTTGGCCCACGGGGAGTGAATAAGCTTGACGCCATCCCTCACGCACAATTCGGCGAGCAAAAAACCTGCCATGAAGCACCACAGATTTTCACCCAGGGACTCCATGTTGCGCATGCGATGAAAAAATCCCATACGCATGAGGCCCCAGACCTTGAGCGGATTGCGTGAAAGTGCACGTATGAAAGCCCGGAGAATGCGCACTGTGCCGCCAACGCCCATGCGTTCCACCGGCCCGGTAAACTTGCGCATTTCTTCGCTACAGCCGCTCAGGCTTTTACCATACATGGTATAGGCGCGCACAGGCAATCCCCGCGCCATAAGCTGCACCACCTCGCGAAAGATGAACGTTTCGGAGGAGAGGGGAAACCAAAGCAGAACATAGGCAACAACCGGCAAGGCGTCCATTTTCGGTTGTGATGCGCTCTGCTCTGCTTCTGCGCCGTCAATATGCGTCATGGTTTTCTCCGCTGCAAACAAGAGCCGGGCCACTTGGCCCGGCACGGCAGACGGAGGTTCCATCTGCCCGAAAATGCGAACATGTCTCACAATCGCACCGTTGCGATCCTCAAGCGGGCGATATAACGCCCGCTCAAGCGACAGTTCGACCGCGCAACACGGGTCGCTATGAAGTTACGCCTGCCCGCTCTCGCTGGCGTTCTGGCGCTTGTAGTCGTCCACAATGGCCCAGGCCTTGGGGATTTCTTCCTTCACGGCATCCAGCGCCGTGCGGATATGTTCTTCCGTATGGGCTGCGGAAAGGAAGAAACGCAGACGGTCAGTGCCTTCTTTGACAGCAGGGAAGGTGATGGGCATCACATAGATGCCGCGCTTGAACAGTGCGTTGGACAAAAAGCCCGCCACCATGGGGTCGCCCACCATGACCGGCACAACGGCGTAGCCCTGAGCTGCGCCCGTATCAAGGCCAATGCTGGCGGCGTAGTCCACAAAGAAGTGCGAAATCTTCTGCAGCTTGTGCACCCGCTCGGGTTCGCGCAGCATGATGTCCAGAGCCTTGTGGCAGGCTACGGCGATAATGGGGGGCATGCCCACGCTGAAAACAAAGCCCGGCGAACCGTACTTGAGAAATTCGATCAGCTCGTGGCTGCCAGCAATGAAGCCGCCGCAACCACACATGGATTTGGAGAGCGTGCTCATCCACATATCCACATCGGTGGGGTCAATATTGAAATGCTCGTGCGCGCCACGGCCCGTTGCGCCAAGCACGCCAAGGGAGTGGGCTTCGTCCACAAGCAGCATGCAGTCATAACGTTTTTTCAGTTCAATGATGCGCGGCAGATCGGGGATGTTGCCGTCCATGCTGAACAGGCCTTCGGTAACGATAACGGCGCGCTTGTGCTCGGCGCGTTTGGCCTTGAGCATTTCTTCAAGGGCATCGCAATCGTTGTGGGCGTATGAGTAGCGCGATGCGCCGGAGAGACGCGCGCCCTGAACCAGCGAGTTGTGAGCCAGACCGTCATGGAAAATGGCGTCGCGGTGGCCGAAAAGAAAGCCAAGGGTCGAGACATTGGTGGCGTGGCCGCTCACATATATGATGCAGTCTTCCACACCGTACAGGTCGGCAAAGGCGCGTTCAAGCTCACGGTGGGGCGGACGTTCGCCGCCGACCAGGCGGCTGGCGCCAGCAGAGGTGCCGTAAATGGCAGCGGCTTCGCTGACGGCAGCGGTGATCTCGGGGTGAGCGTTGATATCCAGATAGTCGTACGTGGAAAAATTGAGATATTCTTTGCCGGAAATGAACGTGGTGGCCTTGGCCGCGCGCTCATGGCAAAGAAACAGAGGATTTTCCATCCCCATCTTGGCTCCCATTTCCACAAGCCGATCAAAGGCGAGCTTGGAACGCGTGCGGTTAAATCCGGAAGCGCTGCTTTCGGCGGCGGCGGGAGTTTGCACCGCCTCTTGGCCAGCCTGATAGGAATGGTTGTTCTTCATGCCTCGTCCTCGTAAATTTGTCCAAAAAAGCCGTGCCTGGTGGGCCAGATGAGGGCCGAAATCCGGCAGGCGCAACATTGTAAGGCGTCAGTATAGCCAAAGCAAGATGTTATGGCAAGTCGCGTGTGGGGCGGCTCTGTTGAAAGCTTTGCAGACAGTGCAGTCCTGTTGGGCTGCGTGGTAAAAGAGTTTGCGGGCACTGTCTGGACAAGCATGATGATATCTACTAACATAATCCTTTACCCAAGCGGCTGCTATGCCCCCCTTTTGCCCTGCCTCGGCCCTGTCGGGTTGCCGGGCCTTGGCCCTTTACAGGCACAAAGATATGCGTCAGGACTACGAAAATCCAGTACCAGGCACACTCCAAGACGAAATAGTTCTTGATGGCGTGCGTTATGCCGACCTGCAACAGGCTGGCCAGCAGTGGCGCATCGGTGCCATCAACCCCGCATGGCGGCAGGAATTACTGGCTCTGCCATCAAATCCCGATGCCGAAGCCCTTGCCCGGCTGGAAGCGCGCGGTCTGTGGATTGCGCCGGATCGGGCTGAAGGCCCGCCGCCTTTGGCGGTGATGTGTTGCGGTCTTGGCGCGGTCTGGCCCGGAATGGGCCGCGAACTGTATGACAATTTCCCCGCAGCCCGAGCGGCCATGGATCGCATTGCCGCCGTGGCGGACTGGGACGTTCTTGGCCTCATGGATGAAACGGGCGTGGAGAAAATCAGCCTTACCCGCTGGCAATCTCCTTACGTATTCATGCTGGAGTATGCCCAGTGGAGCGTGTTGGCTTCTCTGGGGCTGAATCCTTCGCTTTTTTGCGGCCACAGCCTTGGCGAAATGATCGCACTCTGTTTTTCAGGTATACTGGCCCCTGAAGTGGCATGGTATATTCTGGACACGCGCGCCGTACACATGTCGGAGCTGGAGGCAGGGGCCTCCCGCGAAACAGGCATGATGGCCGTGCATGCAGATGCCGAGATCATCAACGAAGCCTGTGCCACATGGCCCGCCCTGTACGTATCCAATTACAACACGCCGCATCAGTTTATTCTGAGCGGCCCCCGCGGGGTGCTGCAGGAAGCCCGCAAAAGCCTGCGCAAGCGCCGCATCCCTGCCATTGTACTCAATGTCAGCCTGGCTTTTCACCATCCCAGCATGCGCGTTTTGCGCGACATTTCTTTGCGCCGCCTGAGCGCCCTCGACATGTCTGCGCCCGAGAGGCCCATTCTGAGTGGGATCACCGCAGATTTCTATCCAGAGGATCAGCCCTCCATCTGCCAGTACATCGCCGATCTTGATGAGAATTCCGTGCGGTGGACAGAATGTGTGCAGACCATGTGGAACCGTGAGGGTATACGGTATTTTCTTGAACTGGGTCCGCAGGATACGTTGTGCAGCCTCGCTGCTGACAATGAGCCGCAGGCAAAATGCCTGACCGCAGGCCGCAAGGGGAAAGAGGTCGAGGGCATGCGTCAGGCTTGCGCCCATCTGTATTCGCTGGGGTATCTGCGGCGTGATGCCGTGGCCCGGCGGGCAGGGCAGGCGGCAAGCGGCGGCGAAGCCCGCATGCTGGCCTGCAAGCCGGCGCCCCACTGCGGTTTACGCCCCGCTGTGGTTGGCAATGGTGCAAATACCTGCGCTTCGGCAGCATCAGATGCACCGCAATCCAGTGTCATGGAAACAGCACCGGCTGAATTCGCCGATTCTGCTGCCGTTGCGCCGGATTCCGCACCTGCAATGGCATCCTATGCCGAAAGCATGGCGGTGGTTCTGCAAATTCTGGCGCAGGCCTGCGGCAGGCCGGTTGAAGATCTGCGCCCAGAAATGGACTTGCGGTATGATCTTGCCCTGCGCTCCAGTCGCTTTCCCCATATTGTGCAGGATGTGGAAAAGGCCCTTGGCATTGCCGTCAATTTTGAAGATCTGCTGCAGGTATCAACCATTGGAGATCTTGGCCGGGTGCTTTCCGGCGGTTCGGCGTTTTCTGGGCAGGCTGAACATACCGCAGAAAGGGCCAGTGCAACTGCAAAGCTCTGTGCGGAGCCTCTGCGCAGGTTTGCCCCCCTTAAAGCCTTGCCCGCTGTTGGGAGCAATAACGAGCTGCGCCTTGATCCACTGCCGCTTGATCCCAGTGCTTCCGGGATAAATCTGCAGCCTGGCGATGTGGTGCTCCTCTGCGTGCTGGACGCTCACATATTGCCCCGCCTGCTGAGCGGCATTGCACCTTTGGGATGCGTGCTGGGTGTGCCCCAGCCGCTGCTTGAGCGGTGTGCTCCCCTTGCCAAGGCCGGGGCAAGTGTGGTGCCGCTTGATATCGACCTGGAAAAAGGCGGCGAAACCGCTCTTGTAGCCAGTCAGTTGCAGACGGCCGTAGCAGATTTCGCGCAGGCACAAGGCCGAGTGGACGGGCTGTTTTTTGTGCCGCCTGTCCCGACTGGCATCATGGTTGCGCCTTCTGCTGATGATGTACCGCCACATGCTGCGCCGGAGCATCTTGGTGCGTTGATGGAAGCGGCCATTGCGGCCGCCGTGCCGCACGGCTTGCGCTTTGTCGGCAGTTGCTCCGTGCTGCCGCCCGAAGTGGAGAACTGTATTTTTGACGCCCCGCTGGAAAAAGCTCTGGATGCGGCGGCTCACGCTCATGGTGTGGCGGTGCGGGCAATCCGCATGCTGCACGGCCCTGAAAGAGCGAGCCTTGACGAATGGGGCGACATGCTGGCGCGTGAAATTTTTTGCGGCACAGCCGAACAGGTACTCTGGGTACGGCCAGGAGCCATTGACGGCCAGGTTGTTTGCGAGGAACCGTCCATTCGGGACATCATCAAGGAGAATCCATTGAGGTTCCCGCTGGTGTTTCCCGAGCTACAGCCCGCATACCGCTCAACCGCCACCCTGTTTCAGGGAGGCTGCCATTTTTCGCATTTTGCCGACAAAACGCTGGCCCTGCACGGAGCGCAGCAGGGCAACTGTCTTGGCTCTGCTGCGCCACGCCTGCCGGTTTGCCGCAGTCTGGAGGCCATGCTCGAAAGCTCGAGGCAAGCTTTGCCCTGGCTGACAGTTACTGGCTTTTGCGATTTGCGTTTTTTTGATGCGCCGGAATTACCGCCCGGCATTACCCGCGAATGCCGGGTGACAGCTGAGGCCGAACCCTGGCTGCTGCAGGAAAAAGTCATGACGCGCATGTGCCGCAGTGAGCTTTCAGTGCGCGGTTTGACGCCCAACGGCAGGCATACTGCCCAGTATGCACCGGTAAGCGAGGGGATGGTATGGCTTGCGGCCCATCGCAGCAGTGTGCGCCCCCTATGGGAAGAGGTGCCCGCGGCGGCTTCCGTGGCAAGTCCTGCACTGGACACTGCGCCGTTTTATAAAGCAGCCGGGCTTGGCCGTGAGTGGCGCTTTGTGGAAAACTTCTGCACACTGCCCGATGACCTGTTTTCTGGCGTGTTGAGTTTGCCCCAGACATGCATTGCCCCCGGAGCTGATTCTGGCTATACTGGCGACATGCTTGTGGTGGAGGGCGTATTGCAGGCTGCATGGCTTGCCATAACATCCGAATACTCCAAGGATTTTTCTGACACTGCCGCTCTTGCTGCCGCCATGCAGGAGTGGGCTTTGCATGCTGTGGGCTTTATCCGCATCGGGCCTTCTCGTGCAGATGGGCACTTGCGCATATTGATGCAACGTTCCTGGGCCAATGCACGGCTGCGTCGTTTTGACGCGCAGGTCATTGATCAGGAAGGGCATGTTTTTTTGACAATTCACCATCTTGAATTTGACCGAAGCGATCAGGCCGGGCTTTCCCCTGTCGTGAATCCTTCGGCATAAACACTCAATCTGCTCAGCGTCGCGCAAAGCGCAACGGCGCGAAGGGTGCCAGATGCTCACTGCACAAGCAAACCTTACTACACGTCTTTTCCTGCCGCTGCTGCTTGTGGCGGCCCTGCTTGCCGGAGCCTGTTCCAACAAGGCCGGGCTCAAGTCGCCGGAACTTCCCGCCAAGCACTGGCTTGAAGAAGCCCCAGGCGTGCCTGTTGAAAACAAGGCCAAGCTTGAAGCCGCAGTGCCGAACCTCTATGATCCCAAGAAGGTTTTTTCCTTTGAAGACTGCGTGTTCCTGACCATCCAGCAGTCGCCTGCCCTGGTCAACAGCGCCGTGAATATTGAAATCAAGCGTCTTGCCCAGACGGACGCCGTGTGGAAGTACCTTCCCGAGCCTCACATGAATTTTACCGTGTCCAACAACCTGACCAGGTATAATATGGACAACAAGGATACGCCCAGCGATTACGGCCAAACCCGGTTCCGTGTGGGCTTTTACGCTGCCTTTCCCAATCCCATGGCCACCTATTTTGAGCACAAGGTGCAGACGGCCATGGTCAATCTGGCAATCTCCACCCACCGCAAAGCCGTGGGCAAGGCCATTGGCAAGATTGGCGAGGCCTATCTCCAGCTTCAGGCCCAGCAGAAGATTGTGGAAGCGCAGAAAGAGCTGCTGCCGCTTGGCAAGGAGCTTGTGGATTACTGGAAGAAGGTTGAGGCTGTTGATGGCCGACAGGGGGTTTCGCTCAACATGGCCATTCAGCACCAGCGCGAGCTTGAACTCAAGCTGGAGCAGACCCGGATGCGGGAAGTCATGCAGCGTACGCAGCTCAAGATTCTTGCTGGCGTTGAGCCGCAGCAGAGGCTTGAGGTGGATACCAAGAGCGCTGATTCCGTGCTGGCCGGTTTTGATGGCCGCAAGCTCACCTGGGAAGAACGCTGGCCTGCCACAGAAGATGACCTGCTGCTTCGCGGACAGGTGACCCTGGGCGATTACAATATCATGGTCGCCTGGGCCCAGTATATGCCGACCATGTCCATTGCCGTGAACAATAGTCCTCCGGCGGGCCAGTATCAGCCCACGAGCGGGACTGAAGACACATTTTTGCACCTGACCTTTGACTTTCCGCTTATCGACTGGGGGCGCAGATACCGTGGCGTACAGACTGCGCGCATGGGCAAGGCCCAGGCCTTCCACGAACTGGCCCGCAAGCGTACGGACTACTCCAACAAATGGCTCCAGAGCGAGCAGCGGGTAGCCCTGGCCGAAACGGAACTCAAGCTCGCCAAGACCCGTCTGGATACGGCCAGCATGCAGTACAAGGAAGCCCAGATTTCTTTCCACGAAGGCATTGCGCAGTTGCCCGACATGGCCTCCAAGCAGGAAGACATGGTTCAGGCGCGCATAGCCTACATCAATGCTGAGCTTGACTATAAACTGGCCCAGCTTGAGTGGATGGATCTGTCCAATTCGCTGGCCCAACGCTTCCTCGGCCTGCCTGCTAAGGAGTTGCTGTAATGCTGGGTATGTATAAGAAAACGCTGTCGCACGGGAGGCGTCGTAGCTTTGCCGCAGCCTTGTCTGCTGTCATGCTGCTTGCTGCTTTTTTGATGTTTCAGAACGCAGCCTCTGCTGCGGATAATGGTTCCATAGGCGCTGGAGCGACCATTCTGACCGGCAAGGTCGTTACAACGGTCACGCGCGCTGTGCCTGTGCCGTTTAACGCTGTTGTGGATGAAGTGCTGGTCAAGCCCGGCGAAGCCATTGCCAAGGGTGCCCCGCTGATGCGTTACCACCTTCAGGAAGAGGCCGAGCGGGTGCTTCAAAGAGAAGTGACCACTGGGGCCGCCACGGAGGATCTGAGGGGGCAGGTGCTTGACCTTGAGCGCAAGCTTGCAGAAATCTCGGCCCAACGTAACAAGGCCCGTCAGCTTGCAGCCTCGGGGCTTGGTTCTGCCCAGGCATCCAGCCGTTTGGAAGACGATGTGCACTCCCTGAAGCGCCGCATTGAACTTTTACGTGTGACCATCCAGAAATCTGAGCAGAACTTTGCCGCTCGCCTTGAAGAACTGAGCGGCTATTTCGGCACGACCATCAAGGAAGGCGAACGCCTGCCTGCCTCGCTTACGCTTACCTCGCCCATTGACGGCTATGTGCTGTCGCTTGACGCAACGCTCAACCCCGGTTCCCTGTTGGCCGCTGGCACCACGCCTGTGCGTGTGGGGCGGCTTGATCCTGTGCTGATTCAGGTGCCCGTTTACGAGGCCGAAATCAGCGGCATCAAGGCTGGCGACTCGGTGGAAGTTGAAATTCCTTCGCTGAACAACAAGAAGTTCAAGGGTACAGTGAATGAAATTTCCTGGGTTTCTAATGATATGAGCGTTTCAAATCCTTCATACTACACGGTGGAGCTTACTGTTCCCAATCCTGGTCTGGAACTCAAGCCCGGGTTCAAGGCTGTGGTGCGATTCAAAGGGAGCAGGTAAACCCGTTTCATGAAGCTGAAAAGCATCCCCCGACGATTGGGGTACATTCTGGGTGCGCAGTGGACGCGCGACCTGGCGTGGACCGCTTTTACCATTCTTCTTGCACGCCGCAGCCCCGACATTCTGGGGCAGGTCGTGCTGGCGCTCACGTTCGGCTACTTGGTGAAAACCGTAGCCGACGTGGGGCTTAACGATTTTCTGCTCTCGACATTTGCCCGACGCGAAGGGCGGCCGGTGGCCCTGCTGGGTGAAGTCACCTGGCTCAAGCTAGTTGTGCTTATTCTGGCCCTCTGTTTTACATGGCTTGTGACTGGCTGGCAAAACTATACGCCAGAGCTGCGGCTTGTGGTCATGTGCATTGCTGCTGGTCTGGGACTCGACGGTGTAAGCGATTCCTTTTTTGCGCTCTGCCAGGCGCGGGGGCGGCAGGATGTGGAAATGCGCATCCGTGTGCCTTCCGCACTGATGGGCATTGGCTTTGGCATTGCCTGCGTGGTGCTTGGAGCGCCGCCCATTGTGATTGCCCTTTACAAACCCATGGAATCGGTGCTGTGCATCATTTTTGCCTTGCTGGCCTTGCAACGCAATCCTCTGGCAGGTGTTGGTCTTGATGGCATGAAAGATCTGGCCCGTCACATGAAGCACGGCCTTATCTTTACCTGCATGGCTGGCTGCGCCATGTTTTATAACAAGATCAACGTCATTTTCCTTAAGCAATATGGCGGAAATGCCGATGTGGGGGGCTACGGCGTTGCCTGGGAAACAGTTGAAGGCCTGTCGGTGCTTGTTTCCAGCGCATTGCTGGGCAAGGTGATTTTTCCGCTGCTGGCAAAACTGTGGCAGCAGGACAAAGCCGCTTTCCGCCAGCTGGCCGGTCAGACAGCACGCTCCCTTTGGGCTGCATCGCTGCCCATTATTTTTCTTATCTGTGTGGAGAGCGACCGCTTTCTTCCCCTGATTTACGGCCCCAACTACCAAAGTGCGGTCACCGCTCAGCGTTTGCTTACACCTTGCCTGGCAACGGCTTTTTTGCACAACCTCGCGGCATACGCCATGATCGGCATGCGCCAGCATCGGCTGCTCCTGGTATTTTATCTCACGGGCCTGGTGTGCAATCTGATATGCTGCTTTACTCTCATTCCAGCCATGCCCCTTGAAGGTGCGGCCTTGTCCCTCACCATTACCAAGGTTTGGGTGGCCCTGCTTACAGTTGGCTATTTTCAGTGGGCCGCGCGCCCCATGTCGGTTGGGCAGTGGGGACTCATGCTTGCCGCCTGCGCCGCCTGCGTAGGAATGTGGTGGGGGATAGGGCTGGTTGCGCCGCGTGAGTTGGCAGAACTGGCAGGCGTTGTGCCTTTGCTGGCCTTGTTCTGGCGTTGGAGACCACCGCCGCCTTTTGAAAAAGCTGCGCTTGCCTGATGCGCATCTGGACTGTCTGTCATCGCGCTTGGCATGGTGTGGCAACCATTACCCGGATGACCAGACTGTGCCCGGGCAAATTGTCTGAGACGTTGACGCCACGGTAAAGGCAGGCCTATAGGATTACTGCAAGACAGTAACAGGCAAGGCATTCTCATGGGCAACAAGCTGCTTCTACAGCGAAGGTCAGTCATTAAGGCCATGGCAGGCACTGCGGGCTTATCGCTGGCGGGTGCAACTCCTTCTATGGCCTCAAGCTTGCAGAACTGGGGCGGCGGTGATGACCGTGCCACCATCATTGATGTGGATCTCTGCAATGGTTGCGGAGCTTGTGTGTCAGCCTGCCGCGACAGAAATCTGGCAGAAATCCCCCTTCCTGCTCAGCCGATTCCCCGGCCTTACCCATCATGGGTGCGCGGCAACGACTGGTCGTCCCGCCGCGATGAAGTCTCTCGGCTCACTCCCTACAACTGGCTTTTTATTCAGTCATGCGCCATCACGGTTAACGGTGTGGAGCGGCGGATATATCTGCCCCGGCGCTGTTTGCATTGTCTGAACCCTCAATGCGTCACTCTTTGCAGCACTGGCTCCTTGCGCCAGAGCAACGAAGGAGCAGTTTACTCCCATCGCAGCACCTGTCTGGGGGATGGCCCCTGTGACCGGGCCTGTCCGTGGGGCATCCCGCAGCGTCAGGCGGGGGTGGGCCCTTACCTGAATCTTGCGCCCAGATATGTTGGCAACGGGCAGATGTTCAAATGTGATTATTGCAGTTCTCTGCTCAAGGCTGGCGAAAGCCCTGCATGCGTGACGGCCTGTCCGCAGGGGGCCATGCGCATAGGACCTCGTGAGGAAATGGCAAAGCTGGCCAAGGAAATGGCAGAGCAGCGGGGCGGAGATATTTTTGGACTCAAAGAAAATGGCGGCACAAACACCATCTATGTTTCTTCGGTGCTTTTTCGCGATATTGAGGCAAATATGCTGCGTCAGGGAAAGGTAGGCTTCGGCATGCCGAGCCTGCGCCCGGCAGGTGCCAGTATGGATAAGGAAAACAGCCTGCTGCGCGCTGTTCTGCTGGCCCCTGTGGCAGGGGCGGCCCTGGCTGGTCTTCGATTGTGGCGTGAAAGGAAGATGAGGCGCAAACCATGAAGAACCAGCCTTCGCTCTTTTCCTCATTCTTCAGTGTGCTGTGGCTGGCCAGCATGCTCGCGGCCGTATGGAGCGGCCTTGCGCATCTGCCGCAGGCTGGGCGTTATGGGCTGATTCAAAGTACAAGCTGGGCGCCTTCAGTTGCGCATTATTATTCATCTGCGGCATTGTTGTTTCTGGGAACTTACGCCTTTACCGTCTGGCGTCTTCAGGGGCGCGGTACCTTCTGCCTGACGCGCTGTGGCTTACTGCGCGTCATTTTGCTGATGGGGCTGGCCATCAGCGGATTGGCGCTTATCGTCCACAATATGCCAGATTTTTCTTTATATGATGGCGTGTATGCAGCCGTCAAAATGGTGCATCTCGTGTGCGCCCTGGCCCTGCTGCCCCTGCTGATTTACAGGCTCTGCCGTCGTTGGACTGGCGGCTACGGTTGGCTGAGGCCCCGCGATAGTGCTGATTCGTGCTGCGGCACTTCAAGGCGGAGGCCTGCCCGTCGCTAGAGCATTTCCCTTTCGGCTTTGCCCCGCTAGTCCTGTTTTTCCTGCCGATCTGCCTTAAGCTGTCCGCATGCTGCCTTGATGTCCTGCCCCTTGCTCTTACGCAGTATGGCCGTGATTTTGCGCCTCCAGAGGTACTGTTCAAAGGCCAATACGCTTTCTTCCGTAGGCGCGGCGTAGGGCGCACCTTCCGCAGGATTGTAGACGATAAGGTTCAGCTTGCCGTGCAGGTCGCCCACCAGCCTCGCCAGATCCCTGGCCTGCTCCAGGCCATCGTTGACCCCACCCAGCAGCAAATACTCAAATGTAATGTGCTCTCGTGTTTTAAGCGGATATGACTTGAGTGCTTCAAACATCTCGTCAAGGGGCCACCGTGCGGCCTTGGGCATGATTTTGGCCCGTAGTTCCTGCGTGGGCGCATGCAGCGAAACCGCCAGATAGGCCAAGCCGCTGTCTCCCAGTTCGCGCAGGCCTTTTTCGATGCCGCAGGTGGAGACTGTGATGCGCCGGGGGGAGAAATTCAGCCCCTTGGCATTATTCAGGCTCTCAAGGGAGCGCATGAGCTCGCGCATGTTGAGCAGCGGTTCGCCCATGCCCATGAACACAATATTGCGCAACATGGGCCATTCCGGCCTGTCGTCGCCAAGGTGCGCGCGGGCCACAAGAATCTGCCCCAAAATCTCAGCCATGGTCATGTTGCGTTCAAAACCCATTTGCCCCGTGGAGCAGAATGTACAGGCCATGGCGCAGCCCACCTGCGACGACACGCACTGCGTCCAGCGGCGCACACCTTCACGCGAGTCCGAGGGAATGAGCACTGTTTCAACCAAGGCTCCGTCTTCGAGCCGCAACAGAAACTTTGTGGTGTCGTCCTGGCTTTTCTCGACCGTGACCACCTCCGGCCAGACAATGACAGCCTTGGCGGTCAGCTTTTCACGGCAGTCTTTTGAAATATTGGTCATGGATTCAAAGTCGCAAACCATGCGCTGCCACAACCATTGCCAAATTTGCATGGCGCGGAACTTGCGTTCGCCCAGTTCGGTCTGAAGCCAGGTTTCCAGCTCGGGAAGGGTCAGGTTGAGAAGATTGATCATATGTTCTGCCGGGATTAGATAAGGTTTTGTGCAGATGTGCTGCTTACTGGCTGTTGAACTACGATGTTTGACGTTTATGGGCAAGAAATTTTCATGCCGGTAAAAACCGCGTTTATGCGGCGTGAACAAGCAAAAAGGGCGTTCCCAAAGGAACGCCCATAGTGTCAGCATAGGCGGTTGGGCGGTTATCCCACTGACTTGCGCGCGTAATCACGCACAAAGGTCACTGCGGATTCAACATCCGTAACTTCGCCTGCAATCTGGGCCTGCAACAGCGCGTCACGAATAATGCCCACCAGCGGGCCGGGGGACAGCTTGGTTTCGCTCATGATCTCATTGCCGTTCAACAGCGGTTCGAGCATCTGTTCCGGCGTTTCCGCGCGATCCAGATACTTCATATTGTGGTTGAACGAGGTGAGAATGCCGTCGCGGGCCTTGAGGTCTGCCCTGGCCATGGCGATAAGCCGGGGGTAGTCGTCCAGTGCCTTGAAGCGGCGAATGCCCCTGTCGGTCATCATGAAGTGGAAGCGCATGTGGTGGCGCACCAGATGGCACAGCAGGTCGATGTCTTCCTGTGCAAAGTGCAGGCGACGCAGTATCTTGCGCGTAACCTTGGCACCCACGCGGTGGTGTTGGTAGTACGTCCAGATGCCGTCGAAATATTCGCCGGTGTAGAGCTTGCCTACATCATGGAAAAGCATGGCCATTGTGCCAAGCCAGTCGTAGTGGAAATCTTCTTCGGGGTAGTGCTTCATGCACTCAAGCGTGTGTTCAAATACGTTTTCCGTGTCGCCTTCCTTGTTGCGCATCTGGGTGAGGCAGGAAAGGGAGGCCACTTCAGGAATAAGCCCCTGAAGGATATGCGAATCAAAGAGCAGGCGCACAAAACGGTACATGGATTCGGCAGCAACCTTGCGCCATTCGTCCATGATGTCCGTGGCAGGAACGTAATCCAACACGCGGCTTGAGGCGCGCACAATGGCAAGCCATGTGTTTGGCTCGATGGGCAGGTCAAAATTGGCTGCAAAACGCAGAGCGCGTACCGCCAACAGGTAATTGTGGCGAAGGGTTTCATCCGGAAGGCCCGCAAGCTGGATAGCGCCGCCCTTGACGTCTTCAAAGCCATCGTAGGCATCCTGCGTGGTCTCGGGGCTGCCAAAGCCCGTGATGCGCAGCTTGAGCTGTTCCTCATGGGGCATCCTGTCCATCATGGTAGGCGTGATGCGCAGCAGGGAAAGCTCAGGGTGTCCGGCAGCAGCTACTTCCAGAGGATAAAAACAGAAGACAAAGCCGTTTTCCTCAAGTGTTGCCAGAGCGCGCTTGTCGTGCTGTGGCACTGCCTTGGGAAAAAGCTTGATAAGCGTATCGAGATCCGGCTCGCAGGCAATATCCACAGTGGGCTGCGTGGCGTTTTCCAGCAGGTGCTCCTGCAAGGGGGCGTTGATAACATGAGCGTCATAGCCGTTGCGCAACAGAGTTTTGCTTATGGTTATGGCGTCTTTGAGCGCTTGATGCATCCATGGCTCCTTGCGAATAAAATAACGGGGAATGGCTGATACTATGCCCGCGAGCATGGGTGTGAGTCAAGCTTGCGGTTGAAGAAATGCCGCTACGGTTACGCTGGATTATTGTTTGTGCTACTTGCGGCTTTACGGTGATAAACCAACCAGCAAGACAAAACGCCCCCGCGTCAGCGACGCGGGGGCGTTTGAGTACACGTACCAGGCGGTTAGTCAGAGAAGTGGTTCACTTCTTTTTTCACGCCAAGCGCAATCCGCCAAAGCAGGGAGACTACCAGCGCGCCCACGGCGTAAACACCAAGGGCCACGGCAATTTCCTTACCGGTGGGCATGTAGGGTGTGATGGCTTCAAACATGTTGGGGGTAAAACCGCCAATCAGAAGGCCAAGACCCTTGTCGATCCACGATGCAGCCACGAGCATGGCCAAAGCGATGGGCATGAGCGTGGGGTGCGTGCGGAGCTTGGGCGGAATAAGAATGGCAAGGCAACCAAAGGCCATGATAACCGCAGCCCACATCCAGTAGCTCACCCACAGCAGATGCCCGCCGTGACCGAAGAACAGCACGTGGATGGGTTCCATGTGGCCGGGAATGTTGCTGTAGAAGGCCGTGAACAGTTCCAGCACAAAGAAGAACACGTTCACGCACATGGCATACACGATGATGGTGGTCAGGGTTTTCACGGCTTCCTTGCCCACGTCAAAGCCGGTGAGGCGGCGCAGCAACAGCATGAGCAGCATCAGGATGGCAGGACCGGAGCAGAAGGCGGAAGCCAGGAAGCGGCCAGCCATGATGGCGGTGAGCCAGTAGTGGCGGCCAGGAACGCCAGCGTACAGGAAGGCGGTCACCGTGTGGATGGAGAAAGCCCACAGAATCGAAAGATATATGAGGGGCTTGATCCATTTCGGGGGATCGATTTCGTGTCGTTCGGCTTCAAGGGTCACCCAACCGATGACGATGTTCAGGCCAAGGTAGCCAATGAGCACCAGCATGTCGTAAAACATGACGGAATTGGGCGTGGGGTGCAGCATGACGTTGAGCATGCGCTGAGGCTGACCAAGGTCAACCACGATGAACAGGGCGCACATGACCACGGCCCCAACGGCCATGAATTCGCCAAAAATGATCATGCGCTTGAATTTTTTATAGTGGTGGAAGTACGTGGGCAACACCAGCATAACGGCTGAGGCGGCAACGCCGACGAAGTAGGTGAACTGCGAAATATACAGCCCCCACGAAACGTCGCGGCTCATGCCGGTCACAGAAAGACCGTTCTGGAGCTGATCCAGATACACAATGCCGCAGCCTGCAATCACGCAGAGCAGGAAGAGCAGCCACAAGTAATAGGTCTTGGGACCTTCGAGCAATTTTTCAACCATGGCCTGTCCTCCCTATATGAGGTAGTATACGCCGGGCTGCGTGCCCAGGTTGGGCTTGCGGCGGATACTGTAGTTGGCGGACAAAGCCTGCCGCACCGTTGAATTGGGGTCTTCCAGGTCGCCGAAGAGAATCTTGCCGCCAGAAGCTTCAACGCAGGCGGGCAACTGGCCAACGGCCAGGCGCTCGGCGCAGAAGGTGCATTTTTCCACCACGCCGATCATGCGCGTGGGGAATGCCGGGTTGGGCACGGGATTTGCCAGGAACTTGCGCGGATCCTTGAAGTTGAAGGAACGCGCGCCGTAGGGGCAGCCTGCCATGCAGAAACGGCAGCCGATGCAGCGGTGGTAGTCCATGGCTACAATGCCGTCTTCCATCCGGTAGGTGGCCTGCGTGGGGCAAACGCGAACACAGGGCGGATTGGTGCAGTGGTTGCACAGCAGCGGATAGCTTGCTTCGGCCCGGCGCTTGTCCAAAAAGGCGTTCATTTCATCAGGGAAGGTGTGCTCGAACGAATCAAGCCAGAACCATTTGATGTTCTGATCGCCGGGAACGTGCGGGACGTTGTGGAATTTATGGCAGGCTTCGATAAGCGGTTCGTAGTCATTGGGTCCGTTGAACTGGCGCGTATCGATAACCATGGCCCAGCGCTTGGCGTGCAGGGCGTTGGCACCTTTTTCATAGTGACCGGGGGCAATCTTGGCCTGAGCAACGCCGGACAAGGCACCAAGGCCAGCCAACCCGCTGCTCAGGGCACAGGCAGAAAGCCCCGCCACTTTCAGAAAGCTTCTTCTGCTCTTGTTCATTACTTGCTCCCCTGGGGAATGATGTGGCAGGTCCAGCAATAGGGATCAACGCTGTTGGCCACGTGGCACTTTTCGCAGAAACCCTTGTAGTCAGTGTGGCACTTCATGCAGGTGTTCTGCAGGCTGATGGTCCACTTTTTACCGTTGGATGCCACATAGGTGCGGTTTTCGTTGCGCAGGGCTTCATCACGCCACTCGTTGAGCAGCTGCATGTGCTTGTCGCGCATGAAATCCACATTTTCCACACACTCTTTTTCATTCTTGGGCAGCGCAATGCCGGTGCTGGTATAGCTCTTGCCCAGCATGCTTGCCCAGAACGGGGAGGTGAACAGGACCACAAAGATAATGATCCCAAGAATTACTGCTTTGGAGTTATACATCTATTGACCCTCCCCCTGCGCCTCGGGCGCGTCATCATCCTCTACCACGTTGGGCAGGTCTTCCTGGCGCATATCCATGGTGCGCTTGCACTCGCCCTTCATCACAAGGGCATTGCCTACCAGTTCGTGCAGGCCGCTTACATTGACGCCGGGCGCCCAGTAATTGGCAAGCGGGGGCAGGGTGGCGCGGTCGATGGCGCACACGCAGGCCATGTGGTTGACGCCGTGCTTTTCCTGCACATAGCGCAGGGCATTGCCGCGCGGCATGCCGGAGCGCATGCGCAGTTCCATGATTTCTTCCGTGTTGAGGCCCGAACCCGCGCCGCAGCAGAAGGTCTGCTCGCGGATGGTGTTCTCGGGCATTTCCACAAAGTTGTTACACACGGCGTTGAGCACGTAGCGGGGTTCATCAAGCAGGCCCATGCCGCGCGCAGGGTTGCACGAGTCATGGAACGTGGTGATGATATGGTCGTTACGGCTGGGGTCGAGGTTCAGCTTGTTGTGGTGGATCAGGTCAGCCGTGAACTCGGCAATGTGCACCATCTTGGTGGAAGCCGCGTTCTGGAACACCGTGCCGGTGTAGGGCGAAACAGGCGTCGTCATGTGCGAGGGCGACGGGCCGTTGTAGGTGTCCATGTACTGGTTGATCACGCGCCACATGTGGCCGCACTCGCCGCCCAGAATCCACTTGGAACCCAGACGTTCGGCTTCGGCGTACATTTTGGCGTTGAGCTTCTTTGCCATGTTGAACGTGGTAAAGGAGCCGAAGTTGCCGCCTTCCGAAGCGTAGGTTGAGAAGGTGTAGTCCAGATCCAGCTCGTGGAAGAGCATCAGATAGCCCATGAAGGTGTAGATGCCGGGGTCGGCAAATACGTCGCCAGAGGGCGTGATGAACAGGATTTCGTGGCCCTTTTCGTTGAAGGGCGTCTTGGGACGGATGCCGGTGATGGTTTCGCAGTCATCGGCCAGCATTTCCACGATTTCCACAAAGGAGTGGGGCTTGATGCCAAGGTGGTTGCCGGTGAAGCTGCAGTTCTTGACCGGATCCATGATCCAGTGGATGCCAAGGCCCACTTCGTGCAGCAGTTCGCGCACGATGGCGGTGATTTCCGCCGTATCGATGCCGTAGGGGCAGAAGAGCGAGCAGCGGCGGCATTCGGTGCACTGGTAGGCGTAGTAGAAGAGTTCCTTCACTACTTCCTTGTCCCAGCCGCGAGCGCCCACTTTCTTGCCGAGGATCTTGCCCAGCATTGTGTGGTCGCGGCGGTAGAGCGAGCGGAGCAGCTCGGCGCGCAGCACGGGCATGTTTTTGGGATCATTGGTGCCCAGGAAAAAGTGGCATTTGTCGGCGCAAGCGCCGCAACGCACACAGATATCCATGAACAGCTTGAGCGAACGGTGCTTTTCAAGGCGTTCTTCAAAAGCGTCACAGAGAATCTGTTCCCAGTTTTCGGGCAGATTCCAGTCTTCTGCCGCCGGATCCCATTCATGGGGATTGGGCATGTGCAGAAGTTCCATGGTCTCTTTCTTGGCCGGATAGCAGAAGCTGCCCGGTGTAAATTCAGGCTTTGTGTCAAGCCAGTCCTGGGCGGGAAAGGCCGGGCGGCTGGACACAAGCATTTGCGGCGTAGGTAATTTTGCCATCGTGGAAACTCCTTACTCGGCGGCCTTTTCGGGTTGCTTATCCAGCGGCAGCCCGGCATCGGCCATGGCGTCGCGGTAGGTATCCTCGTACTCGGCGTAGGTGAAGTACTGCTTGGGCGGATTCCAGGGGTTGATGTGGCGCACACGGCGGGAATTGTTGGCCATGTTGCGCGTGGGGCTGAAGAACACGCCCGGCATGTGCATGAGCTTGGAGAAGGGGAAGTAAATCAGCAGTACGCAGACCAGAGTAAGGTGCGTGAAGAACAGTGCGTTGATGCCCGTGGTCGCCACAGGCGCAAAGTGGGTCAGACCCATGACGAAAATCTTGACCTGGGCGATTTCTGTCTTGTCGAAATAGCGCAGGCAGATGCCGGTGCCCACGATGCTGATGATCAGCCACAGGGGAAAGTAGTCGTTGGCAAGCGAAAGGTAGCGCAGGCGCTCGTTGAACAGGCGGCGTCCCAGAAGGAACAGCAGCGCTACCAGCAACAGGCCGCCCGTCCAGAAGAAGCGGGGCGAGCCAAACTGCATGATGCCGTCAATGCTTTCCAGAAAGCGAATACAGGAAGGCACGGGTTCCATGAAGAAGCGGAAGTGACGGATAAAAACGAGCAGAAAGCAGTAGTGGAACAGCAGGGCAAATACCCACAGCCACTTGGAGGAATAATAGATGGTGCGCGGCCCGTTGCTGACGGGATCAAATTCCCTTACTTCCGCAACCGTATTGCGGAACAGCGAACGGAAGCAGAACACTTCCAGAAACATGCGCTGCACAACACCCCAAGTTGTGCTGGGACAGTCGATTTTTGCCTGCTTGATGAAGTCAAGCGACTGCTCCTGCCCACCAGTGGTGGGGATGCAGAAGGGCACGGGCGATTTGGCCCAGTACACCATGCGCCAGACGACACCGGCGATGAACACGACTACTGCCACATAAGGCAGCGCCACGCCGAACAGGCCAGCAAGCCCTATGGCCGCTCCCGCCCAGGCGATGGCTCCTATGAGCAGCACCAGCAGTAATGAATTGAACATTCCCTACCTCACTTCCACTAAAGTTGCCTCAAAAGCCCACCACGGGATTTGAGAGATCTCTGGTCCGCATGCTGCAAAGCCCACGGTCAGGCCCTATGGCCTAATGAACGCGGAATGTCAGCGGTCGTTCCCAGAAGGAACGGTTCCGCTTTCCAGTTGTTGCGCCCAGCGCGCCAGTTGGGCGTGCTGGTTGCGTATTTCCGTAATGCGCGACTCAGCCAGAACTTCCCGGTCTTCCATATACATATCAAAGGCCAGGAGCATCAGGCTGTCGATGCGCGATTCGGTTTCAAGGTAGGCCGCCAGGTCGTCCTGGGCCATGAGTTCTGGCATGACGTGTTGCCGCAGAAGAGGCTTCATGAGGCTGAACACAGCCAGACCTTGGCTGGGGGAGAATTTTTGCACTGCTCGCAGCTTGATAAAGCGGTCCATAGCCTTGCGGGTCTGTGCCACTTCTACGGATTCGCCGGTAACTGCATCGTACACAGCCCCTGCGGCTTCCTTGGTCATGTTTGCTACCGGGTTGCCGAAGGGGTCGTCTTTTGTGCGAAGAAAACCTGTAGTTTCAAATGGATAGGTATCGAATACGGAGTCTGTCCATAGACGCACCATCTCGCTTTTGTGTTTACGAAACACGTCGATTGCTTTCATTCTGTCCCCGTGCCCTTTTGTATAAGGCTCTCTCATATAAATAGTAAGCGCAAAGGGCGTCAAGCCCCTTTGCGCTTTTAAAACGCAAGGTTTGTCATTTTTTGCACAAGGCCCCGGTGGAGGCGATAAGCCAAGCCAGTTTAAGGCTGCGCCTGGACAGGCTAAATCGACCCGGGCAGCTCCTGCGCCGGAGGCAAAAAGAACTGGAGTCGACTTTGCCTAGGGGCAGGGCGTTGTGCCAGAACACTGACCAGCCACTTGCGGGTCAAGTGGCAAATCTGCACTGCTTGCTGCCGGAGGGGGAGTAGGAGATTGCGGTAAAGAAGCCTGGCCTGCCTGCTGCTTGGTATTCTTTTTCAGCATGGCGGGCAAGCCGTGGTATTCAAAAAAGGGAACCGTCTGCGAACCGGCCATGAACACATGGGCCTTGTTGCGCAACATGCGCAGGCGCAGCAACAGCATATCAGGCGTGGTGGCGGCCATGACCGTTGGCGCGGTAATGTCTTTTGCCTTGGTCAGGGCTTCAGAAAGGCTTGCGCCGTTATCCATGAGGCGCAGCATGCGCGCAACGGTATGAATGTCGGCTTCATTTTCTGCCAGAGGGTAGAAGGCCACATCCACATGGCCGGAGAGCAGGGCGATGCCTTCCTGACAACTGGGGCAGGAAGGAGAAAAAAACATGCGTACGCTGGCTTCGTTGCTGTTGTCCGTGATGGCCCACACGTCCGCTTGGGTACGCAGGGCGGTACCGACGTTGACGATAAACAGCAGAACCCAGAGAACCAGCAGAAAGGAGCGTCCCGGTTTGTCAGTGGGGAGGCCGGAGCGGCTGCGCTGCGCCGCCTGCCGAAAGCCAGCGTAGATCATGGCAAAAAAGCAGGCCACAATAAGGCAGCTCACGCAAGGGGCCGTGACCGCCATGAGCAGCAAGAGGCAGATATCACCCAGAAGGGCTAGACCCGCCAGAATCAGGCCCAATTGGGCAGCACCCATCAAGGCGGCTGCGGCAAGCAGCGTGAACATGACCCCGCCAGCCCACCAAAGCGATATGCCCGCAACTGACGTATCCTGAAACAGTGCGCAACCCGAAGTTACGCACAGGTTCACTTCATTGCCAAAGGCACTCCAGATGCAGAAAGCCGCAGCCAGAACGGCCATGCTCAGAATGCCGGGAAATAATTGATGGGTTCGGTTCATAGGTACCTGTGGATGTAATAGCTTTTTGGCTTGTGCAGCAATAGCGCGACAGGCCCGGTACTGACCATCATTAGGCCCGCCGAAACATGGGGCTGCAGCCGCGATTTCATGCAACTCGTTTCAGCTATAGGCTGTTTTTGCTTTTTCGTAAAGCGCAGTCCCATATCTGCGGCTTGCTGCCCATTGCCGTAATGTGGGGCGGTGCGAAAGTATATTGCAAGGATGTGGCAAAAGCGTGCCGCATGCTATTATTTCAGCATGCGGATGGCGAGGCAGGCAATATGTCGGCTAAAGGCAGCCTGTTGCGGCCCGGATCATTAAGCGCATCGCGGCCTGGCGCGGTGCAAACAAAAGGACGCCCTTTCGGGCGTCCTCTCGCGTTGTGTTGCTGCGGTCAAGCTTACATGGTGGAGCCGGAGGCCGCACGCTGCATCTTGATTTCAACTTTTTCGGTCAGGCTGGCATAGTATTCGCGCAGGATGACAAGCACTTCAGCGCGGCCAAAGTGATCCGGCACTTCCGCGCCTTCGGAGAGCATCTTGCGCAGCTTGGTACCGGACAGGATGACGCGATCTTCCTTGGTGTGGGGGCAGGTGCGCATGCTGGCCATGCCGTCGCACTTTTTGCAGTAGAAGGTCCAGTCAATGTTCAGCGGTTCGCAGAGCAGACGCTTGCCTTCTTCGGCGGGCACAGGAATCTTGCGGAAGATTTCCTGGGCTTCAAACATGCCGTAGAAGTCGCCCACGCCAGCGTGGTCGCGGCCAACCAGCAGGTTGTTGATGCCGTAGTTCTGGCGGAAGGTGGCGTGCAGCAGGGCTTCGCGGGGACCGGCATAACGCATGTCCAGGGGGTAGCCAGCCTGAATGACGAAGTCTTTCACGAAGTACTTGTCAACCAGGGTGTCGATGCACTTCACGCGCACTTCGGCGGGGATGTCGCCGGGCTTCAGGGAGCCCACGAGGGAGTGGATAACCACGCCGTCGCACACTTCCACGCCGATTTTGGCCAGGTATTCATGCGAGCGGTGCATGGGGTTGCGCAGCTGAAGAGCGGCAACCTTCTGCCAGCCGCGTTCGTCCATCTTGGCGCGCAGCTGAGCAGGGGTCATGTACACGCCGGGGAACTTTTCGGGGAATTCGCCCTGCGAAAGAACCTTAACGGTACCGGCAACGTTGAATTCGTTCTGCGCGAGAACCATCTTCACGCCGGGGTGGTCGTTGGGGGCCACTTCCCAGAACTTTTCGGAGTCGGGGCCAGTGCCCTTGAACACCAGTTCGCATTCCAGCTTCTTGTCGGCTTCAGTCATTTCATAGACTTCTTCGACCTTCATGGTAGCCATGATTTCGCCTTTGCGAACCAGAGCCACTTCTTCGCCGACCTTGAGGGTCTTGGCATCAGCAGCGGGAACATCAAGGGTGACAGGCACGGGCCAGAAGGTGCCATCAGTAAGAGTCATCTTTTCGCAGACGCTCTTCCAGTTAGCCTTGTTCATGAAGCCGTTCAGAGGCGAGAAGCCGCCAATGCCCATCATGATCAGGTCGCCCTTGGCGCGGGAAGTAATCTCGATCTGCTTCAGGCCTGCGGCTTTTTTCTTCTCGTCATCCAAGGCCTTACCTTCCAGAAGGCAACAGACCAGACCCTTACCGCCATGAGGAGCTACCAGCTTGGACATTGCGAAATCCTCCGTGTTTTAGTTATGTGGGCATCCTTCCGTGGCCGCGTCGCCATGCGGAAGGGCAGCGTTCAATTCGCATCTTGTGAATAATCTAACAAAAAGTCAACTACCTCTTAAAACTTTTCCTGACTACTCGCCAAAAAAACCACAGCCACTGCGGGTAATACGGAAAATTCACAAAAACCTATACGCTGAATCGCGCAAAAAGAGAAGGGGGATTCAGAATAAAAATGTGCCTGAACCCAAAAATACATGTGAAAGTGCGCTTTTTTTCGCAAAGTCTTTTGCTAGGCTATGTTGCGTGGACTGGCGCTATTGCTTGCGGGCAGCGAAATACGGCGAAAACTGTCTGGTTGGATGAAATCTGTTGACTGGGGGAAATTTTTCTCAACCTCAATGCCGATGCCCGTGTCAAACCTGAATCAACAAAAAAAGGCGTGGATGCAGTATCCACGCCTTGCGGTCATCAATGTGTGGGAATCAGCCCCTAGAACGGCACATCGTCCATGTTGGAGGCTTCGGAAGGGAAGGCCGGGCCGAGATCTTCGTCCATGGGCTGGGGCTTGCGGCTGCCACCCTGGGGGGCATTGCCGTTCTGGCTGCGTGCGCTCGGGGCACCCTGGCCGCCGCGCGGTGCATTGCCACGCGGAGCAGCAGAGGCAACGGGCGCGCCATAGTCTTCTTCAAAGCCACGGCCACCGCCGCCTTCACGGGGGGCATCGCCGCCCTTGCGGTCGAGAAACTGCACACGCTGGGCCTTGATTTCAGTGGTATAGCGATCCTGTCCCTGCTGATCCTGCCATTTACGGGTTTGCAGGCTGCCTTCCACGTAGATCAGGCTGCCCTTGGCAAGAAAGTTGGCACAATTTTCCGCCTGACGCTGAAAAACAGAAACACGGTGCCATTCTGTGCGATCCACCTTGTTGCCGTCACGGTCGGTGTAGGATTCGTCGGTGGCGACATTCAGGGTGGCAACGGGCGAACCGCTCTGTGTGTACCGCAGCTCGGGGTCGCGGCCCAACCGGCCAATAATCATTACTTTATTCAGCATTGTGATGCTCCAAGGTGGTATTCGAGTTTCAGACTCAGGCTACAAACGCCTTTTCGAGCTGATCCAGCACGTCTTCAAGGGCGTCGCTCAGCTTGTTGGCTTCGCGCGGCTGCCATTCGGCAAGGGCTGCTTCCAGCTCGGCCTTGAGCCTTGCGGCTTCAAGAATGCCGGGGCCAAGGGCCTTGCGGCGCGCTGGCGACCAGGGCAAAAATTGCAATCCTTCATCCAGCGCCTTCACCATTTCAAGCACTCCGTGCTTTTCATGCTTGATGGGAACGCTGAAAGCCAGCTCCGTAAGTTTGGGCCAGAGTTTTTCCAGCAGGTCTTCGTTCCATGTAACGGCGCTAACGCGGATTTGCAGTGCATTGCCCATAGGTGCTCCCTTGGCGGCAGGCCGCCTCTGTGCGTTTTTGCCGCGCCCCGGTTTGCTGCTGATGGCAGCTTGTTCCGGAACGCGATCAGTGCTGGCAGGAGAGCCTAGTCTTTTTCAGTCCATTCGGTTTGTACACGCATGATAACTTCCTGAATGGCGGGAAGCTGATCCTGCGGGCATACGCCGATGAGGGGCGCTCCGGCGTCGATATTTTCGTTATAGGTGAAGTAGACGGCATAGATAACGCCCGCAGGCCCGGTATAGACCAGCGGCACCTCGCGCTTCATGCGCGACATGATGAGCAGTTCCATGCCTTCGCGCACGGCTACCGACTGTGAATCTGCCGCGCGGATTTTTTTGTCCACATCAGGTGTGAAGTAGTACTTGGCCCGCTCGGGCGCAACAAAAAGATGCAGGGCTTTTTTGAGCAGGATGCGTTCCACCTCTGCGCGGGTGAGCATGTGGCGCACCACGGCAAGGGGGGTGCCTGCCTCCACAAATGTCCCTTCAAGCTCGGTGTGCAGAAGGCTGATCTCGCCCTTTTCGTTGGCGCAGATGGATTTGGGATTGCGCTCGCGTTCAAGCGTGGCAATAAGCGTCCCGGGCTTTTCCTTCCATTGGCCCTGCGGGCCAACCACCTTGTCGCCCTGTTTTATGCCTGCAAAGTTCACCTTGCCCGTGTGGGGCGTGCTGATGACTATTTCGCGGTAGGGCGAAGCCTTTATTTCGTCCAGCAGTGCAGATATGTTTATCATGCTTGGGTCCGTTAACGTTATATATTGGCGACGCTCCGGCTGGTGGGGCTGCTGCCCCCGAACCTCCGGCGCATGGCGACCGGACTGTTCCTGGCCGCCGCGTCACTCGGAATACTTGTCGTTTTTCTACACAGTGGGGCGCTATCTGTAATACAGGTTTCTGCCGCCAATGGTCAGCAGGGCCTGCTTGAGGTTGGCGCGCACTTCCCTTCTGTCCCAGATACCCTGAATGTGCCCGCGCGAAAGGGCGCGGTACGAGCGGTGGTACTTGGGCGGGATGTCCATGCCCGTGGTTTCCTTGATAACGCCCGGCCCGGCAAAGCCGATGTTGGACGAGCGCACCGCGAACTGGTAGGGCGAGCAGCCGAGGAAGCTGGCCACAGGGCCGGCAAAGGAATTGGTGTCGTACAGCACCATATACAGGCCGCCGGATTCAATGTAGCGGCGCACAGCCACGGTGCAGCGGGGCATCTGGATAACGCCGTGCGTACCTTCCTGAATGCGGATGCCCGCCGTGCCGTGCACATAGGCCAGGAAGGGATAGCGCTTCTTGGCGGCGCGCTGGGCGGCTTCCACAAACTTGTAGCCTTCCGCCGCGCCCACGGAGCCGCCCCGGAAGGTGCCCATGAGCATGGCCACGACCATCTTGGTATTGTCAATGCGGGCTTCAAAGGTCATGCAGCCGCTCTTGGCCCCGGTTTTCTTCTGCGCGTCAAGAACGCGGTCGCTGAAGTTGGGGAAATCAAGGGGGTTGCCCGCTTCAATTTCGCTGTTGAATTCAAAGACCGAGCCGAGGTCAAAGACGTTCTTCACATACCATTCCGGCTCCATGGGAAAGTGGTAGCCGCAGTGGCTGCACACGCCCGCGAATTCGGCAAAGAGGTCAGGCCCCCACAGGTCAAGGCAGCCATAGGCGGCGCTGTTGGGGCAGGTGATGGCCCGGTCCGTCTTGTAACGCGGCGAAATGTAGTTCCACCGGCTGCGGCGGCCGTCGTCCGACCACGTGGACAGGGCGGTCAGTTCCTTGACCTTGCTGCTTTCGGCCTTGGCGCTGGGGAGCTTGCGGGTGAGCTTGTGCCAGGGGGCCAGCAGGCGGCTCTTGAACACTTCCCACTCGTTGTCGATTTCTTCCATAAAGGTGCGGATACGCATCTGGTGCTTGCGGTAGAAATCGTACTTGAAGCTGACCCACGGCTTGGTGAGCCAGTCCCAGGTGGCAACGGCCATCTTGGTGAAGAAGGGACGCCTGTCGCGCGCTGCCTGACGCGAGAGCCGCAGGAACTTTTGCTGGCGGCGTTCGCGCAGCCTGTCCTTGGCGGCAGAGGTCAGCCCCCAGCGGGTGTACATTTCGTCCAGGTTGGCGTCGGGCTTGCGCACACGGGCCAGGGCCAAGCCCTTGAGGCCGGGCATGGTACGCGTGGAGATCACTACCTCATCGGTGGCGCGCAGTACTTCCTGCCGCAGACTGCGGAAAAAGTCGAAGTGCCAAGGGCGCGCGCCCAGAGGCGGCTCCTGCACCACGCGGTCGATGTAGCCGAACTTGAGGTTGTCCTGCGCAGTCATCTTGAGGTTATTGGCGCAGCTTTCAATCAGCTCGGGCGTGGCGCGCTGGCCAGCCTTGATACGGCCTTCAATGGCGGCGGCGCCTTCGGGCGAAATAACCGAATAGTAGCCGTGCGAGAGCATCAGGCGCTTGTCGGCAAGGCCGATGGCTTCCGCGCCGCCAGAACCGCCTTCGGAAATAACGGCGATAACGGGCACGCGCAGGCCAGCCATGCTGTAGATGTTGCGGGCGATCTGCTGTGCCGCGCCGGGATAATCCTCAATTGGATACGAGCCAGGCGTGAAGATGTAGGTGTGGACAGGTATCCCTTCGGTCTCGGCTACGCGCATGTACTGCTGCGCCTTGGCGTTGCCCCAGGGCTTGACCGAGCCGCCGTTGCGGAATTCCGCGCCGTGACCCTTTTCCTGCCCGATAACCATGACGGACTGGGTGTATACCTTTTTGCCCCGGCGGCGGGTAATGACCGCGCGGGCAATGAGCATGCTGGGGTCGAGGCTGTGCTCGTCCTGACCGCCCACTTCGGTGAAATTGTCGTAGACGTTTTCAAGTATGTCGCGCAGGCAGATACGCTGGGCGTGGCGCACAATGCGCACCTTGTCCATGGGCGTGATGCTGCCCTCAAGGCGGCGTTCCACATAGTTGAAAAGGTCTTCTACCGTGGCAAGTTCGGCATAGGGATCTTCCACATTGCCGGAGCGGACGCGCGCAGTGAAGGCGGTCAGCTTTTCTTCAAGCAGGTCGGCGTTATCCTTGTGCTTGCCGGCGAATATGTCCACCAGATAGGTAAGTCTGTCGCGCAGACTCTGGATGCGTTTTTCGATGTTGTTGTCCATAGTATATTGGGGCCAGCTAGACTGGTTTTTTTAGGTAGGCGAAATCCCCGGAATTCCGGGCGGCCAATGGCTTGTCTGCCAGCATGCGTCCATACAGGGTGCGCAAAGTTTGCGCCCCGGCCAGAGCGCAGGAACTTCCGCAGTTTGCGGAAACCTGCGCCAGATGTGTGGACGGTGCCGTGCTCATGGGCTGATCCCCGTCAGAAGCGCAAAATGCGCTCTGTGTTGGCCGCAAGGAAGTTGACGTTGGACTTCAGTTCCTCGCCCGAGGCATTGTGGCCTTCCAGCCGCAGATCCCCAAGAAATTCAAGGCCGCGGGCCTTGGCTTCCTCAAGGTCTTTGCCCCAGATGATGGCAAGAGCCAGGTTGGGGTCAAACTCCGTGGGAATTTCGTAAGGCTCAGTTGTCGGGACATGGGTGAGCATGGTCAGCCAGGGCTGGTCTTTCCATGCAAATTTTTCAATGCGGCCCACCCAGGGGGTGAAGTTGCTGTCCGGGTCTTCGGCGATCAGGCGGTATTCAATGCCCAGACCTTCAAAGGTGATGTCCTTCTGTCCGTAGCCCAAAGGCTCGCCAAGGCCAATGCGGATCTGCTCGGCAATGAGGTCCACATCGCCCTTGCCGTTCACCCTTGAAATACGTGCTGAAACGCCGTTTTCCACCTGAATGCGTGTGTTCACTTCCATCAGGAAGGGCTCGCCCTTGCGGGTCACAATCCATTCCCATGTTCCCACATTGTCGTAGCCCACCTTGCGGGCCATGGTGAGGGAGTAGTCAACAATATCGCGCAGCACCTTGCCCGCATCGAAGGTGTACTTGAGTTCTTCGGGCGCAAAGCCCGGGGCGATCTCAATGCGCTTCTGGCGGCCAGTGGACTGGATGGAGCAGTTGCGGGTGCCGAAGTGCACGGGATTCTGCCCTGAACGGTCAGAAACCACCTGTACTTCAAGGTGGTTGAAGTCGGTGATGCGCTGCTCGATGAGCACGCCTTCATCCTTGAACTGGCGCAGGGCGTAGCTGCGGATGCGGCGGTAGACCGAGCGGAACTGATCCGGGTCGTACACTTCCTCAATGCCCATGCCGCCGCCGCCAGCGGAAGCCTTGACCAGCACCAGCGGGCGCGTGATGCCCTGCTGATCCTGAAACTCGAACACGCTCTTGGCGATGCGTTCGGCTTCCATTTCGTCATAGATGGGGCGGTCGGAACCGGGAACGGTAGGTACGCCCAGGCTGCGCGCCAGGCGCTTGGTGTTGATTTTGTCGCCCAGCTCGCGAATGATTTTCCACGAGGGGCCGATGAAGATAAGTTTCCGGTCGCGTTTGGTCACGCGGCGTGCAAAACGAAAATCCTCGGCAAAAAAACCGTAGCCGGGGTGAACTGCTGTGCAGCCCGCCTCGTCGGCCACGGCCATAAGTTCGTTGGCGTCATGGTAAGACGACACGCGGTACAGGCTTTTTTCTCCGCCTTGTTCGCGCGCCAGGCGCACATGGCCCGATGCCGCGTCCTCAGCCGTGAAAATGGCGGTAAAGGCCACTCCCAGCTTGCGGCAGGCGCGCATGATGCGCATGGCTATCTCGCCACGGTTGGCCACCAGAATTTTGTGCTTTTGCAGGGGAATGCTGTCCTGAGCTTTGTCCAAGCCTGTCTCCCTCATTGAATTGCGCTTTTTTGTGTTGGTTTATGCCCGGCAAGGCCGCGATTGCCCATGTGGCGGAGCGGGCGTGTGCCGGAGTTTGGATTTGTATCGCGGGGTGTTACGGTTCTGTTTCGCTGCCCACTTCCCCCTTGTGGGGTGTCGATTGGCGAGCTATACAGACTGTGCATCCGCACCTCTTACCCGCTTTTGGCGCGAAAATCCACTCGCGCAGGGGCTGTCCGGCACAAAAAGCCGCGCAGCGGCAAAGGAACGCGCGGCGCGGATTGCGGCCTGACAGCAGACCACTGAGCGTATTTTTCAGGAGGGATTCTATGCAAAATTTTCAGGATGTCCAGCGCGCCGCAACGGCACTCCGTGACGCCATTCAGGCCGCGCAGGGGCCTCTGGCCTTGCCCTTGGGAGCGCGCAGGCTTGATCCCAAGGCCGCGCCCGATGCGGATGCACCTGTGGGCATTGTGCTGGGTACGGGGCTTTCTGCTCTGGCAGAAAAACTGCAAGACCGTGTTGTTGTTCCCTATACCGACTTGCCGGGTTTTCCCGCTTCCAGCGTGGAAGGGCATGCGGGCGCATTTGTATGGGGCCGGTTTGCCGGAGCGTGCGGCGAGGACGACTCCATCGGGCGCTATGCGCTCATCCAGCAGGGGCGCTGCCATCTTTATGAAGGACGCACCCCGGCTGAGGTCTGTATGGGTGTGCGGGTTATGGCGCTGATGGGCGTAAAAACCCTTATCATTACCAATGCGGCGGGCGGCCTGAACCCGCAGTTTGATGCTGGCGGCATCATGTGCATGAGCGACATCATCAACCAGACCGGGCATTCGCCCCTTACCGGAATCAATGTTGAGGAATGGGGGCCGCGCTTCCCCGACATGTGCGCGCCTCTGGACGCGGATTTGCGGGCGATGGCCATGGAAACCGCAGTAAAAATGGGTCTGCGGCTTGAGCGCGGCGTATACATTGGCGTGCATGGGCCGGAAATGGAAACGCCCGCAGAAACACGCATGTACCGCCAGTGGGGCGCCGATGCCGTGGGCATGAGCACCGTACTTGAGATCATTGCGGCACGTCATATGGGCATGCGTGTGCTTGGCCTTTCATGTTTGACCAATAAAAATTTACCTGACTGCATGACCCCGGCCCCCTTGGAAGAAATCCTCGCAGTGGCCGCAGTGGCGGGCAAAAATCTGGGTCGGCTCATCCGCGCCATGGTGACAAAACTCTGAAAAGTGCGTAAAAGCGCGGCCCGGACATCATTAAAGAACAAACAATACCGACTGCCGGTTTTTCCCCCTGCCTGCGTCGGCCGAACCCGGCGCTGAACTGGCGCAGCTTCGCTGCCAGTCGGAATCTCCCCCCGGCGGGGAACAAAACCGCACTACCTAGTGTTTTTTAAGGGCACAAAGCCATGCAGCACAATGAATCCCTTCGTAACGTCGCCATTATCGCCCACGTTGACCACGGCAAGACCACCCTTGTGGACGGTCTGTTCAAGCAGGGCGGCGTGTTTCGCGCCGACCAGCAGGTTGACGACCGCGTGATGGACAAAATGGATCTGGAACGCGAACGCGGCATCACCATTGCCGCCAAGAACTGCGCCGTCAACTGGAATGGGGTCAAGATCAATATCATTGATACCCCTGGCCACGCCGACTTTGGCGGTGAAGTGGAGCGTTCGCTCTCCATGGCTACCGGCGCAATCCTGCTGGTGGACTCCTCTGAAGGGCCGCTGCCGCAAACGCGTTTTGTGTTGCGCAAAACCCTTGAGGCCGGTCTGCCCGTGGTCGTGGTCATCAACAAGATTGACCGCAAGGACGCCCGTCCCCAGGAAGTGCTCAACGAAATTTACGACCTGTTCATCGATCTGGACGCCAACGAGCACCAGCTTGAATTCCCCGTGCTGTACGCCATTGGGCGCGCTGGCGTGGCCATGAACAACATTGACGACGAGCAGAAGGATCTTTCGCCTCTGTTCGATGCCATTGTTAAGTACATCCCCGGCCCCAGCCATGACCCCGAGCAGCCCTTCCAGATGCTGGTGGCCGACCTCGATTATTCCGACTATCTGGGCCGTCTGGCCGTGGGCCGCATCATGCACGGCACGGTCTATGCCAAGGAATCCCTGGCTTGCATTGGCGAGGATGGTCAGGCCAAGCCCCTGCGCGCCACCAAGCTTCAGGTGTATGATGGATTGCAGGTGGTGGAAGTGGAAAAGGCCCTGCCCGGTGATATCGTGGTTCTGGCAGGTATTGAAGATGTGACCATCGGCGATACCATCTGCACCCGCGACAATCCCCGCGCCATGCCCCGCATCCGCGTGGACGAACCCACCGTGGCCATGCGCTTTGGCATCAACAGCTCTCCCCTGGCCGGTCGCGAGGGCAAGATTGTGCAGAGCCGCGCCATCTATGACCGCCTGGTCAAGGAAACCCTGCGCAACGTGGCCGTGCGCGTGGAAAACACCGCTGACCGCGACGCATTCCTGGTCAAGGGCCGTGGCGAATTTCAGATGGCCATCCTTATCGAAACCATGCGCCGCGAAGGTTTTGAACTTTCCGTCGGCCGGCCCGAAGTTATTCTGCGCAAAGACGAAAACGGCAAGGTTATCGAACCCATCGAACGTCTGTACGTGGACTGCGACGAAGTGTTCATGGGCGTAGTGACCGACAAACTGGCCCAGCGCAAGGGCCGTATGCTCAACTGCGTCAACAACGGCACGGGCCGTGTGCGCCTTGAATTCAGCGTGCCTTCGCGCGGCCTTATCGGCTACCGCGACGAGTTCCTCACCGATACCAAGGGTACCGGCATCATGAACTCCTATGTGGAAGGCTACGAAGAATGGCGCGGCGACTTCCCCACGCGTTACACGGGTTCCATCGTTGCCGACCGCGCTGGCGCTGGCGTGGCCTATGCCCTCTTTAATCTTGAGCCGCGCGGCGTTCTGTTTGTGGAACCCGGCGATCCGGTGTACGAAGGCATGATCGTGGGCGAGCACAACCGCGATAACGACATCGACGTGAACCCCACCAAGGAAAAGAAGCTCACCAACCTGCGCGCTTCGGGCAAGGATGAAAACGTCACCCTTACCCCGGTGAAAAAAATGACACTTGAACATGCCCTGCACTTTGTGCGCGAAGATGAACTGGTGGAAGTCACGCCTCTTTCCATCCGTCTGCGCAAGGCCGAGCTTTCGGCCATGAAGCGCTACCAGACCGCAGGCAAGCGCAAGAACAACTAAGCATCAGCATCGCGAACGGCTTCCTGCCGTTCTCTCAGATAGTTCACCCCCGCAGGGCCATGCTCTGCGGGGGTGTTGTTGTTTGCGCGGCGCACATGAATTTTTTGTAGGGGGGCAGGATTTTTTGCTATGATTGGCGATGCTCTTCAGGCAAATAGCCTTAAGTTTTTATTACGCAGACGATAAGACATGCTACGCTGCTTTATACGTAATATATATAATGATTTGATTATATGTATTGAATACATGTTCAAATATGAAAAAATGAAATGTATTTGACTGTCACGGATGATTGGAACGCTAATAAGTGGCTGTTTGTTGCCTATCGTTTGCAATAAGACAAACAGCTGAATGTGCAAAAATACCTCTTTAAAAAAAATCAGAGTATTATTGACTTTTATGCAAATTTTCCACAAGTTCTTTGCCCCCCCCGCTTGAGGTTTGATACAGTTACTGTAATTTGCAACGGATTATCAATAGTCCGTTTTTTAGCTCTGCGTTGCGGCGCCGAGAGAAAATCCGAGCGAGGTGATTGTGCGCGACCCCCATGCGTCCACGAGAGATGCCGTAGAGCAGCTGATTCCCTTTATGCCTGATATCAGGCGGTGCCACACGGTGTTTTCTCAACTGGAACGGCAATGGACGTGGATTGCCCTCACGGGCAAGATCAACTGCAACGCCATTGCCGCCACCCTCTTTGATTTCATCTTCAAAACCCGCGATACTTTTGGCCTGCTGCGGCAGGACATGACCAACATGCTGGGCGAAAAGCTGCTTGAAAAAGCCGTGCGCGAAATGTCGCCCGTGGCCCAGGTGGTTATGGACATCATCAAGCGCAATCTTTACGAGCGCACTGCGGACGTGAGCTTTCTGGCAACAGATGGCGAAATTGTGGGTTTTTTGCAGAGTGGCGCATGCGATGTGCCCACGCTACGCGCCCGGCTTGCAGCCTACCGCTCCAAATACAGCGTGTACCGCGACATTATGGTGCTTGATCCTCAGGGCCGGGTGTGCGTGCAGCTTGATACCAAAAGGCCGGTGAGCGCCTCAAACGATCCGCTGGTCAGGCAGACGCTTGCCGCCCAGGAATATGTGGAAACATTTCGGCCCACAGACCTCGCCCCCGATGGCAGGTCGGCCCTTATATATTCCCATGCTATCCGGGCCGAAGGTGTAGCCGAACCCTTGGGCCTGCTCTGCCTTGTATTTGATATGGACGGCGAAACCGCAGACCTTTTTGCAGGCATGGCGCGGTTTGCACAGGATATGGTCATTCTGCTGCTGGACGAAAAAGGTCAGGCCTTTGCCAGCAGCGATACGCGGATGGTTCCCATTGGGCGCTCCTTTGCCCGCACCCCGGAGGACAGCTTTGCCGCGACCTCTTATGCCAGCAAGGCAACCCTGGCGGTTTCGCGTCCTTCAGAAGGCTATCAGGGCTATGAGGGGCAGGCATGGCAAACCCACGTGCTGCGCAACGCGCAAAGCGCGTTTGCCAGCAAGACGGCAGAAGAGCTCGATGTTGCCCTCGTGCGGCGGGAGGCGGGCTTTTCCGCTCAGTTGACCAGCATTGAAGAACAGGCTGGCGATGTTATGGGCGACTTGACGCTGGCGGCGCTCAACGGGCAGATAATGGCCGCCCGTCAAAGCGGCAACGCGCGGGATGACGAACGCCACGCCGCCCAGGCCCTGCCACCCATCTTGGATGCGGTGCGCAAAATGAGCATCGAGATGGAGCATGAGTTCCATTATTTCACCGATGGCCTGCTGAAAACGGTTACGGCTTCGCGTTTGAACGATGCCTCGTTTCTGGCTTCCATCACCGTGGAAATAATGGATCGCAATCTGTATGAACGGGCCAACGACTGTCGCTGGTGGGCGCTGACGCCGGATTTTCGGCGTATCCTTGCGCATCCGTCCGTCAGCAAGGGCGACCTTTCACGGCTTGAGGATATTCTGGAGTACATCAACAGCTATTATACGGTGTATTCCAACCTGTTTCTCTACGATGCGCGGGGAACGGTGGTGGCCTGTTCGCAGGCCGGGGAACGTGGTCTCTACGGGCAACAGATAGGCGAGGATTATGTACGCCGTACGCTGTCGCTCAAGGATTCGGACGATTTTTCCGTCTCGCCCTTTCGCGCTACTGAGTTGTATCACCCCAAGGGCGCGACGCAACCCACCTATGTGTACAGCGCCCCCGTGTTTGCACCACAGGGGGGGCAGGCCGTTGGCGGCATAAGCATTGTTTTTGATTCCCTGCCGCAGTTTGCGGACATGCTGGGCGATACCCTGCCCAAGAATGGGGACGGCGAAGTGATCACCGGGGCAGCAAGCTTTTTTGCCGAAGCGGGCGGAACCGTTGTGGCCGCCAGCGAAGCCCACATGCACCCCGGCGAAAGCTGTCAGTTACAGCCCCAATGGCTGGCCCTTGGGCAGGGTGAATGCACCTCGCAGCTCGAATCTGTAGACGGTGTACTGTATGCCGTGGGCTGCGCGCGCTCGCGCGGCTACCGCGAATACAAGCGCGATGGGCGATACGTCAACGATGTGTTCTGCATTGTGCGGCTGCCAATTTAGAGCAGGAACATATGTATTCGTAACCTGAGCTAAAAGTTTTTTTGCCAACCAGACGCCGGAATTGTAAAAGCCCGCTGCCGCTCAAATGTCGAGCGGCGGCGGGCTTTGTGAGTAGCTGAACTCTGGCGCAGGTCAGGCTATGTGCTGTACCTTGCCTCGGCAGGTGATGGCGGGGCCGTCAAGGGAACTCATGGCATCCAGCAGAAGGGTGCGATAGGTGCCCGTGCCGCCGCCCACGGCCCCCATATTTTCTGCGGCAATTTCCCCGGCTACGCCCATGGAGCACATGGCGCACAGGCAGGCCTGCGGCAGCTCAGCCGTAGCAGCACCCACGCAGCAGCCCACCACGGCGGCGGTCATACAGCCTGCGCCGGTGATGCGGGTCATGAGCGGGTCGCCGTTGCTGACGGCCCAGGCCCCTTTTGAGTGGGCCACAATGTCGATGCGACCGCTTATGACGATAACCGCACCAGTGGCGGCGTACATGTCCATGGCCATGCGGGCTGATGCGGCAAGGTTGTCTTCTGAAACGAGCGTGCCTTCATCAGCGTCAACGCCGCGCGCCGTGGCCTTGTCGCCCGCCAGAAAGCGGATTTCAGAACTGTTGCCCTTGATGGCGGCAAAGCGCACTTCCTGCATCAGGGTGCGCAGCGTTTCATTGCGCAGGCTGGAAGCGCCCGCGCCCACAGGGTCGAGCACAACGGGAATGTTCAGGGCATTGGCGCGCTTGCCCGCCGCCAGCATGGACGCCGCCGTACGGGTATTGAGTGTGCCGATATTGAGAACCAGGGCCGAGCTGAGGCCCACAATCTGCTCCACTTCCGCCGCATCATCAGCCATGATGGGCGATCCCCCCGCAGCCAGAATGATATTTGCGCAGTCATTGACTGTCACATAGTTTGTAATGCTGTGCACCACGGGGCTTTGGCGGCGCACCATGTCGAGAATTTCCCCAAAGCATTCCATGCTCTGTCTCCCCCGGCCAGACCGGAAGCAATAGTAAAAAAGCGCAGGATAGAACGCGCTCAGACACCGCAGATGCCCACAGAAACGCAGTCCGTCCTAGGGCTTGATGTAGGCGAAGCCTTCGCGTTGCAGGCGCACAATTTCCACAAGACCAGCGGGCACAACATCGCAGCCGGGCCAGATGTCGGCATGGTCGATCTTGTTGTCGGCCAGCGCGTTGGCGCACAGCAGAATGCGCAGGCCCTGATCCTGCAAGGGGGCCGCAATGGCGCGGAATTCTTCATTGCCCTTGACGAACTGGGTGACGGCGGGGCCGTTGGCTACAACCACAAGCTGAAAGCGTTCTTCGGGCAGGGCTTTGATATAGTTGGCCGCATTACGAAGAACAAGGCGCAGAATGGCGGGGTCCTTGCTGTCCATGTGCAGGCAGAGATCGTAATTCATACTTTTTCCTGTTGTTATGCGTTGCGCAGGCTGCAAGGCCTGTTGCAACAATCCTAGCCAAGCGGCAGTTTTTTGCAAGCAACAGTTGCGAATGGTTCTTGATTCATGCGGCGGGGCAACGTATGCTTCGGCATGATCTCCACCCTTGGCGAACTACACCCCCGGAGGGCGAACAGCCTTTCCGTACTGCGAGCCTTCGTTGTCTCGGTGCTGCTGCTGTGCGCAGGGGGCTGCGGTTTGCTGGCCCGCGCGCCCGCAGAAGAACCGCAGCCAGCGCCGCCGGGGCTGGAAACGGCGTGGCAGGGCAATCCAGTGCCGTATAAGGTGCGCATCAAGGTGCAGGATGGCCCGGATTCTCTGGCAGGGCAGATGAAGGCCTCAAGCCAGCTTGTGCAGCTTGCCAAGGAGCCGCCAGACAGCCTGCTGGCTCTGGAAAGGCGCGCCAGAGTCGACACTGCCAGCGCGCAAAGCCTGCTGCACTCCCAGGGTTATTATGACGGCCTTGCTTCCGTTCAAATAGACAAGGACGCCTCGCCCGTTGTTGTTGACCTCGTTCTTTCGCCAGGCAAGCGCTACAGCCTTGGCCGCGCCGATGTGTATTACGAACCGGAACCCGACATCCCGCAGTTTTTTCGCAACAGGCAGCGAGAAGTGGGCTTTTGGGGGCTGCAAACGGAACCCGTGCCCCCGCCGTCCTTCCCTGCTGTTTTGCCGGGTGTAGCCATTGGCAAGCCCATTGCGGCCGATGACCTGCTCGCGGCGGTGGATTCCCTGCCAGAATCCTTGCGACGGCAGGGCTACCCCCTCGCCGCTGTGGCAGATACCAGCTATACCCTTGACCGCGAGGCCCGCAAGCTCAATGCCGATATCCTGGTGCGCCCCGGCCCGCCAGCGCTCATGGGCCGCATCGAAGTGCGCGGAGCAAAAGAAGTGAATGCCGAATACGTGCAGCGGCTCGCCCCCTGGAATGTTGGTGAGGAGCCGTGGGATTCGGACATGGTGGAAGACTACGCCAACAAGCTGCGCGGTCTGGGCCTGTTCCGCTCGGTGCAGGTTAAACCTCTGGAAGAAAATCTCGCCTGGGGCGCAGGGCGCGAAAGCGCCTCCGTGCTGCCTCTGGAAGTGACCGTGGCGGAAGCCCCCTTCCATTCGGTGGGGGCCAGCGCCCGGTATGATACGGATACGGGCCTCGGTGTGGAAGGCATGTGGGAGAACCGCAATGTCTTTGGCAATGGTGAAAAATTTACGCTCACAGCGCCTCTGGCTACGGAAACACAGGGCCTCAAGGCAGTGTTTGAAAAGCCTGCCTTTATGGCCAGAGAGCAGAAACTGCTTGTTACAGGCTCCACCCTGCGGGAAGATACCAGCGCCTACGAAAAAATTGCGGGCAGCGGTTCCGGCGATATCGAGCGACGGCTTTCGCGCCAGTGGTGGGGCAGCGCTGGCCTTGGGGGCGAAAGCGGCTCCATCAAGGATAACGAGCAGGATCCCAAGGGCTACGGATTTTTTGGGCCACGGGTGGGCCTGCGGCGCGACACGCGCAACAATATCCTCAATCCTTCCGACGGCTCGGAGCTTGCTGTCAAGGTCAAGCCCTACACGGGCTTTTATGGCGAATCTTTCAACGTCATGACAGGCGTTGTTACAGCCAGCGGCTATTACGCCCCCTTCCGCAAGGACGGCCTGCCGGACGACAAGCTTGTGCTTGCAGGCAGGGTCGAGGCCGGGGGGCTTGCGGGCGCCGGTCTGCGCACTATCCCGGCCAGTTTGCGCTACTATACGGGCGGGGCGGGTTCTGTGCGCGGCTATGCCTATCAGTCGCTCGGCCCGCGCGACCACAAGGACGAGCCGCTGGGCGGGCGTTCCTATCAGGTGGTCAATCTTGAGGCGCGCTATAAAATTACCGAAGATGTGGGCATTGTGCCTTTTCTCGATGGCGGCATGGTCTACAGGGACGAGCTGCCGCGCATCATTGGCGACATGAACTGGGGCGCTGGCCTTGGCCTGCGGTACTACACGCCCATCGGCCCTGTGCGGCTGGATGTGGGCTTTCCCTTGCAGCCCATTGACGGCGACCCCCCGGTGCAGATTTACGTCAGCATAGGGCAGTCTTTCTGATGGATCAGGAACACAGCGCGGCCCCGCCGTCTTCCTCTTCTTCCGCATCTGCCGCTCTGGGCGGCCAGGCTTCCCCCAGTGCGGGCCAGCCCGGTCACAGGAAGCCCTCTGGTGGGGGCCGTGGCCCTTTTCGCAAGTGGCTGAGTCGCGCAGGTTGGGCTCTGGGCCTGTGCGTGCTGCTGTGCGTGATTGCCCTTGCCGCAACCCTCGCGGCCCTGCGCAGCGACTCCGTGCAGGGTTGGCTGACGGAAAAAATCAATACGGCTATGGAAGCCGCGCCGGAATCCGGCGCGCCCCCTGCCGGGGTGAGGGCGCGAATCACCCATCTTTCCGGCTCTTTGCCCTTTGAATTTTCTCTTGGTGTGGAACTGTTCGACGGTGACGGCCTGTGGATGCGCCTGCCGGACTGCCGCGTGCAGTGGGACTGGCGCGCCCTGCCTTCGGTCGTGCGTATTGCTTCCGTATATGTAAATGACGCGCAACTGCTGCGCCTGCCCATACTGCCGGACGCACCGGAACCTGCGTCTGCGCCCCCTCTGACTGAAGCGGCTTTGCGCACCATGTTGGGCGATGCCCTGCGTTCGCTTGGCGGTTTGCCCAGCTGGTTGCCGCAGGTGCGCCTTGAAAGGCTGAACATCCTCAATGCCCGTTTGCCTCAGGCCTTGCTGGGTGGGGAGGCTCCTGCCGATGCCCGGAATGAAACTCCGCCAGTCGCTACGGGTGCCGCGCCATCTGCTGAAAAAAGTGCGTCTTCTGCCCCAGAGGTTCCACCAGCGGCATCCGGCGCAACATTGCCCGAAAGGCATCCCGAGTCGCATCCCGAGCCGCAGGGCAGAGGGCAAAACACCCCCGCTGCCGATGCCAGTCTTGAAGCCAACCTGAGTTTGGTGGCCGGAACTCAGGGCGCGCAAGCATCCCTGCTGGTCAGAATCGCGTGTGCGAACGATAGCCCTCTACAGGTGGCCGGGGCGGTAATCTACGGGGTGGAATCAACAGCCCATCTTACCCTTGCCCCCTCCCGCGTGGGTGAAGTTCTTGGCCTTGATGCTGCCGCCGAGCTCGCCGCGATCCTGCGCAGATCTCCCGACCCTGTTGCCGATGATTCTCCTGCAATCCCTCCCAAAAGTTCCCCCGTAAAAATATCTTCTGCCAATAATCAGCCCGCTGAATCGGGTGGGCTTGCCGTTTTGCTGCGTGAAGGCGCCAATGCGCGGCTGCGCCTTGCGGCGCGCGTGACGGCTCCCGCCGCAGGCGGCGAAGCTGTCGGGGCCAGCGCTGCGCTGGAGAGCATCAACGTTGAAGCCGGGCCTCTGCACCTTGCCGGGCACGCAAAGTGGGACGCTGGCGGAGCCGCTTCGTGGCTGGACGGGCCTATGGATGTGGATATTCAGGCCAGCCTTGGCGAGAAAGCTGATACGGAAAAAGACGCTGCTGAAAAGTCCGCACCCGCATCAGCCGCCGCCCCTTCCACAAATAGCGGCGGCTTGTTGCCGGAACGCGCCCAGTTGCGCATCACGGCAAAGGGGCCGCTGCAAACTCCAGACACGCGGATAGCGCTGGATTGCCCCGCGTGGAATGTGGGTGGGCATGCCCTGGCGGATATTTCCCTGAAACTGGCGTCCACGCCGCTCAACTGGGGGCGAGTGCTGCTTGGCGCTCTCAAGCAGACAAGTGTAGCCCCGGCACAAGTAAAGCTGTCAGCCCCCGGCCAAAAAGATGCGGAGCAGGCAGCGGAACTGACAGTAAAAGTGCAGGCCTCCGCCGTGGTGGATAGCCATCCCCAACGCTTTGGCGCTACGCTTTTTGCCCTGAACGGCAGGGAAGACGGGCATGGGCTTTTGCGCGCTGGCGTGCGTGATCTTCAATGTCAGTTGCTGGGCGTTGCCGGTTCCGGTCAGTTGGCTGCGGCTTTGCCTTTGCCGCCTCTGGCGGGCGGCATGCCCCGCGTGGACGGCAAGGTGGATGTGCGCGTGGCCGACTGGCAGGCGCTGTCAGCCATGTTGCCGGGGGTGCGGCTGGACGGAGACGCAGCACTCGCCCTCGAACTGGTTTCGCAGCGGGCGGAACCTGCGGTGCCCACAGCCGCTCAAAATTCGTCAGGCCAGGATTCATCAGTTCAGAATCCGCCAGCTCAGAGTCCCCCCGGTCAGAATCCTCAGGCCCAGACAATGCAGCCTCCGGCTCCGCAGGTCGCGTACACCCAGCAGGCAACGCTTCGCTGGCGTGTGCCTCGGCTGGCCTACCGGGCAGGCAACGGTCAGCCGGTGGAAGTCCAGGGTTTGGAGGGCGAGGCGATGCTGACTGATGCCCTCGGCAAGGGCCTGCTTGCCGCCCGGCTTGACCTCGCCGGGGTACGCAGCGGGACTATCCGCCTTGGTGCCAAGCTGCGCGCGCAGGGTTCCATATTCGGGCCATTGGAGGCCAGCCTCGAAACAAGCGGATTTGCCGCAACGCGCTGCGCAGTGCGCTGGCAGCCCGGCCTGCTTGAATTGCGCCGTCTTGATCTTGACCTGCCCGCGCAAAAGCTGGGCCTGCGCGTGGCGGCAGGGGCCACAATGCGCTACGGCGCGGGGGATCTGGCGGTCAGCGGTCTTGATGTAGCCATGAAGCCTTCCGGCAGGTTACGGGCGCAGGCCGCCCTTGGGCCGGAAAAGCTTGATATGCGGCTTACGCTTGAACATCTTTCGCTCACGCCCTGGCATGTGCTGATCCCGGCCTTGCCCAAGGGCGAGCTTGAGGCCAGCGCGAGGCTTACCGGCACCCCGGCCCAACCCGGAGGGGATCTGCGCGTTGACGTGCGCGGTCTTGTGGTGCCGGGTGCGGCGCTCAAACCCATGAACCTTGCGCTGACCGGAAAGCTGGAGAGGGACAACGCTGGCGGCGGCGCTCTGGCCCTGCGCCTCGTGCCGGATCAGGCCACGGTGGCGGCTCTGGGCGGTACGGAATGCCGGGTAGAGGCACGTTTGCCCCTTCTTTTCGGGCCGGACGGATTGCCGAGCCCGAACATGCAGGGGCCGTTGCGCGCGTCAGTGCGCTGGAACGGAGCCGTGGCCCCCTTGTGGAGCCTGATGCCTGTGGCCGACCAGCGGCTTGCGGGGCGGCTTGTGCTTTCGCTTGATGTGGGCGGCAGCCTTGAGGCCCCGGCCCCGAAGGGTTTTGTGCGCATGGACGACACCCGTTACGAAAATTTGCAGTACGGCGTGCTGCTCACGGGCATCAACCTGCGGCTTGATCTTGAAGAAGGCCGCGGCGGCGCATTGGGGCTTGCCCGTCTGAACCTCGGCGCAGCCGACGGGCAGGGCGGTACAGCGCGCATCACCGGGCAGGGCAGGCTTGACGGCAGTATGCTTGATTTCAAGGCCGTGGTTGACCATCTGCGTCCCCTGCGCCGCCGCGACATCCGCGTGGAATTCTCCGCGCAGACTTCTGTGGCTGGCAGTGCCGCAGCGCCCCAAGTACGTGGAACAGTTACCGTGAATCAGGGCCTTGTGCTGCTTAACAATCTTGATGTGGGCGGCAGCATCACCACCTTGCCCATCAGCGAGGTTTCGCCCGCCTGGGCCAGAGCCGGGTATGAACCGCCCACGCCTGCCGTGCCGCAGGGGAAAAAGGCCGCATCCTCTGCTGTTGCTGCCCCAACCTCAACGGCTCCCGTCTCTGGCGGCAATGCGGGCCTGTTGGACTTGCGCATTGTCATCCCCGGCCGTTTTGTCGTGGAAGGGTTTGGCCTCAAGAGCGAGTGGAAGGCAGACATGCATGTGGGCGGCACACCCGCAGAACCGCTGATCTCCGGCCAGCTTAGCGCGGTAAAAGGCAGCCTTGATATTCTGGGCAAAAATTTCAAGCTGGCGCGGGGCGCTGTGACCTTTGGCGGCGGGGCTGTATCCAACCCCTTGCTGGATATCATGCTGACCACTCAGACTCCTGCGCTCATGGCCAATATCAGCATTGTGGGCACTGTGCGCAAAATGCAATTGATCCTGAGCAGTGACCCTGAAATGCCGCGCGATGAAATTCTGGCCCAGATACTTTTTGGCAAAAGTGCCAGCGAACTTGGGCGGTTCGAAAATTTGCGGCTGGCCGCCGCAGTGGCGCAACTGGCCGGATTTGGCTCGGGCAGCGGAGGCAGTGGTGTGCTGGATTCTGCACGTCAGGCGCTGGGCGTCGATGTGCTGCGCTTCAATTCCGGCGCTTCCGGCACAAACGGGACGGGCCAGTCGGGCCAAGGCGGCGAGGGCATGGCTGCGGGCAGCTCGGTGGAGATGGGCAAGTACCTCACAGAAGATATTTATGTGGGCGTACAGCAGGGTGCCAAGCAGGGCACAACCGCCTTTGTGATTCAGCTGGAACTGACCCCAAAGGCCAACCTTGAACTGCGCACCGAGCAGCAGAGCACCAAGGGTGGCCTGACCTGGAAGTATAATTACTGAGGCGGCTCACCTTGGCGGCGCGCGCGGGCTGTGATAACCTACGTAAATAGTGTTATTAGATGGTTCCACTGCTCACGCGCCTGTTTGCTTGGCTTTTCGCCCACGGCGATCTGGCGGGTGGACAAGCACACATGATGTGTCTGGCAGCAGGCTTGCCGCCTGACTGGACGCAGCCGCCTATCTGGGGCAGACTGCGGGCAGCCGTTTGCAGGCGGCAAGGCATAAAGACAGTAAAGGAAATGTAGTATGGGCAAGATCATAGCCATTTGCACCAGTCAGAAAAAAGGCACGGCCAAAAAGGCCGTGGATCAGGCAAATATTATTGAAAATCATGGCATTGAAGGTGATGCTCATGCGGGCAACTGGCACCGGCAGGTCAGCCTGCTTTCGTGGCAGGCCATTGAGGCCTTCAAGGCGCGGGGCGCTCTGGTCGCCAACGGCTGTTTTGGAGAAAATCTGATAGTGGACGGTATTGATTTTGCCGCTCTGCCGGTGGGAACCCGCATTGCGTGTCATGACGTGCTGCTGGAAGTTACGCAGATCGGCAAGGAATGCCACAGTCATTGCCAGATATTCCACACCATGGGCGAATGCATCATGCCCACCCAGGGCGTATTTGCCAAAGTGCTGCACGGCGGCGCTGTGCGCACGGGCGACATGATGGAAGTACTGGCTCCCTCTGCCGGGGAAGCCGCGCCTGCATAACACGTTCAGGTCGGGAGATGTATGGAAACGCTTAAGATGTTGTTGCGCACGGCGCTGTTTCTCGGCGGGGTAACAGTGGTTTTTGTGGCCTACACGGTTTGCGTGGCGCTGGTCGAAAGACATTTTTCGCCCAAGTATGCCAAGGGGCATGAGCAGTCGCCCTCAGCGGTGGCTTCTGCCGCACCTGACCGAGAGGCTCGCGCCCGCGCCCTGCTCGACAGCGGTCAGCTGGTCAAGGAGCAGTTTACCCTCGAAGTGCAAAGCCAGGTGCCGCCCCTGCGTGTCGACCGCACCGCCGGGCTGCTGGCCGGGGTTGCTCATCAGAATGTTCGATGAGCGGCGCTGACGAAAAGGCTCTTTTGCAGACATTGCGCATCCGGCAGGCAACGGCCTGCGACCATGCGGCCTTGGCGGATTTGTGGCGGCGCAGCGTGGAGGCCACCCACCATTTTTTGCCTTCCGGCGAGGTGGAACGCCTGTTCCATGATGTGCGCAACGCCTACCTGCCGGGCGTAGAAATTCTATGGGTGGCGGAGCTTGCGCCTTGCGCGCAGGCTGCACCCGCGCAACACGCAGCGGGCAGCATATTGGCGGGCTTTATTGGCTGCAACGGCGCGCAGGTGGAGATGCTCTTTGTTGAACCGCGCTGCTTCCGTCACGGTGTGGGCGGGGCGCTTCTGGAGCATATGCGGGCTTTGCATCCACGGCTGACGCTGGACGTGAACGAACAGAATCCGCAGGCTCTGACTTTTTATGAGCGGCAGGGTTTCAAGGTGGTGGGGCGGTCTGCTCTGGACGGGCAGGGCAATCCCTATCCCCTGCTGCACATGGAGTGGCAGGGCGAAACAGCCTGACATTTTTTGGCGCACGGTTCTGCCCTGCGCCGATTTTTTTGCTACACATAAAAATAGATGCTGTGCAGCAGGTATTCCACCTTATGCCGCTCGGCCAGTGTCAGCAGCAGGCGTTTGACGCGCGGCAGGGCGGCAATGCCGTTTTGCAGCTCTGCCATGCCCGCCAGGGCGCGCTTTTTTTCTGCGGGAGAGGCCAGCTTGTCCACATAGCCCCACACATGCTCTGCGGCATTGCGGGCTTGCGGGCCGTAAAGTCCCTTTTCCATCGCCTGCTCCACCAGCGCATAAAAACCCTTGGCATCGGGCGTTTCCGCCTTGAGCAGAGCGCGTATGCCCGTGTAGGCGGCCTGATCCCTCTCCAGCACCAGATACTTGTATCTGGCCCACTGGGCCGTAAGCTCCTGCCGCGTCAGCCCTGGATTGGTAAGCTGGATGCACTTTTCGGCTGAAAGGTTTTTGTCCTTCACCTCCAGCATCACATCCAGCTCGCGCTGCCCCAGCGACTGATGAAATTCCATAAATCCCCGCATGGCAATGGTGCGCGAGTGCATGCCCGGTTTGCCGCCTGCAAGCTGCTGGCTATAGTGCAGTTTGGGGCGGCCATGCTGTGGGGTCCAGCTCTCCATGGCGCGATCAAGCCAGTACGCCAGATTTCCCTTTGCCGGGGCGTTTAGGGAATGGTGAAAAACGTCAAAGATCGCGGGCATGCCGCATTTTCCGCAGATGTGCAGGGCATCTTCAATGGTGAAGGTGCGCTCATCATTTTCAAGCGAGATGCGGGCCAGCACATGCGGCGGCAGGGCCAACAGATTTTCCGCCAGCCGTGCGAGGGCGGATGCCTTGTCGCCATAGCCCCCGCCGAGGTGCAGCACTATGCGGGCGCTGCCGTCCGCCCCCAACGCGTCAAGAAAGTCGGCATGGAATACAAGATCGGCAACGGCGTGCTCCACCACATCCAGCCGAGGGGAGTTCAGCACCGTGTACTGACCGGGATGCATGGAAACCCGGATGCCGGTTTCCTCCAGCACGGCGCGTAGTGCCTTAAATTCCTCGTGCAGCCGGGCACGCCATTCAAATGTGTTTTGCGGGTGCGAGGCCAGCGGGATGATGTCCGAGCTGATGCGCATCAGGGGGATGCGCGCCGAGGCGCAGTAGCGCAGCATGACTCCCAGAGCGCGCAGGTTGTGGCGGCACACGGCGAGCATGTTTTCGGGCGTGGCTCTGGCAAGGGTAAGAGCGCTCAAGTCAGCGCCGGGCACCCCGATGGTCTTGCAGGCAAATCCATAACGTATCATGGGCATACTGTAGCGGATTTGCACCAAACCACAATGGGGGCGGGGATACTACAGCGGCAGCAGTGCCAGTTTGCACCACGCAGGGGTTCCTTAACGGTTTCCTTACACAATGAAGGGCATTTGTGGACAATATGGCGCTGCTGGCGCTGGGCAGGGCAGCGACACTCAGGGATTCTGGAGCGGCGGTGATCGCCAGATACAACAGGAAGGCGCAATGATCGGTATTGGCTCAGATTCGTCAGTGCCCCTGACAGCGCGTCAAAATGCGCAGGGGTGGAAGCCTTTTTTTGCCCTGTGCCTTTTTTGTGGAATACTGTTGAGCGTGTTGTGTGGCCCAGCCTGGAGCGCAGATGCTCAGAGCGCGGTGCAGAAAAAACTTTCCACATCACCCGAGCGCCTTTTTGTGCAGTGGCAAACCGCCAAGCAGGGTGCACTGCGCGCTCTGGTGGATGTGCCCGCACAGCCAAAGGCCGCCGTGATCCTTTTTGCGGGCGATAACGGCTGCCTGGGGCTGACGGAAAATGGGGATCAGACAAGCCTTCAGGGAAATTTTTTGGCCCGCTCCAGAGAACTCTTTGCCAGGGAGGGCCTGGTGGCGGTGCTGCTGGATGTGCCGACAGGCATAAGCAACCAGAGCGCCAACAGTTACCGCACAAGCGCGGAGCAGGCTCAGGATGCCGCTATGGTCATGGAATTTGTGCGTAAACAGTGGCATGTGCCCGTGGTGCTGGTGGGAACCAGCAGGGGCACCATATCCGCGGCCAACACCGCCGCGCGGCTGGAGCACGGCAATGCCGATGCCCTGGTGGTCAGCTCCACTGTTACGCAGAGCAGCAAAAAGAATTCCGGCACCATCTACAATGCGGATCTGGGGCGCATTTCCATCCCCGTTCTTATTCTGCACAATGAGCAGGATGCCTGTAAGGTCAGCCCGTATTCCGGCGTGGCCGGTTTGCAGCGCGTCTTCAAAAACGCACCCCGCAAGGATGTGATAGCTCTTTCGCACGGGGATGCCATTGCCGACGCTTGCCAGGGCATGTCTGCGCACGGCTTTTTGGGTATAGAAGGACAAGCGGTTACTGCTGTTAGCACCTGGATTTATAAAAATACGCCTGCCGCGCAAAAATAGTTTTTGTCGCGTTTTTTATCTGTCTGAGGGCCGGGATATGCCCCCGCCCCATCTCACGTTCCCGAGCCAGTCAAAGTGCTGGCTCGGTTTTTTTGTCTGCTCCAGTTGTCACATTGTCAGAATAAGATGACTTTTGTCATTTTATTCTGACAAATCCTAAGCCCCCTGCCTTCCAGAAGATCACAAACTACCGCTAATCACACAAATTTTTAAAACAGGGTTTTTGGCACCTCTTTTGCTTTTTGTGGTGAAATTCACAATTTGCGCCCTGCCGCAGGCATATCCCCGGACGGGAGTGCCCTTTTGGCTTGGCGGCACCATCAGCCATGGAGACCAAAACCATGCCGTATCCTTCTAAGCGCGTCTGGATTGTGGGCTGTATCGCCCTGGCCGCGTGCGTAGGCCTGGCGGCAGCGGGAGTGTCGTATTCGTCGCGGACGGAGTTTTGCCTGTCTTGCCACGAAATGCGCGTGTATCAGGATGAACTGATGCTCTCCCCGCACGCCAAGGACGCACAGGGCAAAGCCATCGGATGCTCGCAATGCCATATCCCTTCGGGCAATCTGGCCCGCATGCTCGGCGCCAAGGCATGGATGGGGATAAAAGACCTGTGGGTTCACAATGTGGATGGCGGAACGGATCTTGACCGGGCTGCCATGCAACCCATTGCCCGCCGCTTTACGGACGATGCCAACTGCCGCGCCTGCCATCAGGATTTGACACGTAATGCCAAGGCAGACGGGCCGATCTCGGCAGAGGGCCGCCTTGCGCACGACAATTACGAAGGCAAGAACGGTCAGGCCCGTAGCGGTTGCGTGGGCTGCCATCGCAACCTTGCCCACTTGCCCGCATTTGACGAGCGCATTCCCGCAAATCAGAAGTTCGCACAGAAAATCAAGGAGATACGGCCATGACTCGCAACAAGAAACTGCTCATCGTTCTGCTTGCCCTGGCGGTGCTGACGGGCGGCTATTTTCTGTATATGGCCTGGGCCTTCCCTGCGGAGCGCTGCGAGGCGGCAAAGCATCTGGATTCTCCGCAGATGGCGGGCGATTGCTACGCCTGCCACATGAAGAGCACCCCGCGTCTTGCGCAGGAATGGTACGAGAGCAAGCACGGCATCACCCTCGTGCGCTGCCAGACCTGTCACGGCATGCCTGACGGCAAGGGGGCCATTCCCTTTACCCGCAAGCCGGGGGTTGAAGTCTGCGCCCGCTGCCATTCGCTTTCCATCCAGCGCATGGAGGCCAAGTTCGGCAAGCGCGATGACTGTTCCGCCTGTCATCCCAACCACCAGAGCCCCATGCACGGCAAGGCTTACGAATACCGTATGCCCAGTGGCAAGACGGATTGGTAGCCCGCACGTGCGGTATGCGCCGCATTTGGCGGCGCAGGGTGGGCCAGCCCCAAGCAGGGCGGCCCGCATAAAGAAACAATCATGCCAAGCTAACAGCGAGGTTGCGGATATGAATTCATCGCGTCGTGACTTTTTACGTTTTTTTGCCATGTCTGCCGCTATGGCGGCGGCTACGGGCGTGGGCCTGCCAACCCTCGCCCTTGCTGCGGACGATCAGAAACCCGACAAATGGGTCAAAGGCGTATGCCGTTACTGCGGCACCGGCTGCGGGGTGATGGTTGGCGTTAAAAACGGCAAGGCCGTTGCCATTCAGGGCGACCCCAACAACCACAACGCGGGCCTGCTGTGCCTTAAAGGCTCGCTGCTCATTCCTGTGCTCAATTCCAAGGAACGCGTCACCCAACCCATGGTGCGGCGTAAAAAAGGAGGCCCTCTTGAGCCTGTGAGCTGGGACGAAGCCCTTGACCTCATGGCCTCAAAGTTCCGGCACAGCATTGATACGTACGGTGCCAATTCTGTTGCATGGTACGGCTCCGGGCAGTGCCTGACGGAAGAAAGCTATCTAGCCAGCAAAATATTCAAGGCTGGCTTCGGCACCAATAACGTGGACGGCAACCCCCGCCTGTGCATGGCTTCGGCTGTGGGCGGCTACACCACCACGTTCGGCAAGGACGAGCCCATGGGCACCTACGCCGACATAGATCAGGCCACCTGTTTTTTCATCATCGGTTCCAATACCTCAGAGGCGCACCCCGTGCTGTTTCGCCGCATTGCCCGCCGCAAGCAGGTTGAGCCGGGCATCAAGATCATTGTGGCCGACCCGCGCCGCACCAATACTGCGCGCATAGCCGACATGCACGTGGCCTTTCGCCCCGGCACGGATCTGGCCTTCATGCACAGCATGGCCTGGGTCATCATCAATGAGGAGCTGGACAATCCGCGCTTCTGGCAGCGCTATGTGAGCTTTGTGGATGCCGAGGGCAAACCCTCGGACTTTGAAGGCTACAAGGCCTTTCTGGAAAACTACCGGCCTGAAAAAGTGGCCGAAATCTGCCGCGTCCCCGTAGCCCAGATTTATTCGGCGGCCAGAGCCTTTGCCGAATCATCTGCCACCATGAGCCTGTGGTGCATGGGCATCAACCAGCGCGTGCAGGGGGTTTTTGCCAATAACCTCATCCACAACCTGCATTTGCTGACCGGGCAGATATGCCGCCCCGGCGCAACGCCGTTTTCGCTCACGGGCCAGCCCAACGCCTGCGGCGGCGTGCGGGATACCGGCGCGCTCTCGCACCTGCTGCCAGCGGGCCGTGCCATTCCCAATCCCAAGCACCGGGCGGAAATGGAAAAACTCTGGGGCCTGCCGGAAGGGCGCATTTCGCCCAATCCCGGCTACCACACCGTGGCGATGTTTGAGGCCCTGGGACGGGGTGATGTGAAGTGCATGGTCATTTGCGAGACCAATCCCGCGCACACACTGCCCAACCTGAACAAGGTGCACAAGGCCATGTCGCACCCGGAATCGTTTATCGTGTGCATTGAGGCCTTTCCTGATGCCGTCACCCTGCAATACGCCGACCTTGTGCTTGCGCCTTCCTTCTGGTGCGAGCGCGACGGTGTGTACGGCTGCGGCGAGCGGCGGTATTCTCTGACGGAAAAGGCCGTGGATTCGCCCGGGCAGTGCCGCCCCACGGTGAATACCCTGGTGGAATTCGCCAAGCGCGCAGGCGTTGACCCCAAGCTGGTGAACTTCAAAAACGCCGAGGACGTGTGGAACGAATGGCGCATGGTGGCCAAGGGTACCACCTATGATTTCTACGGCATGACGCGTGAACGCCTGCGTAAGGAATCGGGCATCATCTGGCCGTGCCCCTCGGAGGATCACCCCGGCACCAACCTGCGCTTTGTGCGCGGGCATGATCCGCTGGTGCCAGCCGATCATCCGGACAAGTTCTTTTTTTACGGCAAGCCGGACGGCAAGCCCACCATATTCATGCGGCCCGCCAAGGGCGCTGCGGAAGAGCCGGATGCCGAATACCCGCTGTACCTTACCTCCATGCGCGTTATCGACCACTGGCACACCGCGACTATGACGGGCAAGGTGCCGGAACTGCTCAAGGCCAACCCCGCGGCCTTTGTGGAAATCAACGAGCAGGACGCCGCCTCTCTGGGCGTGAAGCACGGGGACAATGTGATTCTGGAAACCCGGCGCGACAAAATGGAACTGCCCGCGCGCGTGAGCGATGTGTGCAGGCCGGGGCTTGTGGCCGTGCCGTTTTTTGATCCCAAAAAGCTGGTCAACAAGCTGTTTCTGGACGCCACCGACCCCGGTTCGCGTGAGCCGGAATACAAGATATGCGCCGCGCGGGTGCGCAAGGTTTAAAATCCGGCGGTCAGCCCTATATGTGTGAGAGTCCCCGTCCGCGTGCTGACATGCGGGCGGGGCAACGCGGGAGGAAATATGGCTATTGCGGGAATAATCCTGAGTGCCTCTGCTGCGGCCTGTGCAAAGCTTGCGAAGGCTTTGCAGGGCAGGGACGGCATTCTGGATGTGCAGCGCACGCCGGATGGCGCGGATATTGGCGGGCTGGTGGTCGTGGTGGAGCAGCCTTCGGACAAAATCCAGAAGGAACTCATGACCCTGCGGGAACTGCCGGAGGTGGACGATCTGCATCTGGCCTTTGCCGATTATGAAGATGATCTGGACGCGCAAGGGCACATGGGCTGCCCTGAGCATGAATCGCGCCGCCATGCGGGTGCGGGCACGGGTGATGGCGAGAGCGGGGAACAGGCAGGGGAGGCCAAATGAGCCTTTTTGTGCCGCCTCTGCGCCCGCCGGGTGCTGTGGATGAAGAAACCTTTTTGCGCAAGTGCGTGCGTTGCGGCAAGTGCGTGACCGCCTGCCCGCACGAAAGTATTGAGCTGGCTGGCGGTCTGGGCCGCTCGCGGCGCACGCCGCAGGTGCGCCCCCGCAGAAAACCCTGCTACCTCTGCATGAAGTGCCCGCCTGTCTGTCCCACCGGGGCGTTGGACTCAGCCGTAAAGGAAATTGCGCGGGCGGGAATGGGGCAGGCCTATATTCTTAAAGACCGCTGCCACAATTACAAAACCGGCACCATGTGCATGACCTGCTACGACCGCTGCCCCCTGCGCGGAACAGCCGTGGTGCTGAGCGGGGGACTGGTGCCTGCCATGACCACGGCCTGCGTGGGTTGCGGCATCTGCGACTATGTCTGCCCGGTGCAGGCTGTGGAGATTGTTCCCGCTTCATCCCGTTTTGTGCCGCCAATGGCGGCTCCCACGGAAAAATCGCCCGGAGGCAAGGCATGAAGATTCTCGCTTGGGCGCGGCGCGGCGTGCAGTCGCTGGTGGTGGCTGTGGTGTGCGTGCTGCCGTGGCTCAATGCAGCAGAACTGCGCCAGATCAGCGGCAGTTTTTTTGCGCTGGATTTTTTCGGCATTCCCTTTGCTGACCCAGTTGGCGCGGCTCAGGTTGCGGCTACGGGCTTTTTGCCCGGCGAGCGTCTGCTGGGCGGGGCCTTGATCTCGCTGGCGCTGGCATTGGTGCTGGGCAGAGTTTTTTGCTCGTGGATATGCCCCTACGGATTTTTTTCCGAGTTGGCGCACTGGGCGCGTGGGCGTCAAGGCGGCGCGCACGTGAAGGAAGGCCGTGCGTTTGCGGGCAAGGTTCTGCTGCTGGGGGCAGGGCTTGCGGCGGCTCTGGTGGCGGGCTTTCCCGCAATGGGCATTGTTTCGCTGCCGGGCGAGCTATCGCTCCTGCCCATGCTTGTATGGCAGGGTGGGGACTTCTGGCTTTTACTTGGTGCGGCGGCAGTGCCGCTGGCGGCGCTGATACTGGAGCTTGCGGTTGGCAAAAGGCTGTGGTGCCGTTTTGTGTGCCCGCAGTCGGTACTGCTTGGTGCTGCGGCCCAATGCCTGCCCGCCAAGGTCCCGGGCCTGTGCATCGGCTGGCAGGCGGCAAACTGTACCTGCAAGGGCAAGGCTCCCTGCCAGCAGGCCTGCTCGCTTGAGCTGAATCCGCGCCGCAAGGGCGGCCCCGACCGCAGGGACTGCACAAATTGCGGCGACTGCGTCAATACCTGCGCGAGCTACGGCAAGGCGCTGGAGTGGTGGGGAATGGGCCAGAGATAGCTGGGGAGCAAATCAGGAATTTCGTCTCAGTATCATTTCCCACACGGATTTGTTCCCATGCCATCACTACGCCGGACAGGAAGATTGAATTTCTCTGATAGGTAATAATGGTTGCAAAAAATTCCAAAATTGAACTGAAATTCTACCGAGGTTCACCTTGCCAACGTAATGAGGCATTTCCATAAATAATCGTTTCATTTTTCGGGATATTGGCACATCTGTGGACCAAAAAGTCAAATTCTCGGATTCGTCATTTTGACGAATCCGAGAATTTCCTTGATATTGCCGGAGCGGGACTTGTCTATGTGTTGTATCTATCAATAATAAAACAATATTTACTATTTTGTGATTAAAGTTGCCCCCAAAGTTGCCCCTAAAATATTTTGGTGCATACATGGCGAGGGGATTGCATGAGAGGGTAAAGCACAAAATAGCCATCACAGGTGGAGCAATATAAGCCGGGGCAGTTAAGCTACGTTGAGCTTAGCCATGATCGTATGCCCCATTGGGAAAGCTGATCAAAACTGGTCGGTATAGCCCTGAGACTTTTAAAGGCCTCGGAGAGGTCATTTAAGGGTACAAAATCTGGTGTACTTAAATCAGGTTTTGATGAACGATTGTTAACAGCGGCAATGCAAAGCTCTGGACCTTTGATGCTAGGGGTAAACTTTGCAGTAAGTTCAGGAAAATTGGTCAGCACGAAAGATGCATTTGGCCATTTTTTGCCGTCTTTACGCGCGTCATATATTTTTTTAATTTCTCTGCTTACCCCATCGGCCCATGTGAATCTTTGAGGATAAGAAACTAGGGAAGGAATATTTACATTTGCAAAAATCAATCGGCGATTTCTTGCTGGTTTTTTTAGTGCCTCCTTTAATATTCTAATCATATTCGTTTTATTATCTTCTAAATCTTTCTTAGTTATGAGAGAGAAATCTCTGTTTTTGCTTTTTGCCTCAACATCAAATGCACATCCATTTTTGTGCGTTGCTATAAATTCACAATGTCGTCTTGAAACATCAGTTTCATCTTCTGCCTGTATCGTAAATTTTCCAGTAATAAAGTATGATAATACAAATATTTCATACATCGCGCCCCAAAAATTTCCTGTGTTTTTTATCCTTTTTATATTTCTTTCCAGAAGAAGTCCGCTGTTGTCGACAAGGAGAAGGTGGAGTGCGCATCTAATGTGGAATACAATCTGTCCTTGTTCTTCATTGCATACCAAGCTCTTATCATCTGAACTCTGAAAAGTATGAAATGATGACATGAACGTGCATATTGGATGCGCAGGATTGTTTTGCAAGAAGATGCGTAATTCTTGCTCTGTGGGGAATAGTCTGCGGAGTAAATATCGTGCCAAAAAATCTTCTACTGAAACCCAGTAGCCAATAAATTCACCATTGCCGACAAGGACATGCCGTCTTAATCGTTGGGGGGGCTGTTGGGATGGTAATATTTTGTTCATGGTTTATTGGACAAAATACTCCCCAAAAGTCAAACCCTCGCAATGCCCAACTAGTATGGCATGTTGATCGCGTTGGTTGTTGTGCAGAAGGCTTAGAGCAAAAAAGGCTTTCACTTTGCACCATCTGCCAAGCCCTTGCGTTTGGTGCGTGCCCGCCTGAAAATCCTTATCCTACGTTCATTTGGGGAATCTATGCTCTTGCATTTGGCCTTGCGTTTTTTTCTACTGCAACGCAAACCCCCCGCCTGAGTGATCAGGAAGGGGGTTCTATTTTAGAGCGAAGTAGAGGTGCTGAGGCAAAACATCTGTTCGGTTGTTATGAATCCGTCCTCCGCTCAGCATTAAGCCGGGCATCAGTTGCAAGGCCCAGGGCATGGCTATTGAGGGTGAAGCATCGGTCAAGGATGCAACCCAGTCCGCGCATGGCATTATTGTCGAGGCAAAGGCTTACAGAGTCATCACCGGTTTGGCCAATGCCGATAACTGCCTTTAAGAAAGAAAGCAGCTCGTAGTTCTCCAACAAGGCTTCGTCTTGGGCCATTTCGGCGGGCGGCCTAGTCATGGCCTTCGCCTCCCTGCACCGCGTCCAGGTCAGCGGGCATTCCGTCACCGGCCAGCACCAACAGACGGGCCAGTTGGTTGGCGTAGCTCCGAAGATTGTTGCCAGTGATATAGGCCGCGCCCACCATATCGCGCATATCACGCCGGGTTTGACTGAAAACTACACGCCATGCGCGTTCATTTCGCGCAGAGGATTGCTTACGGATCAGCGCGTCGGCCTCTGCCTGAATAGTGTCGCAAGCGCGTTCAAGCGATTCCAGGGCAGCGGTAAGGGCTGTGCGGGCTTCTTGCAGGGGAAGGAAGCCTTGCACGTCGATGGGAGCAACTGTTTCTGGCTTGGGGGTCGGCAAGGGCAGCAGCTTGTCGTTGAGTTCGCCCAGCAAGGTAAGAATTTGCTCTTGGGTCAACTCCCGCACCGCCTGCACACTGTTAGGTGAATGGGATACTCTGATTGACTGGTCTGATGAAGTGTGGTTGGTTCGGTTAGCCATACTCGCGCCCTCCTACGGCGCTTGGTGGTTAGGCCCGGTTTGGAAGTTGCACCTTCCTGCCGGGCTGTTTTTTTATATTGCTCTCTTGCGCTTCGTGTTTTACTAAAAGACTACAGATCGCGTCAAGGTGTATTCCTATAAGACAACAAAACAGCATGGGAGATTGGCAATGTTTGCAAGCAATATAAGAGAGTTAATGGACAATAAAAAAATGACAGTCCGTGATTTAGTTAAGCTGACGGGGATGTCATCTCGCACAATTCAAAGAGCCATTTCAGACGGAAGCATCCACAAGTGTGAACTTGGCACTCTTGCCAAGATCGGCTTAGCCTTGGGCGTTAAGACCAAGCGACTTTATGACGAGGTTGACAATGAAAAAGGAGTTAGTTGAGATTACAGAATTATGAGGCTTTCTTAAAATTGCGAGCAAGCCAAGGTGGCTATTGTTGAAATTCTGTTTTGCTACAATATTTTTTTAATATATGTCTAGTTAACTTCTCAATTAAAAACATCAACTCACGTTGTAGAGGCCTAAATGCTAGAATCTGAAACGAAAGCAGCGCTTAGGTTGGCAGAGGAGTGGATTGAACAGTTTGATAGGCTTGACCGTCCATTAGCTAATATGTTGCTCAATGATTTGAGGCTGGTAAGTACTTCTCAATTTGAAGAAGGAATCTCAGCGCAGATTGAGAGCCTACTCCTAAGATATAAAAAGATAGCATTATTTCCTGTGCTGGAATTAACTCAAGAAAATTACAGTGCCATACAAGAAAGTAGCCCTAAAAAAAATAGTAAGTCTTTCAAATCCATGCGTAGACATGCTGGAAGTTCTAATCAAATTGCTTACCTAATAAGCCGTTTGGAAGAACGTAACCCCCGGCATATTCTTGCACGTCCTCAGTATAAATGCTTAATTGCTGAAAGAATAAAAGCTGTTGTATTTATAGATGATTTTATTGGGTCAGGGAAGCGAATCTCTGATTTTTGGAAGCACATTGTAAGTAGAACACTTAAATCATGGCTGTCATATAATAAATGCGACGTGTTCTTTGTCAGCTATGCGGCAATGAATGATGGGGTTTCAAATATCATAAAAAATTGCCGAGGTATAAAAAAAGATGAATTTCTTGTAACTATAGAGAACCCATCATTCAAAGACAAACGCCAAATCATTGCTTTATGTGATAGATACACTTCTCAACAAAACAGTAAAATTATCTATGGGTTTGGTAACACGCTGACAAATATTGTTTTTGAATGGAAATGTCCCAACAACACTCCTCCATTACTCTGGATGGATCATGGTTGGAGGCCTCTTTTTGAGAATAGGAATGTTAATGCGTCGCTATTTAAGTACCTTGCCTCGCAGGAAAACGTTAAGCTTGCCGAGCAAATTTGGGCTGCGGGCCAATACTCAGTTGCTCTTTCGCTCCTTAACAACTTAGGACAATTATCGCAGGATGATATTAATTTTGTTAGCTTTTTGAGTTTCTTTGCCAAACGTATTTCTTTGGCCAAGATTCAACTTAAATTGCAGGTTTCTAGCTCAGAATTCGACAAAATAGTAAAAAAAGCTAAATGTTGCAGTGCGATAGAGTCTAATAAAATTACGGAGTTCGGCCTTGCCTTACTGGAGTCATTTCGTCGATTCTCTGCAGGAAAACAGTGCGCTTTCGTTTTGAAGGAAGATCAGCTACTGTATCTTCCGCATCAGTATAAGGGGATACTCTCTCGTCTAGCGTGAGCCCCGCAGGCATCTGCGGGTAGGGAACGGATTCCGAACCTTGGCAATAAGGCCTCTTTCAAACAACATTGATAAGCTTGCCCTTTGGCTCTGAAGTCTCGCAGGCCAAGCTTATCAATCTCGCTTTGCGAGTTAAAAGTAGATGAATAGAGTATCCCCTTATCAATTTGAAAAGGTTGCAGAAGCGTATGGATATGATGCAGATTACATCCGTGCGATCTTTTTAGATGCAAAAAAAATATCAGAAAAAAATCTTCCTGTACTTTTCACATTAAACCATTTGGCACTTGCTACAGGTTGTCATTATAAAATTCTTCACTCAATCGTTGAGCGCAAAGCTAACCCATACCATTGTTTCGCAATACCTAAAAAGACGGGGGGGCTTAGGCTCATAAGTTCTCCGAGTCCAGCCCTGTTCGATGTCCAAAAATTTATAAAACAAGAAATACTTGACGCTGAATGCGCCTTAAATGAGGTGCATAGTGCTGTTTATTCTTATAAAAAGGGAGTCTCCATCGTTGATAATGCAAGGAGGCATGTGGGTTCAAGGTGGCTTATCAAGGTGGATATAAAAGACTTTTTTGGATCAATTACTGAAGATGCAGTTTATAGTTTTTTTTCAAGCCTTGGGTATGCCAATCTTTTGTCCTTTGAAATTGCCCGGCTGGTAACATGGCCTCCAAAATATCAATATGTTGACGAGACAATTAGTTTTACAGCATTTCAAAACGACTTCGATTATAACCATAATAGTGCGAAGTTTGGCTCAATATATAGAATTTATAACAATCCCTTAGCTCCGGCTGGCTCACTCCCCCAGGGTTCGCCGACCAGTCCTCAGCTTTCTAATATACTTTTTTCCCCTGTAGATATTGCCCTCAAAGGTATTTCAGACAAGCATAAATGCATATATACAAGATATGCTGACGATCTTTTTTTTTCATGTAATAAAATGAGCCTTGGTGGGGCGCAGGATTTATTGAAAAAAGTACAGAAAATCATATCGAAATTTGGGTATATAATTAACAAAGAAAAGACAAAAATTCTTTCTCCGCAGTCTAAAAAAATTATTACTGGAATAGTAGTAGAAGATAATGCATTGCGACTGGATAAAAAATATAAAGATGCCATCAAAAGAGATGTTTTTTTTGCAGAAAAAAATGGGATTGCACATCAAGGACGACTTTGTAGGTCAAAAAATCCCCTCAGTTTTTTGGAATATTTATCTGGAAGGATTAACTATGCCCAGCAAGTTGAGCCCATGTTCGCTCGGAAATGGCAAGAACGCCTGCGATGCCTTGTAGAAAAAAACAATTTCATCAACAAGCAGTTCTATGTTCAAAAAAACAAATAGCAAAGTCTTCACGATCAGCACTTTTTCAAACGTTCATTGAGGTCTCTGGCTATTTCGTGATTCATTGCCACCAGGCGGTCTTTAATTCGCCCCAATTCATCTGCAAAGCTCAATCCTCTTGGTTCGCTCTTGCTTCACCGTGTATCCCAAGCGACGCAATGCTGCTCAGCAGGGACACACGAACAACGGACGAACAACGGAAAATGTGAGATTGAAGCTCGGACGAAGCTCGGAAAGCTGTCAAAATGCCACACCCAAGGCCACACCTGGAAAGGGTGGCCACATTATTACTCCCTTGCCTTGTCATAACCTATTGAGTGGGGGCTGGCAGGATCGGGCCTGAGCTACTTCAGAAAACTTCAGTTCCCGATTCAGTTTTTATGCTGCCTCTCCTCCTGATCCATCTCCGTGAGCCTTCACAATGCTTGCCCACCGTTTGCGCGCGCCCTCAAGGTACTGGCGCAGGAATCCCCATGTGACGTATTCCGCTGCGGCCCTGCTTCCTGCAAAGAGGAAGGGCACTCGGTAGCGGGCCATGAATGCCAGCACACTTTGACAGGCTGCGTGCGGATTAATGCGGCTGCGAAAGTGCCCACCAGACAGTTCAGCCCATCCGGCTTCAATTACCACGGCGAAGGCATCAAGGGCGGCCCCGCGCTGAAGTTCCCTTTCAAAACGTTCACGCTCCCGGCCCAGGCATTGCACGAGGTCGGATAGCTCCTTGCGCTCTACGGCAACCTTGTCTGTCAGGCCTGCAAGCGAGTAGTCGCCCACGGTCAAGGTTCCTTGCTGTATCTGCACCCCATAGCGGTCATGTTTGAAGGTAAATGGGGATTGCTCTCTGCTGTCCACGATTACGGTCATGCTATCAACTCCAAAATAGCCCGATTTTGACGAAATGAGCGTCGATTTTTAGCCTTCCCTTGCCGAACGTCGGGCCGGGTGCTTTTCAACGATTCTGCGGGCTGAAAGTGCCCATTAGCAGGGGGCAAAACAGATGCTAGTCCCATGCTGCCATCCTCCATTCGGCGAAAAGCTGCTGTCCGCAGTTTTTCTCTCTGCTCTTGTGTAATGTTTGGATTCCATCCCATACGAAACGGGAAGACGGGACAAGAGCCAGCGACGGCGGTGTCCCCTTGGCAGCCTTCAACCTGTCCTTGATTCCCGGCTTGGCATTCTTCGACGCAGTATGCGCGGATGGTTTTCAAGGGACGATGCTTACCTGCGGGCAAGGCCACACCCATGCGGTAAGCGTAAAAGGGGCAGGCGGCATATTGGCATTCGGTCACGTTTGCGGAAACGCCGCCCTGACATTGCAGGCAGAATTTGCGAATAGCTTCCAGTGCGGAAAGTTTTTTCATGGCTATATCCTTATGCGGCAAGCGTGTATGCGTTTGAAGGGCGGGAGGCTAAGGCAAGGACACTTGGAACCCACTCCATGACGGTAGGAATGTCAGGATTAAGGGGCCATGCCAGTGCAGCCCGGTGCATGTCGCCCAGATCTTTAGCGCCCACGGCAGGGGTAAGGATTGCTTGCGGGAAAGCTGCACTCCATCTCTGCCATGCGGCGCGCCCACCTTCGTCATTGTCGGGTGCAGCCAGCAGGAGCGGGGCAGACTGGATAAAGTTGTGGGTGTCGGCGTCCAAGCCTTTCATGTTGCCCATGAGGGCCACGCCGCAAACGGTGTTGAAGGATTCCTGCCAGAGTAGGGCGGCATCCAGTGCGCTCTCCACAAGGACAACAGGGAGCCCGGCACGTCCGGCAACAAACGGCACGTTGGAGCTTTCCTTCACCTGCCAGTATTTGGGGCGGGACTCTGGGCGGTCATTGGGGCAACGCACGGTTAAGGCAACAACCCCGGCGCGGCGGCGCGTTGCTATGACAAGGCCACGGGGAAGCAGCAGCTTCGTGCGGGGCTTTCCGTCCTGCTCTGTCAAATCCGGCAGCCCCCATGATTTGCGCAGCACATAGCGGTCAGCGGGGTTCCAGCCGATGCCTGTGCACTGTGCGGTGTATGGCGTCAGGAAGCGCCCGCAGACGGCAAGCAAGGCTTCAGGGGAAGTTTCAAGGTCGCGCTGGCAGTCAGCCAGGAATGCGGCGGCGCTGTCCATCCATTTATGGCAGGGGAGAACGGCGGGCTCCGGTGTAGACGGCACAGGCGGTACTTTTACGCCATGTGCCGTTTGTGCCGCCCTGTATGCTGCGTGTCGGGATGGGGTGAAAGCAGACGTTGTGCCGCGCCTCGGCTCCAGAGATAGGGCTTCACATGCCTCGCGGTAGCTCAGGCCGTCCCGCTTCATCAGGAAGGCAATGCCGTCACCGCTGGCCCCACATTTGCGGCACAGAAAGGCTCCACCATGCGGGCGGTCAGGCCAGACGATAAAGCCGTCCTTCGTGGCCCCGCCACACAGGGGGCAAGGCCCGGCGTATTCGTGAGGGCTTTTTGCTTTGAAGAGCTCGGCAGGGAGAAAGGACAGAATATTTTTATTCATACCCCGGCCCTTCACAAGGCGGTACACACGGTACACTCCTAAAGGAGTGTGTACCGGTTGTACCGGTTTCATCGTGATTAGGGGTGGGGTACAGATTTCCTTGTTGTACCGGTTTTGTACCGTCTGTGCCGGTTGTGCCGGGGATTGAGTACATATCATTCAAAACTGTGACCTTTCCCATGGTGGCCAGCTCTTTCCGAACGCGAAGGAAGGCCGTCTTTTTGGCGTGGGTGTTGTCCGCAGTGGACTTGGCATAGTAATGCTTGCGCCATGCCTCCACATGGACAGAATTCCCGCCATCTTCATTCAGCGCGGCTTCCAGCGATTCCAGGGCGTATTTCAGGGAAGGGGTGAGGGGTTTCTCCCCCTGCACGGGAGTATTGTCCGGCTCGACCACGCAGGAAGTTTTGGGTTCACCGTCTTCGTCACACAGCGTCACAGGGTCACACCCCCTAAAGGGGTGTGTGACGTGCTGTGACGTTACTGGTGCGTCACTAGTGACGGTGCTGTGACGTGCCGGGGGTGGTGGCAAAGGAATATCTGTTGTTTTCAACGCAGATTTTGCCAAGAGTAACCAGCTTGTTGCGATCACGGTGGAAGGCAACCTTTTTTGCATTGTCATTATCTGCCGTGTGACCTGCGTAAAAGGTAGGTCGCCAGTCATCCACATGTATACTATCTGCTCCTGCCTTTTGGAGCGCAGTACGGAGGGATTCAAGCGCGTAGTTGAGAGCTGGAGAAAGTGGTTTTTCTTCCTGCAAGGCTTCCCCATCGGGCAATGCCACGCAGCTTGTAATTCTGTCGCCGTCTTCATCTGCCCCAAGGTCAACTACGGCCAAGCGGAAGGGGTGCTTTTCGCCTTCGCCGCCACCATCCTTGACCTTAACGGCCTTCCATTCTCGCTGCTGTCCATTCCTGGTAGCTTCAATGCAGCAATCCCAGCTTGGCAATTGCGTTGACGAGCCTCGCGCTCCACGGGTCAGGTCTTTGCCTGCATGATGAGTCAACAGCACAAAGCAATCCTTGCTGGCGGCAATCTGCTTGCAGCCTTCAATAAGCAAGGTCATGTCGTCCGTGCGGTTTTCATCAAGCCCCACACTGGCACAAGCTTGGGTATCCACAATGCAAAGACAACCATCGGGAAGGCTGGCCGTGATAGCCTCAAGGTCTTCTGGCTTGTAAAACGTGGTTGGGGCAGTCCCTATGCTTAGGTTTGGGGGCAACTCTTCGCCGTGATAGGCAATATATGCGGCAAGGCGGTTGCGCGTACCTTCTTGGCCCTCAAGGCTAAAAATGACCACTGGTGCAGCCTTGGACTTATGGCCATACCAAGTGCGGCCTCGGGCCACATGTACTGCAAGATCAAGGCTCAGAAACGATTTCCCAGCCGTGCTCGCCCCGTATATCTGGCCGATTCCACGCGCAGGAATGAGCCCCTTAACGCGCCAGCGTAGCGGGGGGCATTTAAGCACTTCCCCCACGCTTACCAGCGGATAAGGGGTAATGGATGGCACAGGCTGCTCTTTTAGTTCTTCTTTTGCTGGGCAAGCGGCGAGAAAGTCTTTCCGCGCCTGCTCAATCTGCGGGGTAAAGCTGGCAACAATGGCGGGGGTGTCGGCGGTCATGCTGCACCCCCGTGGTCTGGGCACGGCCAAGCAAAGCACGCAGGATCATCAAGGCGCACCCTTTCACCTCTAAACCGGCAGAGGGAAAGCGGGCGATAGCCAGCCGATATCGTGTGGAAGTGTCCGCAGCTAGAGCATTGACGATCAACGGGCGGGGCGGGTAATATGGCGGCACAGAGCATTTCCCGCATCTGTATTTCTTCCGCCCCATGCGCCGCCACGCTGGGGCTTTTTTTGTGGGCGGACATGCTAGCCCGCTCCTTGCCCCTGAGCCGCTTGATTTAAGAATTGCTCAAGGTCTTCAATTCGCCATACTGTAACGCGGGGGCTGAGGCGGGTACCTTTGGGCAGTTTTCCTTCTTTTGCCCAGCGCCAAACGGTCGCTACGCCAATGCCGTAATAAGCGGCTACGCCCTTTGCTCTCAAAGTCTTCCGATTGTTCAGTGTGACATCTTTCATAAAAAAATCCTCCCACGAGTTGTTTTTGAACTACGTGAGAGGCTACAAGCGGAACAGGCTGGTACAGCAAGATGGTACAGGCTGGTACAATCTATCCGGTAGGGTGGTACATTTTCGAGTGCCCAGGGTGGTACATGGGTGGTACAGAATATTAGGCGATACCAAGTAACCGCTTGGCACGCATGGTGATAGCACTATCTCCCACGGTAAGGGGGCTTTCATGGAGCAGCACACCCACTTGACTATAACTGAGTCCGCCTTCTTTTAAGTGCTTTGCGATCTCCACTTCGGTATATCCTTCTCCAATCATCTTTATCACCACAGCCAGTGCGCCATATCGGCCAAGGTGTTTCCGGATTGATTCGTTTTCGGCTTGTAGAGCAGCTATGAGGGCGTCTTTTTCCTGCAATGCTTCGTTGGTGGTCGCAGAAGTTTGAACTTGGCTTCTTATTTCGGCAAGCTGCGATTCCAACCCAGCGATACGGGCGTCTTTTTCCTCCAGGGACTTTCGTAGTTCTTCCCGCTCTGTCAGGAATTGCTTATTCCACCGGCGGACGCCTTCAATGTCTTCAAGTTGCTTTTTGGCCTCGGCAAGCTGGTGTTCAAGGTCAGAAGTATCAGCTTTTTCTGGCTTGGAAGATGACTGTATTCCCCAAGCATCACAATATTGATCAAAATTAAGTTGATAAATTTTTACATTCTTGAGCATCTCTTCCGTGAAGTATGGCTCACTATAGGTGTGTGCCCGAAAGCGCCCTTCATCAGTGGTAACGAGCCGTCTTCTATCGACAATATTATTATAGTCATCGTAAATAGTTACGCCGTTCAGAATATCCACCATATCAATGGGGGTAATCTCCAAGCGGTTGATTACCTCATTGGCAGTGAGAGTTGCCAGCCCCGCGTGAAGGGGTTCACCTTCCGAAGAGTCAATAGGCTGTCCATCACTTGCAGCGAGTTTTGATTCCAGTTTTTCTAACCGGTCATTAACTTCATCCATGACCTCTTCAAGTTCAGAGCTTTCTATATAGCTGGGGCCATCAATATAGTATTCATCTGGTTCACTCATGCTATCAACTCCCTTCAGTCGCTCCCTTAGAAAGCTTCCCGCCCCAGGCCGTAAGGGAACGGCTTTTCACCCTAGTGGATCAGACCAAGGCTAGGGGCAGGAAATTTGAGATCAGTTGTTATTTGCCTTCAGTTCGTCCAGATAATCTGCCCATTTCTGCATCATGCGGCGGCGCTCCGGCAAATACTCGGCATGATTGTATGCGGCCCGAATGGCGTTTTTTTCGCCGTGGGCAAGCTGGGCTTCAATTACGTCTGCTCTGTATCCTTGCTCGTTGAGTAGGGTAGAGGCCATGCTCCTGAATCCGTGGATTGTCATAACGCCCTTGGCGTAGCCCATGCGGCGTAGCGCGTTCAGAAGGCCAACATCTGAAATGTGTCGGCTTGCACTGTATAGGCTTGGGAAGAGGTATCGCCCTTCGCCAGTTAGCGCGCGCAGGTTGTCTAGCAGCGCCAGCACCTGGCCCGCCAGGGGAACGACGTGGGGGCGTTTCATTTTCATTCGTTCCGCAGGGATCGTCCATTCAGCGGCATCAATATCAATTTCGTTCCATTCTGCGCCCCGGAGCTCAACGGAGCGCACGAACACAAACGGAAGAATCTTCAATGCAAAGCAGATTGAAGGCTCCCCGGCGTATTCGTCTATTGCTTTGAGGAGGTGCCCCACTTCTGCCGGATCTGTAATGGTTGCGTAATGGTTGGTTTGTACCGGGGTGAGTGCTTCTGCTAGGCCTGCGGCAACGTCATAGCGAGTATGCCCCACAATGCGGGCATAGCGGGAAACCTGCCCGCAAAGTTGTGCAAGGCGGTGGGCGGTCACTATGGCCCCTCTTGCTTCAGCATTCTGAATCGCGGCGAGGATGTCGGCGGGTTCCAGTAGTGAAAATGGCCTGTCACCAATGAAAGGAAAAATTTGATTTTCCAAGCGAGAAAGAATTTTCTTTTGGTGAACAGGCTTCCACGCGGCCTTCTTTTTGGAGAACCACTCACGGGCCACGACTTCAAAGGTAGTTGCCTGCTCCTGTTCAACAACAGCAGCGGCGGCTTTCGCTTCCTGCTTGTGGGCGCTTGGGTCAATGCCCTGCGCCAATAGCTTCTTGGCTTGCTCGCGCCTCTCTCTGGCATCCTTCAATCCCACAGCAGGATACGTGCCCAGAGATATGCGCTTCTCCTTGCCCTGAAAGCGATATTTAAGCCGCCACCACTTGCCCCCGCTTGGGGCAACTTCAAGATAGAGCCCGCCGCCGTCAAACAGTTTGGTAGCCTTGGCGGTGGGCTTAACTGCCCGGATTGCGGTATCAGTGAGGGGCATGGGGGCAACTCCATGTGAGGGGGCAACAAGAAATGATAAGCTGCCCCTAAAGTTGCCCCCAATAACGCGATATGTCAACGGAGCTTTTGAGACTATTCAAGACTTATAATTGGGGGAATTATTAAGCCCCACAAGGCTTTTTAGGCTTTATGGGGCTTAATGAGATTGTTGTTTGGTACCCGGAGCGGGACTTGAACCCGCACAGCCTTGCGGCCGAGGGATTTTAAGTCCCTTGTGTCTACCATTCCACCATCCGGGCATTTATTGCGCGTGGCAAGCGACGTGAGCCTCTATGATCTGTTATGCGTCCGGTTCTTCCCCGGCCATATCCTGCGGGCCGGAGCCTGCAATGCGCCACGTTTTGAGGCCGCTTGGCGGGTCTTCGGGAACAGGGCGTTCCTCTTCCTGCCATTCGCCGGGCCGCAGCCAGAAAACGTGCATGGATTCAAAATTTTTGTCCAGGCACAGCAGCCTGCCGCGCACGCCCTGCGGCAGCAGGGCCGCAATTTCGAGCGCAATTTTGCGGTACACATACAGTCTGTGCGCTTCAAAAACGCACTGGAACATGAGCGCATCGCCCAGGGGCGTAAAGTCCAGATGGGCCGCCCCGGCCCGCTGGAGCAACTGCTCAACCTCGCGGGTCAGTTCTTCTTCCACTTCAAGCAGGGCCTCATATGTGAGGCTGTCGTCATAGCTGAAGTGGGCAAAAAGTTCGCTGCGGTTTTTGTCCATGAGCTTGCATATACGGCAAAGAAGCCCTTTAGGCAATAATTGCGCGTGGATGTCTTCAGTGCTGGTCTTGCGGGCCCTTTGGGCGTAAGATGCACAAAAAACACGCACATAGCGGAGGCCGCATGAGTTTTTTTGACAAGCTGATTCTGTCGTTTTGCCGTCTGGGCGTTGCCGGACTTGACCCAAAGGCTCCCGGCACGTGGGGCACGGCCATAGCCTGCCTGCTGGCGCCGTATATTTTTCTGCCCCTGTCCCTGCCGTGGAGGGCGGTGCTGCTGGTCGCGATTTTTGTGGTCGGCGGTCTGGCCTCCACACGCGCCGAGCATTTGCTTGAGCGCAAAGACCCCGGCGAGGTTGTCATCGACGAGCTGGTAGGGGTGTGGCTTGTGCTGCTGCCTTTTGAAAGCCCCAGTTTCTGGCTGGTGTTGGCGGCTTTTGCCTTTTTCCGGCTGTTCGACATCTGGAAGCCGTGGCCCGTGCGGGCTTCTGAAAACTGGCTGCCCGCCGGGTTTGGCATCATGATCGACGATGTTGTGGCTGGGGTGTGGGCCTTGCTGTGCGTGGCCTTGCTGCGTGTGCTGGGCCTTGTTTAGGCCGTAAGGGCAAGGCCACTGAATAGGCGGAAAGCTGCAAGGGGGGCGCGGCCAATGGCGCAAAAGGCCACTCTGGTGGCGGAAAAAGCCGCCGCGCCCGCCGCTACTTCATGCGGTAGGTGATGCGCCCGCGGGTAAGGTCGTAAGGGGAAAGCTCCACCTTGACGCGGTCGCCGGGCAGAATGCGGATATAAAACTTGCGCATCTTGCCGGAAATGTGGGCCAGAACTTCGTGGCCGTTCTCCAGTTCCACACGGAACATGGCATTGGGCAGGGCTTCCTGCACGACGCCGTCTACTTCGATCGATCCTTCCTTGGCCATGAGTACTCCAAAATATAATGTGGATAAACGCCGGTCAGCTTCACAAAAAAGCGGGGGGCTGTCAACACGCCGGAGCCCCTACTTGGGGGATAATCGGCGCGCAAACAGCGCCCACTGTCACTGCACGGGTTGAAAGTTATTTCTTGCGTCCCTTGGGCGATTTGCTGCCGGGGCGGGATTTGTTCTCCACAGGGGGCACATGGGCTGCAAGCATCGGGGCCTTGCGGCACAGCAGCCACAGGCCCGCCAGTATAAGCGGCACGCAGAGCAGTTGCCCCATGGTCAGCCAGCCAAAGGCCAGATAGCCGAGCTGCACGTCAGGCATGCGCACAAATTCCACGGCAAAGCGAAACACGCCGTAGCCCAGGGCAAACAGGCCGGATACCGCGCCTGTTTTTCGTGGCTTGGACGAAAAAATCCACACCATGAAAAAGAGTATCAACCCCTCAAGCGCAGCCTCGTAAAGCTGCGATGGATGGCGCGGATTAGGCCCGGCACCGGGAAACACAATGGCCCACGGCGCATCACTGACCTTGCCCCACAACTCGCCGTTGATGAAGTTGCCGAGCCGCCCGAAAAAGAGGCCCTGCGGCACCAGCGGGGCGATGAAGTCAGATACTTCCAGAAACGACCTGCCCCGCGAGCGGGCAAAATACCAGAATGCGCCGAGTACGCCCAGCAGCCCGCCATGAAAGGACATGCCGCCGTTCCAGATGCGCAGAACCTCCATAGGGTCGCTGATGTAGACAGGCAGATCATAAAACAGCACATAGCCGATTCTGCCGCCCAGAATGATGCCGATCATCACGCAGGTCAGCAGGTCGTCCACATCGGGGGCTGTCCAGCCGGAGCCGGGCCGCGAGGCGCGCCAGCGGCCCAGTGCCCAACCAAGGCCAAAGCCCGCCAGATACATAAGCCCGTACCAGCGCAGTTGCAGACTGCCGATGGAAAGGGCTACGGGGTCGATTTGAGCGAGGTTCATGCGTCAATACCCGAGGCGTTGAATTCGCCGCTTTTGCCGCCGCGTTTGTGCAGCAGGCGCACACGGCTGATGACGATATCCCGTTGCACGGCCTTGCACATGTCGTAAATGGTGGCCGCTGCTGTCTGGGCCGCAACAATGGCTTCCATTTCCACGCCGGTGGGGCCGACAGTGCGGGTTTCCGCTTCAATACGCACCGTGGGCGGCATTTCTGTTACGGTAAAGCGCACGTCCACATAGGTGAGGTTGAGGGGATGGCACATGGGGATAAGTTCGCCGGTGCGTTTGGCAGCCATGATGCCGCCAATCTTGGCGCAGGTGAGCACATCGCCCTTGGGCAGGGCATTTTTGATCAGTAGTTCCATGGTGGCCGGGGCCAGTTCTACAACTGCTTCGGCTATGGCTACGCGTTCTGTAGGCGTTTTTGCGCCCACATCCACCATGGTTACGTTGCCCTGGCTGTCGAGATGCGTAAAGTTGTCGTTCATTGATACCTCAAAAAATTCCCGCAGCACGGGCTGCCGGGATGTTGTTTCAAATATGCGTTCCGTATGTCGTGCTCGAAAAACGCAACACTCGGGAGCAAATGTTGATGCTACCCCAAAAAACAATGGGAGTCATTGCGCCTGCAATTGCGCTGCCCGCCGCAGTTTCCCGGAAGAGAAAGTTCTGGTTGAGTATTGAGCCGTGGGGGCACCGGGCTGGGCCGGACAGGGCAGGCTTAGCGCAAGCCCACAAGCCATTGCAGCAGCGTGGGACGTGTGGGCGGGCGGGGCGCTTGCCAGAAAGAGTCACGCCCGCTGTCAGAAAAGCGCATCCGCTCCCGCAGCAGGCGCTGCGGAAATGCGGCCTTTGTGGATACGAGCGGCCCTGCGGTTGTGGCATTTTCCTGCATGGAATTTTCGGCAGCGGCATCCTGCTCGGTAAGCTGCGGCGCAGGGGCCAGTTCCGCCATATATTTAAAAGGAATGTCCGCACTCGGGCGCATGTTCATGATCTTGCGCACCATGGCAAGGCTGCTGCCAAACCGCTGGTCGTGAATCATCACATAGGTGAGGGCGGGGGCGTTTGCTGGCTGCGTTGCCTGCGGATTATCGGCGGGCAGCATGTCGGCTGGCAGGGGAGCGACCACTGGCAGCAGGGTGAAATTCAAAAAAGCATCAGCGACAACAGACTGCCGCGCAAGGTCGCGGGCCAGGCTGTCAGGCAGGGCAGTGGCGGCAACTTCCGGGCCTCGAGGGGTGCCAAGGGCATTCAAGCCCTGAGTGTACACCATGCCCCCGTTGGGTGTGGCTTCCGAATACAGGGCGCGCCAGAAAAAGGGCGAAAAGGCATCCGGCAGCACCACAATTTTCTGAGGTGCGCGGCCTTCCGCCGTGAGGCGTTCACGGGTCTGCGCCGTATGCCAGGCGTTGAGGCCTATGGAAATGCCGGGATAGACAAAGAGCCACGCCATCGCCATCAACAGGAGGCCGCGCCGTGCGCGCCAGCGCCAGATGGCCCATAGCAGGGGCAGGGTGATCAGCAGGTCAATGATAAACACCGCGTTCAGCCGCACTCGCATGTGCGAGAACGGCACAAAGATCATGGTGCCGTATGTGGTGATGCAGTCCAGCCAGATGTGCAGCAAGACCATAGCCGTCATGAACAGCCATGTTTTTGCAAACCGCCAGTGACCGGGCGTTTGCGCCCTCCACAGCGAGCAGCCCACAAGTGCCAGCACCAGCCCCAGCAGCGGGGCAAAAATCAGGGAGTGCGTAATGCCCCGGTGCAATAGCAAAAATTGCATGGGGGTGTTCGCCATCAGCACATCAACATCGGGCGAGGCGGCGGCCAGGGCGGCCAAGGGCACAGCCCAGCGGCTCGCGGGGCGGTGGGGCATGGCAAGCATGGCCACCGCGCCGCTTGCGGCGTGAGTTATTGGATCCATATATTACTGCCTGAACGGGCTGCGCTGTTTGGGCACAGACCTGTATTGCGGGTCTTCGGGGTTTACGTCCGTATCAAGGCCGTTCATGCGGCGAAACTGCTGCATGCGCCATTGCTGCATGTTGGCCATGACATCGGGCCGGTTTTGATAATAGAGCATGCGCTGGGTGTTGTTTGATCCGTACACAGGGTAACGCAACTGATCTTCCACGCTCACGCCCTGAGGCTGCGAATCGCTCTCGCTGGAGGAACCCGCGCCGATGTCCCTGGGGCCGCAACCGCCCAATCCGCCCACGGCGGCCAGCAGTAGTGCAAAAAGACAGGCAACGGACTTTCTGTTCATAATCGCAGTATAGCTGTGTCATAAGAACTCTGCAACAGGGGCGGAGGCGCTCGCTCTGCGGGCAAACGCTGGCCGCGCAGGCAGATTTGTCGCTGCGACGTGACTGTGTTGCCGCCGCCTGCCCGCATCCTTGGGGCACGGTATCCACATGCGGGCTTGCCTTGCAGAAAAACGCAGGGTATGTAGCACGTTCAATACTTGTCCTTTTTTATTCAAGCGTTGTCCGGATTTGTCCGGCTACGACATATACAGGAGTCGTCATGCGTGCACCCAATTGCGGCATCACCCCCGAAGGTTGGCCTTGCATCGGCCTTACCGCGTTCAGCGCGTTGGTTTTTGCCTGCATGGGCTGGTGGCTTCTGGCCGTGATTTTTCTGGCCCTCTGCTGGTTCAGCATGCACTTTTTTCGCGATCCCGAGCGGGTTGTGCCTCAGGGCGAGGGGCTTGCCGTAAGCCCTGCGGACGGCAAGGTTATCCGCATTGAGGAACGCCCCGACCCCTTCACCGATGAACCCAAGCTGTGCATAAGCATTTTTATGAACGTGTTCAGTGTGCACGTGAACCGCGCCCCCGTGGCGGGAACTGTTGAAGGCATCCGCTATTTCCCCGGCGCGTTCGTCAACGCCGCTTTTGACAAGGCTTCCACGCACAATGAGCGCTGCGCCTACAGCATGCGCGATGCGGACGGCAACCTCTGGACCATGGTGCAGATTGCCGGGCTTATCGCCCGCCGCATTGTCTGCCGCGTTGACGAAGGCGATACCCTTGCCCGGGGGGAACGCTATGGTATGATCCGCTTTGGCTCGCGAGTTGACCTTTACCTTCCTCAGGGATATGTTGCGGCCACGCGCATCGGCGAACAGGTCTTCGCCGGGCAGAGCGTGGTGGCTAGAGTGAAGTAGCATAGCCGAAGAATGTGCCCTTAAAGCCGATAGATCGGCACCTAGTTTAGTAAAGATGGTGAATGATGGCCCCGGAAGTTAAAAAGCCGCGCAAAGGAGTATACCTCCTGCCGAACATGATCACGACGTTGAGCATGTTTCTCGGCTTTTTGTCCATGGTCTGGGCCGTGCAGGGGCGTTTTGAATCGGCCTGCCTCGCCATCCTGCTCTCCGCCGTCATGGACGGTCTGGACGGCAAGGTTGCCCGCCTCACCAATACGGCCAGCGAGTTCGGCGTTCAGTACGATTCGCTTTCCGATCTTGTGGCCTTTGGCATTGCCCCGGCCATGCTTATGTGGCAGTGGGAGCTTTCGGCCCTTGGACGCATGGGGCTTGCCGCCGCCTTCATTTACGCAGCCTGCGGCGCTTTGCGCCTTGCGCGCTTTAACGTGAGCACGGCGGCTGTGGGCAAGCGCTTTTTCATCGGTCTGCCCATTCCTGCGGGTGGCTGCACCGTGGTCACCTTTGTATTTTGCGCTGCGCATTTCCCTGCCGTTATGGCTTCGGCCCTGCCCTACATGACCCTTGTTCTCGCCATTGGCGTAGGGGTTTTGATGGTCAGCAAGGTGCGCTATTTTTCCTTTAAGGAATATGATTTCCTGCGTGCCCATCCCATCCGCACCATGCTTTTCTTCCTGCTTGTGCTCGGAACGGTCATTTCCTTTCCGCGCGTCATGGGATTTGTGCTTTGCGCCGTCTACATCATTGGCGGCGTTGTCTACACCTTCGTCATCCTTCCCCGCCGCAATCGTCAGCTACTACGCGCCCTATCGCCCCAGAGCGATTGAGGTTGCGTAACGGTTGCCGCCCCCTTAGGGCGGAAACGCTCCCCTGGACAGCCGCCCTTTACGGTGGCCGTTATGCAAGATATAGCCATCTTTGTCAGAACCAGAGGAGTTTGTCATGAACAACCGCGTCTATTTTTTCGACACCACCTTGCGCGATGGCGAGCAGTCGCCCGGCGCCACCATGAATTTGCAGGAAAAGCTGCGTGTAGCCCACCAGCTTGAAGTGCTCGGCGTGGACATTATGGAAGCGGGCTTTCCCGCCTCCAGCCCCGGCGATTTTGAGTCTGTGCAGCGCATTGCCGCCCAGGCTGGCGACATCCAGGTGGCGGGCCTTGCCCGTTGCGTCCCCAATGACATCGACCGTTGCTGGGAAGCCGTGAAAGTGGCTAAGAATCCCCGCATCCATGTCTTTTTGTCCACGTCTCCTCTGCACATGAAGCACAAGCTGCGCAAAGACCCCGAAGACGTTCTTGCCATGATCGTTGAGGGCGTCAAACGTTGCGCCACATATACCAGCAACGTGGAATTTTCCCTTGAGGATTTTTCACGCACGGAAGGCGATTTTGCCTGCCGCGTGGTCGAGGCCGCCATCAAGGCCGGGGCCAGCACCATCAATCTGCCCGATACCGTGGGCTATGCCGAGCCGCAGGAATACGCCGCGCTGCTTGAACACGTCATCAAGAACACGCCCAACAGTGACAAAGCCATCTTCAGCGTGCACTGCCACAACGACCTCGGCCTTGCCGTGGCCAACACATTGGCCGCCTTCCGCGTGGGGGTGCGCCAGGCAGAGGTTACGCTGTGCGGCATTGGCGAGCGCGCCGGTAACGCCGCCCTTGAAGAAGTGGTCATGAACCTGCGTGTGCGCCACGACTATTTCCAGCTTGAGCACAACATCGTTACCGAGCAGCTTTACCCTTCGTGCCGCCTGCTTTCCATGACCATTGGTCAGCCCATTGCCAACAACAAGTCCATTGTGGGCGCCAACGCCTTTGCGCACGAGTCGGGCATCCATCAGGACGGCATGCTCAAGAACCGCGAAACTTACGAGATCATGACTCCGCAGTCTGTGGGCCGCACCGAGAGCAATCTTGTGATCGGCAAGCACTCCGGCCGTAACGCAGTGCGCAACAAGTTTGAAAGCATGGGCTACAAGCTGGACGATGAGCAGCTCAACCTCGTTTTTGAAGCTGTGAAGCAGCTGGCCGACCGCAAGAAAACCCTGCTCGATGATGACCTCATGGCCCTTGTGCAGGAAGAAGTCTACCGCATGCCCGATCTTTTCCGCCTGCGTCATGTGAGCGTGCAGAGTTCCGATGCGGGCGGCGTGCCGCCCACGGCAGCAGTCATCATGGACATCAAGGGGATTGAAAGCAGCGGCGCTGGCTTTGGCGTTGGCCCCGTGGACGCCCTGTTCAACGTGATCGCTGACATGGTGGGCCGCCAGCCCGAGCTTGAGCAGTACGCCATCAACGCCATCACTGGCGGCACCGATGCCCAGGGCGAAGTGACCGTGCGTCTGCGCGAGGGCGAAGTGAGCGCCGTGGGGCGCGGCACCCATCCGGATATTTTTGTCGCCAGCGCGCGTGCATACGTCAACGCCCTTAATCACCTGTTCAAGAAGGAACAGGAAGGGCCGCGGCTGCACTGCCAGCACGATTAAGGGCTGTTCCTCTGGTCTGCAACGGGTCTGACCGCCCCTCCCTTGGGGCGGCTGGCCCGCGAGCCGGAACGCTCAGCGCCACGCAGGCAAAGCCTGTGCGCGCGAAATAAAAAACAGGCGCTCGATTTTTGCCGCGCCTTACGAAACACCGTATTCGCCGCGCCCCCCTCGGTGGAGCCAGGATGAAAGGAGTAGATCATGCCACAGACGCTTGCGCAAAAAATTTTGCAAGCCCACACAGACGAAGTTGTGGAACAGGACGGCCAGATTGTTCAGTGCCGTGTGTCGCTGGTGCTTGCCAATGACATCACCGGGCCGCTGGCCATCAAATCTTTCAGGGGAATGGGCGCGGAAAAGGTTTTTGACAAAGACAAGATCGCTCTGGTCATGGATCACTTTACGCCGCAAAAAGATATTGATTCCGCCAATCAGGTCATGGTGACCCGCAAGTTCGCCGAAGAACAGAACATCACCCACTATTATGAAGGCGGCGACTGCGGCGTGGAACACACCCTGCTGCCCGAGCAGGGCCTTGTGGGTCCCGGTGATGTGGTCATCGGCGCAGACAGTCATACCTGCACCTACGGCGGCATCGGCGCTTTTGCCACGGGCATGGGCTCTACCGATATTGCCGCCGCAATGGCGCTGGGCGAAACCTGGTTCAAGGTGCCGTCCACAATCCGCGTCAATATTGATGGCCAGATGCCCAAGTGGCTGCGCGGCAAAGATCTGATGCTCATGCTCATCGGCGCCATCGGCGTGGACGGTGCTCTCTACAAGGCCCTGGAATTCGGCGGTTCTGTGGTGGATGATCTTTCCGTTGAAGGCCGCCTGTGCATGGCAAACATGGCTATTGAAGCAGGTGGCAAGGTGGGCCTGTTTGCGGTGGACGCCAAAACGCGCGCCTACTGCGCGGAGCACAATCGCCCTGGCCTGACGCAGGATCTGGCCGCAGACCCCGGCGCGGTTTACGAGCGCGTGGTCAATATTGACGTGACCGGCAAGGAGCCTGTGGTGGCCTGCCCGCACCTGCCCTCCAACGTCAAGCCAGTCTCCGAGGTGCGCAACACGCCCATCCAGCAGGTGGTTATCGGTTCCTGCACCAATGGCCGCATCAGCGACATGCGCGATGCCGCCGAAGTGCTGCGGGGCCGCAAGGTTGCCAAGCATCTGCGCTGCATTGTGCTGCCCTCCACGCCCACGGTATGGAAGCAGTGCCTCAAGGAAGGCCTCATTGAAACCTTCATGGACTCCGGCTGCGTGGTTGGTCCCTGCACGTGCGGCCCCTGCCTTGGCGGTCACATGGGCATCCTGGGCGATGGCGAACGTGCTGTGGCCACCACCAACCGCAATTTCAAGGGCCGCATGGGCAGCCTGAGTTCCGAGGTTTATCTGGCAAGCCCCATCGTGGCAGCCGCTTCGGCCATTGCGGGTTGCGTGGCCGGGCCTGATCAGCTCTAGGCAGCACACTCAGTACCTGTCTGTGCCCTGGCTCACCGCGCCCGGCGCAGAGAAAGAAGGACAGCCTCATGAATTACAAAGGTAAGGCCCACAAAGTGGGCGAACACATTGATACGGACGCTATCATTCCCGCGCGTTTTCTTGTCACCACCGATTCCAAAAAGCTGGGCGAAAACTGCATGTCCGGCCTTGAACCCGATTGGGTCAAGCGTGTGACCCCCGGCGATATCATGGTCGCGGGCCGCAACTTTGGTTGCGGTTCTTCCCGTGAGCACGCGCCAATAGCCATTCTTGGCGCGGGCATGTCGGTGGTTATCGGTCACAGCTTTGCGCGCATTTTTTACCGCAACTCCTTCAATATGGGCCTGCTGCTCATGGAAGTGGGCGATGATGTGGACAAGATCAATGACGGCGACGAGCTGGAAATCGATGCCGTCACAGGCATTATTCGCGATCTGACCAACGGCGCGCAGATAACCTGCCCGCCGCTGCCCAAGTCCATGGCTGCCATCCTGGAGAAGGGCGGTTTGGTCGGCTATGTCAAGGAGCGCCTGGCCTAAATTGGCCTTTTGCTCTCTGGCTGCGTTAGATAATCCTTTTTACTCCGGTCGAGTACCATGAGAGTACACTCCTTGCGTAAAGGATTATCTGCCTTGCCAGAGAACGAAAATCCAATTTTTACAGGATATTTTTGGCCAGAACTGCGTCAAAACGGGCTTTTGCCTCCAGTCGAATACCGTAAGAGTATACTCCTGTCGGCAAATCCCCTTTTTCCTTGTTCTGGCGCAAAAATCTTCATGTAAAAAAATAGCTGGTAAGTTATTGTCGGGCGAACAGGATGAGCATCAACAGAAAGCATTGAGTTCAAGGATATTTTATGAAAAAGACCATATGCCTCTTGCCGGGTGACGGCATCGGCCCGGAGATTCTGGCCGAAGGTGTTAAGGTTCTCAAGGCCGCCGCTGAAAAGTTCGGCCACGAATTTGTTTTCGACACTGCCCACATCGGCGGTTCCGCCATCGATGCAGCTGGCGACCCCCTGCCGGAAGAAACCGTGCGCAAGTGCCGCAATGCCGACGCCGTGTTTCTGGCGGCTGTGGGCGGCCCCAAGTGGGACGCCCTCGCGCCTGAAAAACGCCCGGAAAAAGGCCTGCTGCGCATCCGCAAGGAGCTTGAGCTTTTTGCCAACCTGCGCCCGGCCATGCTGTTGCCCGAACTGGCAGGCGCGTGCCTGCTGCGGGCCGATATTGCCGCCAAGGGCCTTGACCTCGTGGTTGTGCGCGAACTGACCGGCGACATCTATTTTGGCGAGCCGCGCGGGCAGGAAATGCGCGATGGCCTGCGCACCGGCTACAACACCATGGTGTACAACGAGGAAGAAATCCGCCGTATTGCCACGGTAGCCTTTGAAACGGCCCGCAAACGCCGCAACAAGGTCTGCTCTGTGGAAAAGAGCAACGTGCTGGAAACCTCGCGCCTGTGGAAGGAAGTGGTCATTGAAACGCACCGCCAGTATGCGGATGTGGAACTGACCCACATGTACGTGGACAATGCCGCCATGCAGCTTGTGCGCGATCCTTCGCAGTTTGACGTGATCCTCACGGGCAATATTTTTGGCGATATTCTGTCGGACGAAGCCTCGGTCATCACCGGCTCGCTGGGCATGCTGCCCTCGGCCTCCATGGGCGCTTCCGGCCCCGGCCTGTTTGAACCCATTCACGGCTCCGCCCCCGACATTGCGGGACAGAACAAGGCCAACCCCCTTGCCACCATTCTTTCCGGGGCCATGATGCTGCGCCTTGGCTTTGACATGAGCAAGGAAGCCGATGCCATTGAGGCTGCAGTGCGCAAAGCTCTGGCTGATGGTTTCCGTACTGGCGACATTATGGAACCCGGCAAAACCCTGCTGGGTTGCAAAGAAATGGGCGACAAGGTTGTGGAGCGGCTGTAGCCGCTGCTCCGAACCATTTCAAAAGGCCGTCCGCACCATCGGGCGGCCTTTTGTGGTTTTTACCATGCAGACTTTTGCATAAGGGCATAGAGGCGGAATCATGAAAGCGACCACAGGCAAATTGAGCGGCTGGGTAGTAAAGAGCGCGTGCGGCAGAGATTTTGAAACGCAGCTTCAGGATGTTGCAGCCACAGGCCAGCACGGTGCGCCGCAGGTACTGCGGGCAATGGCTCTGGGAGCCAACGGCTTTGCAAGCGCTCCGCAACAGGCTGATCTTGCGGTGGTTTTCGGCTGTTACAGGCCGTTCAGCACACCCAATATTTTGCGCGAGGTGGCGTGGATTTTGGGCCGCCTTGGCATGGCCCACACCTGGCTGGAGAAAGAAAACTGCTGCGGTTTACCCTTGCTGCATCAGGTCGCGTCAGAGGACAGACCGCAGATGGTAGAAACCGCCAAGGGTTTTGTGCGGGGCAACAGCTCGGCGGCAGCGCAGAAGGGTGCATCCCGCCTCGCATATTGCTGCGCAGGCTGCGCGCACGTGGCCGAGTCGGTTGATGCCGGGGGTGATGTTTCCCACAGCTATATTCTTGACGTGCTGCTAGACGCCCTGAAAGGACAGAGCCTGCGGATCAAACCCCTGAAAGTGGCCTATTTTGAAGGATGCCACACCTCTTATCGCAGGCATTTTCCGCAGACGTCGCTGAACTGGCCCGCTTACAGGCAGTTTCTTGAAGGGGTGGAAGGGCTTGCTGTCCAGGATATTGCAGGCGGCCTGTGCTGTAAAAATCAGCCTGACCGCATTGTGGCGGCGGCGCTGGATGGCGGCGTTGACGCCCTTGTATGCGCCTGTTCCGGCTGTACTGTGGCCCTGCGCGGTTCTGGTCAGGGCAAACTCAGGGTCATGAGTTATACCGAATTGCTGGCCCGTGCCTTGGGGTATGAACCTTCAGGGCTGTAGCGTTCTTGCAGCAGAAAATAAAAAAGCGCGGCAAATATAATTTGCCGCGCTTTTTTATGCGTGTTTGTGGCGCTGAAAAAAGGCTGTTATCTGCTTGCCGAGCATAACCAGTACAACCGATGCGGCAATAAAGGCCACCCCAGCGACCAGCGACATGCTGAACGGCTCGCTGAACACCAGAATCCCCACCACCACGGCGGTTACAGGCTCCATAACGCCAAGGATGGATGTCAGCGTGGAGCCGATGCGCTGTACGGCAAGAATGAGGGTGAGGTTTGAAATAACGGCTGTCACCACAGCCAGCAATGTTGCGAGTAGCAATTCCCACCATGAGTGCAGGGGCTGGAACGAATCTGCCAACAGGGCGTTGGCCCCGGATATCACCGCTCCAAAGGCCAGCACGTAAAAAGTCATCACAAGGCCGCTCATGTTGGGGATGCGCGCGGCATAAATGGTTGTGATGTACACGGCGTTACACAGCGCGGAGAGCAGAAGCAGGGACACGGCCAGCAGGCTTGCGCCGCCCATGTCGCCGTCACTTCCGCCGCAGAGCAGATAAACGCCAGCAATAGCCAGCAGGATGGACAAGGCCGTGATCCACGAGAAGCGCTCGTGATAAAACACAATCATGATCAGCATGACCATGACGGGATAGGTAAATTGCAGCGTTGCCACAACACCGCTCGGCATGTGCTTGAATCCCCAAAAAAAGAGCAGGGCCGCCATGGTGTACATGGAACTCATGCCAGCCAGCTTGCACAGATCAATGCCGCGCGCGCTGAATCTTTCGCCGCGTACGGCAAGCACAATGCCCAGCACCACTGTGGCAATGGCAAAGCGGTAGAACAGGGCGGATGGCCCAGAAACGCCGCCATGCATCAGCGGTAGTGTAAACAGAGGGATAAGGCCAAAGGCCGCAGAAGAAATAATGCTGAAAAAAAAGCCCATGGCATCCTTCTTGGTGGGGAATAACAAACAGTTTCCATACCGGGGAAGCTGCAGTGTGGCAAGCTTGCGCACGGCATAAAAAAACGTCCCCGGTATAAACCGGGGACGTTGTCGCGCGTGTGCAGCGCGGAAGGTATTGCGCTGTTACTTGGATTGATCCATGACCACTTCAGCCTCGGGGTGAACCTGGCGCAGTGCTTCATGCATGGCCGCTGCATCCGCGAAAGCGCGGAAGGGGCCGATTTTTTCATCACCCTGAGCGGCGTTGTAGCGCACAAAATATGCTTCATCGGGTTTGAGGGGCGTGCCGCTTTCGTCACTGATGACTTCCAGCTTGACCTTGCTGATGCCTTTGTCATCGATATCAATCTGTTGCGCAGCAGCAAAGGAAAGATCAATGATGCGCCCGCGCACAAAGGGGCCTCTGTCTGTCACACAGACCATAACGCTCTTGCCGTTATTCTGGTCGGTGACGCGAACAACCGTGCCCATGGGCAGGGTGCGGTGCGCGGCGGTAAAGGTATACATGTCGTAATCAAGCCCGCTGGCGGTGGAGCCGCCGTGGAAATCGCGTCCGTACCAGGAGGCCTTGCCGGACATGATTTCGCTCTCCTGAGCGCGCTTCAGCCAGATATCACGGCTGTCGGTGCTATCCCGGCGTTCTTTTTCGGATAAGGACGCAGAGGATGAGGAGCTGCGTTGCTTGGACTTGGAGCGCGATTCAGCTTTATCGCGCTTGGAGCGCGAGCTGTGCGAAGAGGCGGTTTTGTCACTGGTCTTTTCGCGTTTGGATTTGCGAGTTTCAGTGTCGCCGGAAGACTTTTTGGCGGCGTGGGGGGCAGCGTTCGAATGCTTTTGATCGGAGGGAGCGCTTTGTGAAGCCGCGTCGGCGTTCATGGGGGAGGCCAAAAGCATGCATAAGGCTATGGCCGCCAGCACTAATGGCCAGCGTGAATACTTCATGATCGTTCCTTTGTTAGTGTTCGAGGCTGGCCAGCGAAATTGCCGGACGAACCGCGCCCGCGGTTCTGACCCCAGGAACCTTCCAATGATGGCAGCAAGCGCGCCTTGCGCTCAACGTCCATCGGTTCCCCAGGGGAATGCCTGTTCTTTGTGGAGGCACTATACAGTAAAAAAATGCTCCGTGTCAAACTGATAAAATCTTTTAATTCAAATAGTTATTGAAAAAGATAGTCTAGAAAATGTCAAAAAGGCAGTGGGGGAGTATGAAATAGGCATGATCGTACGGCGTGACGAGTTGGCATGGAGTCGAGGAAAAAGCCCTGCGTGCGGCAGAAATATTTATGCAAAAATCCAGAGAACAGCACCGGATTCCACCAAATAAAAAGGGCAGGCAGCCGCAAAGCCACCTGCCCAGATAGTCAGTCGCAGCGGTGTTACCAGTCCAGCGTGCGTTTGAAAGCGCGGGCCAGATCTTCCACCGAAGAGTTGACGATGACGCTGTCGCCGGATTTCATGGTCAGCTGACCGTTACCGGTGACAGTACCGATACGGGTGCAGGGCTGCCACATTCCCAGTGCATCAAGAATCATGGCCAGATCGGGCTTGACGCTCACAACCAGGCGGCTGGCGCTTTCGCTGTAGAGCAGTTCGGTCACGTTCATTGTTTCAAGGGCGGGCACGGCATCAAGGTTGATTTCTGCACCCAGGCGGCCGCCGATGCACATTTCTGCAATAGCCACGGCAAGACCGCCGTCAGAACAGTCGTGGCAGGCGGAAATGGCGCGCTGGCCCATGAGGGCGTTGACAGCGCGGTAGCGCAACATGGCGTTGGAGGCGTCCACATGGGGAACGCGGCCACCCTTGAGGCCCAGCTCCGTAGCGGCTTCGCTGCCTGCCATTTCGCGCCAGGTACCGCCGAGCATGTAGATGGCATCGCCGGGCTGCTTGAAGTCGGAGGTCTGGGCAGCCGTGACGTTGCGGATGACGCCAAGGATGGAGAACAGCACCGTGGGCGGAATGGAAATGCGCTCGCCGCCGCCGGTGTAGTCGTTCTTCATGGAGTCCTTGCCCGAGATGCACGGCACGCCGTAGGCCAGCGAGAACTGGCGCAGGGCGCGGCAGGCGCGCACAAGCTGAGCCAGCTTGTAGCGTCCATCGGGGTTGGAGGGGCTGACCACCGGGTCGCACCAGCAGAAGTTGTCCACACCCGCCAGGGCGTCAGGGTCTGCACCCACTGCAACGGCATTACGGATAGCTTCGTCCATGGCGTTGGCCATCATCCAGTAGGTGTCGTAATCGCTGAATTTGGGGCAGATGCCGTGGGAGATCACAAGGCCCGCGTCCGATTCCAGCAGGGGGCGGATAACGCCCGCGTCTGCCGGGCCATCGCGCTTGACGCCCACAAGGGGCTTCACCACGCTGCCGCCGCGCACTTCGTGATCATACTGGCGGATGATGTATTCCTTTGAGCAGATATTGAGCGTGCCGAGCATGCGTTGCAAAAAGGCAGTCTGCTCAACTTCGGCCACGTCTACAGTGACATCCGTGATTTCCGGGGCCTTCCATTCAGCTTCAAGTTCAAGCTGCGGCACTCCGTCGTGCATGAACTCCATGGGCATGGAGGCAATGATGCGGTCGTGGTAGCGCACTTCAAAGAAGCCGGAGGTGGTGAAGCGGCCAAGGGCCGTGGCTTCCACATCCATGCGTGCGGCGAGGGCCATGAATTCGTCGAGCTTTTCCGGCGAAACGGCCAGGGTCATGCGCTCCTGCGCTTCAGAAAGCAGAATCTCCCAGGGGCGCAGGCCATCGTATTTCAGCGGGGCCTTGGCGATATCCAGCACGCAGCCGCCCGTGTCTTCAGCCATTTCACCCACGGAGGAGGAAAGGCCGCCAGCGCCGTTGTCGGTGATGGCGTGGTACAGGCCCAAATCGCGGGCGCGCATGATGAAGTCATACATCTTGCGCTGGGTGATGGGGTCGCCGATCTGCACCGCTGTGGCGGGCGAGCCTTCGTGCAGCTCTTCAGAAGAGAAGGTTGCGCCGTGGATGCCGTCCTTGCCGATGCGGCCACCGGTCATAACAATGTAGTCGCCTTCCTCGGCCTGCTTGAACCAGCCGGGGCGGCCATGCAGCTCTGCGGGGATGATGCCCACGGTGCCGCAGTACACCAGCGGCTTGCCAAGATAGCGCTCGTCAAAGACCAGCGATCCGTTGACCGTGGGAATGCCCGACTTGTTGCCGCCGTGCTCCACGCCTTCGCGCACGCCTTCCAGCACGCGGCGGGGGTGCAGCAGGCGCGGGGGCAGGCTTTTATCGTGGAAGGGCGAGGCAAAACAGAACACGTCTGTATTGCACACCAGTTCCGCGCCCATGCCTGTGCCCATGGGGTCGCGGTTCACGCCCACAATACCGGTGAGCGCGCCGCCGTACGGGTCGAGCGCCGAGGGGCTGTTGTGGGTTTCAACCTTGATGCAGGCGTCGTAGCCGTTGATAAAGGCGATAACGCCCGCGTTGTCCTTGAAAACGGACTTGCAGTAGTCGTCTTCGCCCATGCGCTCGCGCAGCATGGCCGTGGCGTCGCGGATGCAGGTCTTGTAGAGGTTGTCCACCACTTCGCTGAGGCCCGTGGCGGCATCGGTATAATTGATGCGCGAGGCAAAAATCTTGTGCTTGCAGTGCTCGGACCACGTCTGGGCCAGCACTTCCATTTCCACATCCGTGGGGTCGGCGGGCAGGCCAAGGGCCTTGCGGCGGTCGGCTTCTTCCTGTGCGGTGAACTGCACGCGGATGCTGTGCATTTCCTTGAGGTTGAGCGCCCAGGTATTTTCGCGGCTGGCCTTGGTCAGGGCTTCGTCATCCATGGCTGAAAGGGCAATGGTGTCGACGGTTTCGTTGATCTCGCCCGTAACCCTGGCGGCCTGAGCTTCAAAGCCGGGCTGGGCGTCCCATTCCTGACGGCTCTTGATGCGGTAGCGCTGGATGAGCGTGTTGCACAAAAGGTCGCGGGCCAGCATGTCCACCTGTTCGCGGGTGAGGGGCGCGGCCTTGTCGCTGCTGATGCGGTACTGCACGGCGGTATACACGCGCAGGCTGTCGCGCGGGATGTCCAGCACCATGGCGGCGGTGTCGCGCGCGGTGCGGGCCTCGTTATCCGTCACGCCGGGGCGGTAGCCCACTTCCACAAACCAGTCTGCCGCAGGGTCCAGCAGGGGCAGCGGCTCAAGGGAGGCTTCTTGAAGTATGGGGTCGTGCCAGATGCTTTCGTCCAGAAGACGGGCCACCTGCGCGGCATCAAGCCCGTCAGCCGTAAAGACCTTGATCTGGCGAACGCCAGAAACAGAAATGTTCAGCGCCTTGCGCAGGTGCTGGGCCGTCTTGCGGCCCTGGGTATCGTCAAGTCCGGCGCGGGGGCCGGTTTCCACCCTATAGAGCATGGTTTGCATTCCTCTTGGTTTGGCTGCTTACTTTTTTCTGTCGCGTACGTAGTCGGCCATCTGGCGCATAAGCTCGCGCTCTGGTCTGTCAGGCAGAGTTTCTAATGCCTGCCTGGCCGCGTCAAGAAATTCATCGGCCTGACGGCGCACGGCATCGTCATGCCCGGCCTGCCGGATGCTCTCGGCAATGCTGGCGGCATCGGCTTCCGTCATCAGCCCTGCGCAAAAGGCGGCGTCAAAGGCGCTGCGTTCTGCGGTGCTCAGGCTGTCGCGGTGGAGGCGCAGGGGCGGCGTGAGCTTGCCCTCGCGCACATCGCCGCCAGTGGGCTTGCCGGTCACGCTTTCTGGCGCGAAGTCAAGGGCATCGTCCACCATCTGAAAGGCCATGCCAAGGTTTTCGCCATAGGCGGCGGCAGCAGCCACTGCGGCATCATCGGCCCCGGCGGCAAGCGCGCCCATTTCACAGGCAGCGCGGATAAGCCAGGCCGTTTTGCCGCGCACCATGTCTTCATAGTCGGCGCTGGTCGAATCCACGCGGCGCTGGGCCGCAATTTCAAGGATTTCTCCCGCCGCCGTGCGGCTGGTGGCCTCCGAGAAACAGCGGGTCAGCCGCGTGTCGCCATATTTGGCCACCAGGGCGTTGGCCCCGGCCAGCAGGGCATCGCCCGCAAGAATGACGCTGGAAACATCAAACAGCGTATGCGCAGCGGGCTTGCCACGGCGGCTTACGGCATTGTCCAGCACATCATCGTGCAGCAGGGTTGCGGCGTGGAGCATCTCCAGTGTGATCGCCAGATCCTGTATGCTCTTGGCCTCATGACCCAGCAGGCGGGCCGTGAGCACGGTGAGCAAGGGGCGCAGGCGTTTGCCGCCCGCATCAAAAATATGCCGGGCCACAGGCCGCACTGGTTCCGGCAGGGTGTCCACTGCCTTGTTCAGAGCGCGGTTGATGCCGGGCAGCTCAAGGGCCAGACGTGCTTTCAGTTGGATCATATGCTACTCAGATAAGGTTAAGCGCGGGCAACACCCGCGTGAGCGCGCGCAGCGCGCCGGGAAAATCCTTTTCGTCATTGGCGCGCGGCCCGACCTTGTTGGAAACGCTGCGCGCCTCCACACAGGGGATGCCCTCGCGGGCGCAGGCATACGCTACGGCAAAGCCTTCCATATTTTCCAGATCAGCCCGGTAGCGGGCGCGCAGGTCTGCCGCTCTGGCAAAACTTGCGCTGACCCCGGCCACGGTGAGTGATGTGCAGGGCAAAAAAACATGCCGTTGCTGACGTGCGCCAAAGCGCTCCAGCGCTTCAGGCCCTGCCAGGGACAGCCGGTTGCGCACCGCAGCCCCGGTCTCTGGTTGCCACTGCGGAAAGCCAAAAGCCTCGGCGGTGACGGAGCGCCCATCGTGCAGGCCGTATTCCGGCCAGATTTCTTCGCTCACCATGCACAGCCCCAAAAGTGGGCGCTCTGCCAGATCAAAGGCCCCGGCAAGACCCGCGTTGAGCACAGCCGTTATGGGCGTACCCTCGGCTTTAGCACGGCAAAAGGCCATGCCCATGGCCAGAGCAGCGTTAATGGGGCCGACCCCGGTAATGCAGCACAGCGCAGCGCCATGCTTGAGGCGCACGGGCCAGAGGTGCATTTCTGGCCAGGATTTTGCCGGGCTTTCAGCTGTTTCCCCAGCTGTGGCGGCAAGCCCCGCCGGAGAAAATCCGGGCACAAGACCCGCCAGTTCCGGGCCGGTGGCGGCGCAAAGCAGCAGGCTCACAGGATCACTGCCCTTGGCTGCTGCTTGCCGGGCGCAGGGCTGGACAGAACTCGCCTGCGGGATTTTTCCCGCAGGTCATGTCTGTGCCGTTTTGCAGCGCCGTGTGAGCAGCCATGATTCGTTCCTTTACAAAAGGCGGGTTTTCCGTCACCAGAAAACCATGAAACTCGATTATGCCCTTTTTCTCCGCGCTCTTGGTCTGGCCATCGTTATTGAGGGCCTTTGCTGGACACTCTTTCCCGGCGGCATGCGGCGCGCCCTGCTGCAATTGCTGCCCCAGCCGGAAAGCCGCCTCCGCGTCCTTGGGCTGATCGCCCTGGCCGTAGGGCTTGGTCTGGTGGCACTGGCCTCGCACTAAGGCCTGATTATCCGCACCAGCGTGTCTGGCTTGCCGCCCGGCGAGCCTTCAGATGCCGCCGTGTGCAATGCGTCGTGAAAACCGCATATTTTTTCGCGCCAATCTGATCTAGCGCGCTTTTTCACCCACATGCAGGCAGACAATGCCGGAAGTGAGCTTTTCGTGCCAGGCACGTTCAAAGCCCGCGGCGCGCATTTCTTTTTCAAGGCTGAGGGCCGAGGGGAACTTGCGGATGGTATCGGCAAGGTACTCGTACGCGCCTGGATCTTTTGAAAATACTTTGCCAACCCTGGGCAGCAGGTGGTTGAGATACACGTTGTACAGGCCACCCCAGATGCGCTCCTGTCCGGAACCGAATTCAAGAATGCAGGCCCTGCCGCCGGGGCGCAGAACGCGCAGCATTTCGGCAAAAGCCGCCTCGCGGGGCAGAATATTGCGGATGCCAAAGGCAATGGTGATGCAGTCAACAGAAGCATCGGGCAGGGGCAGGCGCTTGGCGTCTGCGGCAACAGGCAGAATGCTGCGGGCGTTGGCGTCCTTGAGCTTGCGGCTGCCGCGCACCAACATGGGCGGGCAAAAATCCATGGCCGGAACAATGGCCGAGGGGTGGCGGCGGCGAATGGCAAGGGAAACATCCAGCGTGCCAGCCGCCAGATCCAGTACGCGCCCGGTATCGCCCAGGCGCACGTTTTGCGCCAGCACCTTGCGCCAGTACTGATCAAGCCCGAGGCTGAGCACGCGGTTCAGCAGGTCATAAAAAGGCACAATACGGCCAAACATGCCTGCCACAGCCGCATCGTGGGCAGGTTTGACAACAGTTTCCGTAGCGGTGTTGCGGGGAGATTCCACGTTATTTCCCGGCCTTGTCCTGGTCGGTGTCCACACCGATAGCGGCGCAGACAACACGATAGACCGAAGGAAATACCTCAGCAAAATTGCTGGGGGAAACCGTGCGCGTTTCTATGAATTTGGCGGTCAGTTCCTTGGCAACCTGAAGGGCTTCCTTGCGATCCTTATCCATGTGGGCCTCAGCTTCCGGCCCTGACGGGCGCGGCAAATATGAAAAACCCGCCCCTTTGGGGAACGGCCGTGACCCACAGCGGGTATTGCCTGGACGGGTTAAGAAACGGAAGCAACAGCCCCCGCCCCTTTGTTTTATTGATTGAGAATCGCGGGGCAGCGCCCGCGAAACCGCGCAACAGCATATGCGTTCCGCCTGCCATTGGCAAGGCCGGCATGTCTGTGCGCCTGGAGCCTTTTACCTTGAAATTCCTGTTGCCAGCGAAGCAGCGATTGGAGCCGGGCCTCAGGCAAGGGGTGAAGCTGGTCCGGCTTGCAGGCATGTTGCCAAGGGGATTTCTCCAAAAATCGCGCAGTGCAGACGGGCAGTTATGCTGCCAATCAGCGCCAACAACCCGAAGTGGTTCGGGCGGCTGCTTGCAGCCTGAATGCGGGTCGCTGCATAAGGCAAAAAGTTCCCTACTGATCTTCGAGCAGTCTGCCGATCTCTTCGCGCAGTATACGCGCCGCAGCAGCAGCCGCGGCCCGTTCCACCCTGTCGTTGAAGCGCGGTTCAAGGGCATCCAGCCGTGTTTCAAGGGCATCTATGCGCGCCGTGGCGCTACGGGCGGCAGTGACAACGGGTTGCAGGCGCTCTTCCACAAGCGATTGTGCATCGTCATGTTCGGTCTGCGGGGCCGGGGCAGATGCAAGGGCTGCGGCAACCGCCTTGGCGATGCAATCCATGAGGCTCTGGTACAGGGGATGACCCTCGACAAACATGTCTTCCAGTTCCTGACGGGGCAGGCTGTTGGCGGCCAGTTCCTGCGATGCGTGAATCTGCGCTTCCAGTGCGGTTTCCAGCGCAATGATGCGATCCCCGGCTTCCTGAAGCGCGGCCTCGCACTGCTCAACGCGTTCCGTAAGCTTGCTTGCTGTTTCGGCAGCGTCTGCCGCTCGCGTGGAGGCATCAAATGCCTGGGCAAAGGCGTCAATGGCGTGGGACGAGGCCTCTTTGGCCTGTTCCATGACAGCCTCAAGGGCTGCGCCGGACACAGCTACTGCTGCACCGTCAGTTGCAATATCTGTCGAATCCGCAACAGGGGCCGCCTGAGGCCTGAATGCAGGTTCATAAGCGAACTGTCCGGCGCTTTCCGGCATATCCGCCGCCGCAGGTTCCACTTCGGTAGTTTCCACTTCGGCAGGCTCGGCCGTGAAAAGGTCGGCTCTGGCAGGTTCCACTTCGGCAGGTTCATCCACGGAAGGCTCGGCCTGCACGTCGGCATCCGGCGGCAGGATTTCATCGGGTTCAAGCAGAGGAAGGTCATCTGCCTGCGCTGGTTCAGCAGCGGCAACAGCCTCAAATACGTCGGATTCTGCCTGAGCGGAGGCGTCGGCCATAATGTCCTGCATGTCAGCCGGGGTGGCATCCGCAGGGGGGGCAGCAGCCGGGGCCACATCCGCATGGTCTGCGGCGGCTTGGTCCGCAGCGGCGGCCAACAGCGCGTCAAAATCTGTGGGCAGTTCCACAGCCTGTTCCGGCTGGGGGGCCTGAACTGACTCCAACACTGGTTCCAGTTCGGGCAAAGAGTCGGACAATGCTCCAGCAACAGGCTCTGGCTGGGCATCGGCCATGAGTTCCAGCTCGGGGTGGAGCAGAACATCGGAAATGTCTTCCTGCGGTTCAGCGGCAGGGGCCGCACCGCCGGTCACAGCAGCCAGCAGGCTGTCGAGGTCTGCATTCAGATCGGGCTGAGGTTCCGAGGCAGGCGCGGGAGCCGCTTCTGGCTGGGCAGCATCAAGCTTGCTCTGCAAGTCGTCCGCGGCGGCAGCCAGCAGACTGTCGATATCCACGCCGAGGTCGGCAGCCATATCAGGGCTTGCCGCAGTGGCAGCCGCAGGAGCGGGAGTCGGTTGCGGCGCGGGAGCCGCTTCTGGCTGGGCAGCGTCAAGCTTGCTCTGCAAATCGTCAGCGGCGGCAGCCAGCAGACTGTCGATATCCACGCCGAGGTCGGCAGTCATATCTGGGCTTGCCGCAGGGGCAGCCGCTGGAGCTGCCGCAGGAGCGGGAGCAGGTTGCGGCGCGGGAGCCGCTTCTGGCTGGGCAGCGTCAAGCTTGCCCTGCAAATCATTAGCGGCGGCAGCCAGCAAGCTGTCTATATCCACGCCCATGTCTGGGCTGGCAGCGGGTGCTGGTGTTGCCGCAGGTGTCGGAGCCGGAGCCGCAGCATGGGGGGCCGGAGCGGCGGTCTGCGCAGGGCTCGGGGCCACATCCAGCCCATTGGCCGCAGCAGCCAGCAGGTTGTCGAGATCATCGTTGGAAAAGGCTGGGCTTTGCGCAGCGGGCGCAACGGAAGGTGCTGCTGTCGCAGGTTCGGCCTTTGGAGCTGCGAGGTTGCCAGCGTTGAGCAGGTCGTCAATATCGCTTGTGTTTCCAGTGGCCGGGGCGGCACTCACAGATGCCAGCAGTTCGTCCAGATCAGGAATACTGTTTTGCGGTTCAGCAGGCGCTTGAGGCGCAGGCGCAGCAGCGTGAAAATCGTTCAGCAGGGCGTCCACGGCATCATCGGCGGCAGGATTTGTTGCCGGGCTTACGGCCTGGTTAGCGCTGGCAGGTGCGGCAATTTCCGTTTCCCTTTCTGACGGCTGCGGGGGGATATCAAGGGAATTGAGCAGACTGTCCACATCGCCCATGCCCGGCATGTGCAACTGTTCATTGGGGTCAATGGGATGATCGGTCAGCGTGGACGGAGCGGAGAAGTCCAGCGCCACGTCATTGGGGGCGTCCTGGCCTTCGTCCTTGATATCCATCTGGGCGAGCAGGTCGTCAATTTCTGCATCCGCAGCACTTGAACCATCGTTGAGGCCGCGCAGGTGCTCGTTCAGCGCCTCCTGATCCGCTTCCACCTCGGGGGCGGCAGCGGCCTGGGGCTGCTCGGACGGATCGTTTGCCGGAACTTCGCCTTTTTCGATCAGTTCTGTGAGATCGATGATCTGGTCATCGGTTTCAGCGGTGTTCTTGGCAACCATGCGCCACCTCATGGGGTTATGTGCAGCGGCCAACGGCCGGAGTCATGCAAAATACATCGTTTCATACTGCAAAAACGACAGTTTTTCGTATCAGTTTATGGCAAAAGACGCAAATAGGACAAAACTCTTTGCGCCAGAATTGCCTTCTGCCGCGCATAGGCAAAAAGACAATGCGCAGGGAACGCGTGATTTACTGATCATGCCAGCCGCGATGCAAAGGCTACAAGACTGTTATGCCAAAATAAAAAAGCCGCGCAGAGGCGGCTTTTGGAGCAAGGCAGCTAACCAGACCTACGGATGGCACTTGGACTTGGCGCAGGCGGTCATATCTTTCTTGAGTTCGGGCTTTTCTTCCACAACCTTGGAGTGGCAGCCGATGCAGTTGTTGTGCTTGAGTTCTTTTTTGGTGTGCACAACATAGTACAGGCTCTTTTCGCCCTGCTTGCCTGCGAGGTCATCGTGGCAACCGGAGCTGCCGCACTTGGCAAAGCTTTCCTTGCCGTCAACCTGATGGTGACAGGTAACGCATTCAACCTTGGCATGCACAGCGTGCGGGAACATAACGGTCTTTTGGGAACCCTTGAATTCCAGCGGTTTGTCAGGAGCGGCGGGCGCTGCAAGCGCGGGCAGGGCCAGGGCAAACACCATGATACAGGTAAGAACCAGAACTTTCTTCACGGCAGACCTCCTTTTGTGCGGCAGATGAGAACAAATTGGTGTGATTTTACGGCCCTCATTACGGTAAGTCAATGACTATGGGAAAATGACATTCCAACTATTTTGATAAGTTGCCGAGATTGGAACTCTTTTTTCGCGCGTAACCTCTGGGGGTGAGCATGAAGTTCCCCAACGCCCGGCTTTCTGCATTGCCGATGATGAGTATGGAGAGCATGTCGACCTGTTCCGGGTCAAACTGGTCAAGGCGGAACACGCGTGCTTCTTCGCCGGGGCGAAAGGCCTTGCGCACAAGCCCTACAGGGCAGTGTGGCGCGCGGAATTGCCGGGCAATTTCAAGAGCCTGTTCCAGATGGTGGGGCCGCCCCTTGGAACGGGGATTATAGATAGCACAGACAAAATCGGCCTCAAGGGCCGCGTGGAGCCTGCGTTCAATGGTTTCCCACGGCGTGAGCAGGTCGCTCAGGCTGATGCAGGCAAAATCGTGCATCAGGGGAGCGCCCAGCAGGGCTGCCGCCGCGCAGACCGCCGGAACGCCCGGCACAACATTGAAGGGCACACGGCCCACAAGCCCCCGGCTTTCCAGAATCTCGAGGGCCAGACCCGCCAGCGCATAGATGCCGGGGTCGCCAGAGCAGACAAGGGCCGTGGGCTGGCCTGACAGAGCTGCGTCCACCGCCGCCGCGCAGCGTTCTTCCTCGTGCCGCATGCCGGTGCTGATGCACTGCTTGCCTGCCAGCAGTTCCGGCGGCACCAGTTCCATGTAGAGGCTGTAGCCAGCCACGCAGGATGCATTTGCTATGGCCGTGCGGGCCTGAGGGGTAAGACATGCGGCATCGCCTGGGCCGAGGCCGACAACATGCAGACTGGCTGGGTTCATCGTTCAATCCTGTCCGAGATGGCTAGGGCCAGAGTCAACTGGCCTTGTTCGATAGTTTTGGGGAGGAGCAGGCGGGGCGCGCCCGCCGGAAAAATCTGCGCTGCCGCCAGCAGGGCCGCGGCCTCACAAACGCTGAAAGGCGGCTGGCTAAAGCGCCTGCCAGCCGCTGCGGACGGATTGGGCGTAGGGCAGCGTGCGAGGTCGGCGGCTTCAAAGCCATGCAAGGGAACGCCCAGCCGCTCGGCAAGGGCCAGCAGGGCGGGCTCCTGCAATTTTTCTTTCACGGTCGCCAGCGCCGCCACAGCCAGAGGTTCAAGCCCTTGGGCTGCCAGCAGTTTGCGTGTAGCGGTTTCCACCATATCGCCGGGCGCGTTTTTGCGGCAGCCCAGACCTATCACCAGCCGGGGAACAGCCACACGCAAGATTGCGGGGCTCGGTGCAAGCTCGCGCCAGTGCGCCGCAACCAGGGGGCCGCGGTGTTCTGGCGGCGTGGCATCGGCCTCACCTGCGGGCAGGCGCTGCAACTGGGGATGATCCGGCACGGCATGGCAGGGATCCCAAAGCCCCAGGCTTTCCCCTTCAATCATGGCGGCCTGCGCTGCGGGCAGGCGGTTCCAGTCCACGGGGAGCAGCCCCGCGTTGCGCAGGAACATATCCAGCGCAGGAGCGGCCTTGCGGGGCTGATTTGTCCCTGCTCCGGGCGTATTGGAGGCGGTGTCCGATGCCGTGGTGATAACCGCCGTTGCACCGAGCAGATGGGCCACATGGCTGGCCAGTTCGTTGGCTCCGCCCCAGTGGCCGGAGAGCAGGCTTATGACGTGCTGACCCGCAGGATCAAGTACGATTACAGGGGCATCGGTGCTCTTGTGCGCCAGCAGGGGCGCAAGCGCGCGCACGGCTATGCCCGTTGCGCCGATGAAGGCATGCGCCGCAAAATTTTTATAGGTTGCCGCCAGCAGGGAGCCGATTTTTTCAAAGGGCGTAACCCCCGCAGGGCAAAATCGCGATGGGGCGAAAATTTCCACGTGGGCCAGACCGGAGGGCTTGTCGGGGGCTGGGTGCTCTGATGGCTGGGCCGGACGTGCGGGATGCTGGAGTTGACCGGGCAGACCCCACGGTTTGATCGCAAGGCAGTCCGCCAGACGCTGCGCCAGAGGCAGGGCAGACTGGCTGAGCGCATAGCAGGCAAGCGCTGTGATTCGGCGGGGACTGTGCAAGGGGCCTCCCTCGGCTGCCTGTCTGGTGACGCGCGGCGACAGGGATACGGGCGGATGCCGCTGCGTGGAGGAAATAAAGAAGGGAACCCCGCATGCGAGGTCCCCTTCTTGCTGTTTTGACTTAAAAAATGACCTTGCGGGCAGCGTCCAGAGCCTTGTTGAAATCCTCGTCCGTGTGGACAAAGGAAACCATGCCAGTCTCGTAGCCGGAAGGCGCAAGGTAGATGCCGTGAGCGCGCATCTGTTTGTAGAACGTGGTGAAAAGTGCCTGATCACACAGCGTGGCGATGGCAAAATCCGTGACTTCCTGCTCGCTGAAATAGGGGCAGAACATGGAAGCAAGGGTGGGCATCTGAATCGGCACGCCCTTGGATGCCAGAATGTCGCGCAGTTCCATGGCAAAGGCATGGGTACGCTTTTCAAGTGCCGCGTAGTCAGCGGTTTTGAGGTAGCGCAGGGTGGCTATGCCAGCAGCCATTGCCAGCGGGTTGCCTGAAAGCGTACCCGCTTGATACACGCCGCCTCTGGGCGCGATGAGTTCCATGTAACGGCGCTTGCCGCCAAAGGCCCCCACGGGCAGGCCGCCGCCAATGATCTTGCCAAAGGTGGTGAGGTCGGGGTCTATGCTGAAGCGGGCCTGCGCGCCGCCAAAGGCCGCGCGAAAGCCGGTGATGACTTCGTCAAAAATGAGCAGGCTGCCGTACTGGTCGCAGACGGAGCGCAGGCCTTCAAGAAAGCCGGGCTTGGGCAGCACAAGACCCATGTTGGCGGCCACAGGTTCCACAATGATGGCGGCAATGCTCGCGCCGTGCTGCTCAAAGATGGCCTTGACCGCATCAATGTCGTTGTAAGGCGCAAGCAGGGTGTCGGCCACAACGGCTGCGGGCACGCCGGGAGTGCCGGGAATGGAGAACGTGGCAAGGCCGGAACCTGCGGCGGCAAGGAATGGATCGGCGTGGCCGTGGTAGCAGCCCACAAACTTGAGCACCTTGTCCCTCTTGGTGGCGGCGCGGGCCAGGCGCAGGGCGCTCATGGTGGCCTCTGTGCCGGAGTTGACCATGCGCACCATTTCAAGGCTGGGCATGGCGGCGACCACTTCTTCGGCCAGAGTTACTTCCGCCGGGCAGGGAGCGCCGTAGCTGGTGCCGCGTTTGGCGGCCTCGCACACGGCCTTGGTGACGGAAGGCTCGTCATGCCCAAGGATCATGGGGCCCCAGGAGAGTACAAAGTCGATATACTCGTGGCCGTCCACGTCGGTAATCCGGCAGCCGTGAGCTTCGGCTATGAACAGGGGCTGGCTGTCCACGTTGTGGCAGGCGCGCACAGGGCTGTTGACGCCGCCGGGAATAACAGCGCAGGCCTTTTCAAAAAGCTGCCGAGAAGTGGTATCCATCAAAGGCTCCTTGTATCAGGCAAAATAGGTCATGGAAATTTTTTTCAGTTCCTTGAGGCTGCGCAGCACGGCATGATCGCGCAGCAGGGTATCACGCTTGAGGTCTTCCACCACGCCAAGGCACTCGGCCTCGCTGCGGCCATGAATCATGGTGTAGAGTTCATACGGCCAGTCGGGCGCGGAACTGGGGCGGTAGTAGACATGGGAGATATGGTCGTGCAGGGAGGCCTGCGTGCCGCACTGTTCCACCAGATCGGCGTCGATCTTCCAGGCCACCATGGCGTTGTGCGTCCAGCCGGTTTTCTGGTGTTTGATGCTAGCTCCAAAACGGCGGATTGCCCCGGATTCCTTGAGCGAACCAAGCAGCTCAAGCACCTGGGCTTCTGTCATTCCTGCCTTTTCGGCAATATCTGCGTAGGGCGTGAGCGAATCTGGCAGGTTGTCCTGCACGATGCGCAACACGGCTTGCTCTGCGGGGGTAAACTGACGGCTCATGAATTCTCCGATACTATGGGCTGAGGCGCAGCCTGCGGCAGGTGGGGTACATGCCGCAAGCACGGCCCCCGGGTCGTTTGCGAACCAGGGGCCGTTGCAGCAGAAGCGGATTATCTTTCTAGTGCATTGACAATAGTATTCTGCTTTAGCGCGAAAAAGAACGCGCAAACAGGTCTTGAATGGCGATACGGCCATTGTCTTCAAGAAAACGCGTGCCGGTGGCCGCAAAATGGGCATGGGTGATCATAGGTTCGTCTGTCTGGGTCCAGTTGTCTTTGTTCCAGAACAACCATGCATTCTTGGGCTGATCAAAAACAAGCAGAGGCTTGTTGCATATCTTGGCGAATTCAGCCCCCCACCCGGTGCCGCCCTTGACGGTACCGTCAGGCTGGACTGCGCCGATAACGATGATCTGATCGCCGCTGCTGACCTGCCAGCAGATGGACTGCAAGACTTTGCGGAAAAGGGGGGCGCGCGTGTATTCGCGGCTCATGAGACGCGAAATGTAGGTCAGGCTGACATCCTTGAGGGCCAGTTCTTCAGAGGTGAGCACCCGCACGCCGCGCGTACGTTCGATCTGGTGACCTTCAAAGCTGTAGTTTACTTCTTCCATACCCCAGCTTTCGGCCAAAGCGCCGAAAAACTGCTCTGTTCCTGCGGCGCCGCCGCTGTAAAGCACACACTGGTTGGGGGTAAGCATGGATGCCCTCCTCAAAGGATTGTTGCGCCGGACAAGGGTATAAGGGCCAAAAAAAACCGGCAGAAGCGTCATGAACATCATGGCAAAATTTGCAGCAGTCGGCAAGGCAAGCCCGCAAAGAAAAGCGCCGCAACCGGAATGCGTTGGCAGACGCAGTCGCGCTCCGCAAAATAAGATGCCCTGCAATGCCGTGTTGCTTTTGCGGATGTGGTTTACAAAATCGATGAGCCTGCCCGCTCGAAAAATATCTGTTTTCGGGCGGGCAGGCTGTTTGATGGCCGCTGCAAGGCTAACGCTGCCCCATGCACGGCCTTGGTGAGGGACAGGCGCTTGCTTGAATTAATGCGCCGTGGGCTTGAAAGCTCCAAGGCCGGTTTCAGACCGGATTTTCTGGTCGGCAAAAGCCTCCCTTTCCTTCTGCGCCTGCGGGGACTGATCGCATATGGACACTACCCATATGCACAAAAAGGCCAGGGGCATGGAAAAAATGGCCGGGGAGGAATACGGAAAGGGCGCGGAGCCTGGCGGATTGCCCAAGGTCGCCACCCACACTGCATCCGAGAGCATGGTCATGACCAGCGCGGCCAGCAGGCCCGTAAAGCCCCCGGCAACAGCCCCTCTGGTGGTGCAGCCCTTCCACAGCACCGAGAGGATCAGGGCCGGGAAGTTGGCCGAGGCCGCAATGGCAAAGGCCAGAGACACCATGAAGGCCACGTTCTGTTTTTCAAACACAATGCCCAGAAACATGGCGATGATGCCGAGGGCCACGGTTGTCAGCTTGGATATCTTAAGTTCCTCGCTGGAGCTGGCCGTACCCTTTTTGAGGGCGGAGGCGTACAGATCGTGCGCAACGGCAGACGCGCCCGAGAGCGTCAGCCCCGCCACCACTGCCAGAATGGTGGCAAATGCCACCGCTGACATAAAGCCAAGAAAGATATTGCCGCCAATGGCGTTGGCCAGATGCACGGCAGCCATGTTGCCGCCCCCTCGTAAAACGCCGTTTGCATCGAGGAATTCGGGATTGGTGCTCACAAACACTATGGCCCCGAAGCCGATGATGAAGGTCAGAATGTAGAAATAGCCGATCCATGTGGTTGCCCAGAGCACGCTTTTTCTGGCTTCCCTGGCGTCCGGCACGGTAAAAAAGCGCATCAGGATGTGCGGCAGACCAGCCGTGCCGAACATGAGGGCAATGCCGAGCGAAATGGCTGAAACAGGGTCTTTGACAAAGCCGCCCGGCCCCATGATGGCCGCGCTTTTTTTGATGCCCACAGCGGCGGTGAAAAGTTTTTCGGGGCTGAAACCATACTGGGCCATGACCATAAAGGCCATGAACGAGGCCCCGCCGAGCAGCAGGCAGGCCTTGATGATCTGCACCCACGTGGTCGCCGTCATGCCGCCAAAAAGCACATAGGCCATCATGAGCAGACCCACGATAACCACCGCATAGTGGTAATCAAGCCCGAAGAGCAGCTTGATGAGTTGCCCCGCGCCCACCATCTGCGCAATAAGATAGAACAGTACCACAACCAGGGTGCCCGATGCGGCAAATATGCGCACAGGCACCTGCTGGAGCCTGTAGGCCACCACATCGGCAAAGGTGAAGCGCCCAAGATTGCGCAGGCGCTCCGCCAGCATGAAGGTTATGAGCGGCCAGCCGACCTGAAAGCCGATGGCGTAGATCAGGCCGTCAAAACCCGTCGCCATGACTGCGGCTGAAATGCCCAGAAAGGAGGCCGCCGACATAAAGTCGCCCGCGATGGCAAGGCCGTTCTGAAAGCCCGTGATGCCGCCGCCTGCCGTGTAAAAATCCGCAGCGGAGCGGGTGCGCTTGGCGGCCCACTTGGTTATCCACAGCGATGCACCGACAAAAATGGTGAACATGATGATGGCTGTCCAGTCGGTGTTCTGCTTTTGCGTTTCTTCTATGACGCCCGCCGCCAACGCAATGCCGGGCTGCAGGGCGACAAAAAGAGCCATGAAAAATGTTGGGGCGGGTTTATGTCGCCCGAACTTATGGTCGGATGTGCACGTGCTCATACCCTTCATGACTGCACCTCTTTTTCAAGAATCTGCTTGAGCGCAGGGTCAAATTCGTTGTTGGCCTTGCGAACGTAGACCGCCGTAAGCACAACGGTCAGCAGGATGATGCCGATGCCCAGGGGGATGCCCCATGTCGTCGTCATTCCTGCTGCAAGAGGTGTGGCAAAGAGCTGCTTGTCAAAGGCGACAACCAGAATAAAACAGTAATATGCGGCAAAAACCACAAGCGTGAGGCGCCAGCCAAGGGCGTTGCGCGTCTTGATCAGGTGCTGGTATTGCGTATTTTTTTCGATTCGTTGCGTCAGTTCTGAGGCCATTGTTCCCTCCTCGCATACTTTTGTCCGCAATGTCTTTTGCGCAGACATTGGACGTTATGGGAGCCTGTGCGCGCCGTATCCGCGCGATTGCAGCGCCAGATACATCATGGCGGCTGTTATGGCGTCGTTCATGGCATCGTGCCTTGGCAGCGTGGGTAGGCGAAGGTTTCTGACCATCGTTTCCCATCGCAGATCAATGTAGGCGCCAGGATATTGCGCAAATCGCCAGTCGTAATAGCGGCCTGAAACCTCTATGCGACTGTTTGGCAATGCTGCCCCCATCAGTGGCCTCAAGTTTTTGTTCAACACTGCAAGGTCGTATTGCAGATAATAGCCCACCAGTGTTCTGCCTCTGACAAACTGAAGAAAAGCCGACAACACATCCTGAAGCGGCAGACCCGTGCTGAAATCACACGGGCGCAACCCGTGCACGCGCACATTCTGCCCGTCAGGGGCATGCTGCGGCGTTATCAGCGCGTAAAAGGCGTCTCTGGTGCAAAGACGCCTGCCGTCTATGCAGACGGCGGCGATGGATAATAGCTCCGCTTCCTTCACGTTGAGCGAGGTTGTTTCGCAATCAATGCTCACAAGCAGACCGTCATCCTGATCCAGCAGGGAACGGTAGGGTTCCCGCAGGCCGCGCATGCGCCAGCGGCGCGCCACGGCCTGTATCCAGGTGTTTTGCATTTCAGAACCTGTCCAGCCCGTAGCGCTGGTTGATCATGCGTTTGAAGCGCTTGACCACCTGAAGGGCGTCCTGCAACAGGTCTTTGTCCAGAGTGGACAGGGAGGCCGTATCAATCTCGTTGCTCAGGGGGTTCCCCTTGCGCAGCATTTCAAGGCCTGCGTCCAGCCGCAGGCGCATCAGAAAGGCCAGAGATTCGGCCAGATCATCCGCCTGTGATTTTTCAATAGTACTGCGAGATGTGAGGGCCTCCAGTCGGTCAAAGGTGTTGGTGGCATCAATGCCCGCCTCCAGAGCCAGAACGCGGGTGCCGTGGACAATGGGGAAGATGCCCGCTTTCTTGATGTCGAGCAGGGCATTTTTTTCGCGGTTCAGCAGTTGCCGCCAAAAACCGCTTTCGCCTGCTCGGGTGGGGAACTGTTCAATGGGCAGGGCCATGCGCGCAAACCACGCCGCATCATCGTGCAGGGCCGAACGCAAGGCCTTGCGGCAGGCCTCAAGCCATGAGGCTGGGCCGGAGACTGTTTCCGCATCCAGAAAAATTGCCAGATGCATAAGCCCCTCGCCCTGCGCGGAATCCGCCCACTGACGCAAGGTCCGTTCCCATCCGCGCATCGTGTGCCGCCAGAGCGGCTGGTTCACCATCATGTCGCCGGGGCAGGGCGGGTAGCCAAGGCTGAGCATGCGCTCCGTAAAACTGTTTGCAGAGAGTTCCACCTCCTTTTCGTCCAGGCCTTCCGCAAGGATCAGCGCGTTGTCCTGGTCGGTTTTCAGTATCTGCTCACCCCGGCCTTCGGAGCCAAGGGCAAGCAGGGCGCTCCCGGCAAATACGGCGGGCGTGGCCGTCATCTGCCAGAGGCGGGCCATGAGCTGCGCGTTGAGCACCTGCACAAGGCGCGCGAGCTGGGGCGTTTTTATGCCCTGGGTAACGAGGGTTGTTATCAGGGCTTCCATGTCCCGCATGGCGCTGTGCAGGTCGGCCAGTGTGGTGGCCGCCTCGAGCTGCCGCGCGATCGACAGGGAATGGTTGGAGAAATAGGAAAGCAGGTCGATCATGGCCAGAACGCCCACAGGCTGCCCCTTGTCCGTCACCACAATGCGGTGGATGTTGTGGCGGGTCATGAGAAGCAGGGCATTGAAAAGGTAGTCGTCCTTTTCGCAGCTCAACAGGGAAAACTGCGCGCAGGCCCTGAGTGGGGTCTGGTTGGAAACCGCGTTGGCCACGATGTCGCAAAAGTCGCCCGTGGTGAAAATCCCGGTGCTGGAACCATCGCGCACAAATATGGATCGTCTCCGGCTTTCCTTCATGCGCTGCGCGGCGTGGGCAATGGTATCCGTTGCTTCGGCAAATATGGGGGGGCGAAAGCCGGCATCGCTGATCTTGACCGCAAAAAGGCTCTGCCATTCGCGGCGGTCGCGGCTTTGGACAAGCTGACCCAACTTGTCGGACACGGTTGCAAAAAAGTACGCGCCGAAAAGCGAGTTCTTTTCCGTCAGGGCCAGCACCTCCCGCCCAGGGAACACGCAAAGCAGCACTTCTTCATGCGCCACAAACCTGTGCCGCGTTCTGCCTGTGGCCAGAGCGCGACAATCAAAGGCCTCGTGCTCTCGGTATGCCCCCACAATTTCCTCGCCCGACATTTCACGAACAAGGCCCTTCATGACCAGATAGAGCGCATCAACCTCACTCCCCGAGGCAAGGATCTCCTGATCATTGTTGAAAAACAGAATATCGGCGGAGGCCGACAGGGCAGATGCCTCTGCCAGAGTCAGCAGATCAAAAGGGGGATGCGTGAGGTCAAAGCGGGTGTTTGGCATAGTCAGTCCCGAATGCGTCTCTGCGGTATGATTGTATTTTTACCGACCGCGCCGTGCCTGCGTTGTTTACCTGTTGTGCGAATTATGTTTGCAATTGATAGAAACTGTTCAATCAATGAGCGTATTGTGTTTTATGAATAAGGCAGAATTATTATGTGTAAACAACGTATGTGAAATATTTCATTGATTGTTTATACAATTTAAATAAGCCAAATTTGGCATAAAACTAGCTATTGAAATTATCAATACATTACAATTAATAGCCTAAGTCATGCAATAATTATTTTTTATAGTCGTTAATATTCATAAAAATAAATTATAAATAAAATTTTTTGTTGAAATGATCATTTCTATACACATAAACAATCCAGTAATCAGGATTGTGTGCAATATATGTAGCTGGAGCATGCAGGTTCAGTAGGAAAAAGAGGCATGCAATAGTAGCGGCTTTTGAGGCCTGTGGGCTTTCTTCCGTCTCGACAAGCAATTGGAGGGCGTGTTGAGCAGCGGTTTTGCAGGCAAGGGCCTCAGGCAGGGCTACAATGCCCTTGCCTTGTTGCATAGCAATGCAGTCTGTTTTTACTCAGGGGCAAGAGAACGCTGAGGCGGGAGGCGTAGCCGTTTCTCCGTGCTGAGCAGGGCGAAGTTTTGGCCGCATGAGGGGCAAGTCGTAGGGGGGCGCAGGAGTGATGCCGGGGCACTTGCGTGGAACGTGGGCAGCAGGCATGTGCGTGAGCGTGTTGCTTCAAACGATGAGCTTTACGGCATCAGGAGAGGGGCAAGCTGGCAGTGCGGCTGGGAGTTCAGCGGCGCGCGGGAAGGCTCAGCGTTTGCCTGTGAGCATGGAGGGAGAAACATTCGGCGGATGGCGGTAGGGGGCAAAAATGCTGCGGCGGGGCTTTCGGCAGCCAGAGACTACCGGAAAAGCCCCGCCGCGCTAGAATGTGCAGGAGCGCCCTTGGGCGACCCCTAAGAGGTGCGCGCAACAAAAAACGCCCCGGTTGGGGCGTGTATTTGTCCGTTACAGCGCCCTAGTAGCGGGGCTGGCGCGGGGCTCTGGGTTTGGCTTCGTTCACGCGCAGCGTGCGACCGCCAAAGCTGAAGTTGTCCAAAGCTTCAATGGCGGAGTCGGCTTCGCCGTCTTCCATTTCCACAAAGCCAAAGCCGCGGGCACGGCCGGTATCCCTGTCGCTAACAAGTTTCACAGACAGAACGCTGCCGTATTCGGCAAAAAGGTCCTGGACCTGTTCTTCAGTGGCAGACCAAGGAAGGTTCCCGACATAGATGGACTTAGACATGAAACACCCTCTCAAAAAAAACAATCTTCCCGCGCTTACGCCCAGTAAAACGTATTACCGGTACGCGGCCCATGAAAAACATGGAAACACGCTTTGTCGGCCTTGTCAACGAATCGCCAAAAAAAAGTTGGTATTGCGTATTGCCGCGAGTAAAAATGGCGCAAACCCGCAGTGGGACAGGAGGAAGTGGAAATAAACGAATGAGTTCCTGGAGATTGTGCAAAGAATCTCAAAACACGGTGGGCATCGGATGTTCAATACATGGCAGGAACACAACGGGCGTTGAAAAGATAAAGAATGGCAAGATGCATTGTTAACAATCGGATTGGTTGTTCAACCAACATTAAAATAGAAAGCTATTGCGTGGGGAATACGTTCAGGCTGTAATTATTAGTGTCGCACCAATTAGGATGCTAAAGAGCCGTACAACGACAGCTTTTGCGTCAGTTGTACGGCTCTGAAAATGGCTAGGATCCGCCCTCTGATGGCGGGGGCATCCAGTCTGGCGCGATATCTTCAAACGAAGTGTAGGGCGACATATACATAAGCTCGGCCACGCCCACGGGGCCGTTGCGTTGCTTGCCGATAATGATTTCAGCAATGCCCTGGGGCGGTCGGTCGGCAGGTTTCTGGAATTTGTACACGTCATCGCGGTACACAAACATGATAACGTCCGCGTCCTGCTCGATAGCGCCAGATTCACGAAGGTCAGAAAGCATGGGGCGCTTGTCGCTGCGTTCTTCCACCTTGCGGTTAAGCTGCGAAAGCGCAACCACGGGCACGTTCATTTCCTTGGCAAGCCCCTTGAGCGACCGCGAAATATCCGAAATTTCCAGTTCGCGCGAATCTGTGCGGCGGCTGGTGCGCATGAGCTGCAGGTAGTCCACCACCACCATGCCGAGGCCTTTGTCCGCCTTGAGGCGACGGGTGCGGGCGCGCAGTTCCAACGTGGTGAGGGCCGGGGTGTCGTCAATAAATATGGGCGCACGGGCAACAACGTCCGCCGCGTCATAGAGGCGCTGCCAGTCTTCGTCTGTCAGCAGCGAGGGACGGCGCAGCTTGGAAAGATCCACCTTGCCCCACACGGCCAGCATGCGCTGCATGAGCTGCTCCTTGCTCATTTCGAGCGAAAAAACAGCCACGGGCACGTTCTGGCGTACGGCCGCGTTGATGGCCATACACATGGAAAAAGCCGTCTTGCCCATACTTGGACGGGCCGCCACAATAATGAGGTCAGAGGGCTGCAGACCGGCGGTCAGTTTGTCCAGGCGGGTATAGCCGGTAGTGACGCCTGTAATGACGTCCTTGGCATCGGCCAGTTTGGAAAGTTTGTCGAATACCCGTTCCAGCAGTTCGCGCGTGGGGGTAAAATCCTTGCCCGAGGTGCGCTGCGAGATGGAAAATACCGCCTGTTCGGATTCGTCCAGCAATTCGCCGACTTCGCGCGTGGCATCGTAGCAGTTGACTATGATGCCAGAGCAGGCGTTGATCAGGCTGCGCTGTAAGGATTTGTCGCGGACTATGGTGGCGTAGTATTCCGCATTGGCGCCGGAAACAACGGCCTGCGCCAGCTCGCCCAGATATACCGCGCCGCCGGCTTCTTCAAGGGCGTTCATGCTCTTGAGCTGCTCGGCGGTGGCAATAAGGTCGAGAGGGGCCGATTTGCGGTAAAGTTCTAGAAACGCCTTGAAGATGGTGGCGTGTGCGGGCAGGTAAAAATCTTCGTCAGTGAGCTGGTCAGCGATGGAGTGCATGAGCTGGGGGCGCATGAAAACGCCGCCGAGCACAGCCTGTTCAGCTTCAACACTGTGGGGGGGCACACGTCGCAGAATGTCGGCCTCGGCCTTTTCTGCGCTGTGCGCGCTTGAAGAGCGAGACTGGCCATCCTTGTTGCGGCCCTGCCCAAAAGGCGAGCCCCCGGCCGCGTGGCCGGGGGCGGAATTGCTATCGTTGCGGGAAACCACGCAAACCCCTACTGGGCTGCCTCGGCTTCTTCAGCGGGCGCAGCAGGTGCGGGTTCTTCTTCGATGGGCTGATGGTCGGAGATGACCTTCACCGGCACCACGGCGATCACGCTGGCGTGCAGGCGCACGCGAACGGGATGTTCACCAAGGGTACGGATGGGGGCATCCATAAGGATACGACGGCGGTCAACTTCCACACCAAGGGCGGTAAGAGCATCGCCGATGATGGTGGTGGTGACGGAGCCGTAAAGCTTGTCGTTGTCGCCCACGTGCATGGGAATAACAACTTCCAGGGCTTCCAGGCGTGCCTGGAGGGACTGGGCGTCAGCGCGCACGGCATCCATGCGGGCCTGAAGCTTTTTGCGTTCCTGTTCAAAGCTTTTGAGGTTGGAAGGTGAAGCGACCATGGCCAGACCCTGCGGGAGCAGGAAATTGCGGCCATAACCAGCTTTCACTTCAACCACATCGCCAAGGCTGCCGAGATTTTCAACGTCGGCGCGAAGTATCAGTTTCATGTGCGCCTCCTTAAATGGTGCTCTTTTTCTTGACGCCGGAATCGTGCGTCGCGGTGTAGATGAGCAGGGCCATCTGGCGGGCGCGCTTGATTTCGCGGGTCAGCAGGCGCTGGTGATGTGCGCAGGTGCCGGTGATGCGGCGGGCAATGATCTTGCCGCGCTCGGTGATAAAGTCGCGCAGGATGTCGGCGCGCTTGTAATCCAGGGGCAGATCTTTATCTGCGCAGAAGCGGCAGAACTTGCGGCGCGGGGCAAATTTCTTTTTAAAAGCCATGTTAGGCAACCTCCCCGGCCACTTCGTCGGCCAGCTTGACGGTCACAAACTTGAAGATGCCGTCGGTGATGCGAATGTTGCGTTCCAGCTCTGCGATAAGCTCAGCAGGAGCCTGGTACACCAGACGCACATAAAAGCCGCGCATCAGTTTGCGAACCGGGTAGGCGAGGTCGCGCATGCCCCAATTGTCCACTTCCACCATGATGCCCTTCTCACGCTCGATGATCGCGGTAAGGGCGTTGATGATGCCCTCGCGATTGTCGGCGGAAAGCTCCGGGGAAAGGAGCAGCAGGGTTTCAAATTTCCGCATTGGTATTCTCCTTTTGGATTGGCAGCCCACGCCACACGGGGCGCGAGCAAGGAACGAGTCTTATACTTCCGGCAAATGGGCCTGTCAAGCCGAAATTTTCAGAAGGCCGAAAGCCTGCACTGCCAGGGGGATGCAGTGGGCTATGCGTAGACGCGCGGGTTCATGCCGCCAAAAAGGCAGAGGACTTCGTAGGAAATAGTGCCCAGCGTATCCGCTATGTCCTGCGGCGTCACCGCTTTTTGTCCCGCCTCGGCGGGGCCGCCCACAAGCCATGCGGTGTCGCCCACGCGCACGGGCGGCAGATCGCTGACATCGGCCATGATCATGCCCATGCACACCCGGCCCACCTGGGGGGCGCGCCGTCCGTTGATGAGCATGGCGGCACGTGTGGAGAGCGAGCGGTTGAAAGCAGTGGCGTAGCCAATGGCAACAACCGCCACTGTAGCAGGCTTCTGCGCCGTGAACAGCCGGCCATACGACACGCTGCGGCCCTCGGTCACCTGCCGTACTTCGATAACAGGTGCGCTGACGCTCATGGCCCATTCCAGACCGAGCGCGGCACCCTTGCTTTCCCATGAGGTTCCCGTAAAGGGATTGCCGCCGTAGAGCGAAATGCCGGGGCGGCATACCTCGAAATGCGCTTCGGGGCGGCCTATGGTGCCAGCCGTATTGCAGAGCGAGCGCTCAATGTCGGGGAATGCCGCACGCAACGCGTCAGACATGGCGGTAAAGCGCTTGATCTGATCCTGCGAATAGGCTTCCTGTTCCGGCACATCGGCGCAGGAAAAGTGCGATATGACCATGGCCGGGGAGATGCCCGGGATATTGCGCAGACGGTCGATAGCATGAGGCAGTTCTTCCTGCGAAAAGCCAAGGCGGCCCATGCCGGTTTCGCACTTTATGGCAACGCGTAGGATGCGCCCGGCGTGGCAATGGGCGGCGGCGCGTTCAAGCTGGTCAAAGTTGCCCACCACCGGGGTCAGGCCCTGCATGGCCGCTCCCTGCCATTCCACATCGGTGAGCGCGCCCAGAAGCGGTACAATGGTTTGCCGCAGTCCAGCGTCGCGCAGGGCCATGCCTTCCGATACGGTTCCCACGGCAAAGCGCCGTGCGCCTGCATCAGACAAAACCCGCGCCACAGGTACAAGGCCGTGGCCGTAGGCGTCAGACTTGATGACCGGCATAAGCTTTTCAGCCTTGCCCATGCGGCCAAAATTGCGGCGGATGGCGGCCAGATCAATGTGGCACAGCGATGGTGAAAACGTGCAATCGCTCACAGGGAATTCCCTCATTTGAACTTTGCTGAAGGACATTCTGCGCGGTTTGTCCGCGCACCGCGCATGGCGGCAGCGAAGGGTCGCCGTCCTTTGCGGCCCCCCGGCGCAACGGCCCCGGCCCTTGCGCGCAACACCCTTTAATGAAAGGGAGCAACCTTAACAATATTGCCCCCGAGGCACAACAATTAGCCGTGCTGCATCCGCGTCACTTTTGCCGCAAACCTTAATTTTTTGAGCCGGAATCCGCGAATATCTGCTCACGGTGCGGCGTGCTCCCCTCTTGCGCAGTGCGGCGCTTGCGGCTACTCTGCGCGGCATGTCCCAATCCGTATTTACCATCGAACACACCGACGGCGCGGCCCGCGCCGGGGTGCTGCGCACGGCTCACGGCACTATCCCCACGCCTATTTTTATGCCCGTGGGAACCGTGGGATCCGTCAAGGCTCTTGCCCCGGATGATCTGGCCGCCATTGGCGCGCCCATCATTCTGGGCAATACCTATCACCTTTATCTGCGCCCCGGCGATGAGCTTGTGCACAGGCGCGGGGGGCTGCACAAGTTCGCCTCCTGGCCTGGCTCCATCCTGACGGACAGCGGCGGTTTTCAGGTATTCAGCCTGAGCTCGCTGCGCAAGATCCGCGAGGAAGGCGTGGAGTTCCGCTCGCACCTTGATGGCTCAAAGCATCTGTTCACGCCTGAAAAAGTGCTGCAAATTCAGCGCAATCTGAATTCAGACATCATGATGGTGCTTGACGAATGCGTGCCCTTTGGCGCGGATTACGCCTATACGGAAAAATCCCTGGCCCTGACCACGCGCTGGGCCAAGCGCGCCATGGACGCCTATCCGCCCGGTTCGGCGCACAATCTGATGTTTGGCATCACGCAGGGTGGTTTTTACAAAGACCTGCGCGAACGCTCGGTAAACGAATTGTGCAGCATGGATTTTGACGGCTTTGCCATTGGCGGGCTTTCGGTGGGCGAGCCGAAAGACAAGATGTATGATCTGCTCTACCACACAGCGCCCCTGCTGCCGGGTGAAAAGCCGCGCTACCTTATGGGCGTGGGGACGCCGCTGGACATTGCCACGGGCATCCATGCCGGGGTGGACATGTTCGACTGCGTGCTGCCCACCCGCAATGCGCGTAACGGCACGCTCTACACGTCGCTTGGCAAGATCAACATCAAGCGGCGCGAATTTGCCGAAGACGACGGCCCCCTTGACCCCAACTGCCGTTGCTACGCCTGCCGCAATTTTTCGCGCGCCTATCTGCGGCATCTGTATGCCAGTCAGGAATTGCTGTCATTCCGGCTCAATTCCCTGCACAACCTCACCTATTTTCTCGATCTGGCGCGCAACGCGCGGCAGGCCATCGTGGAAGGGCGCTATATGGATTTTCTGGCGAAAATCACGGCCCTGTATCCCGATGAAGCCGCCCGCGCCGCCGCTGGCTCGTAAGCGCAACAAATACTACCCATATAAAGGGAGGGAGCGTTTGGTTCCCTCCCTTTTTTGCGGCAAACGAATGTGCGTTCCTGTCAGCCGCCCTTGGCCATATTCATGATCTGTTGCAGCAGTTCTGTGAGGTAGGGGATGTTCATGCTGATGATGCGGGCCAGTATCTTGTAGAGAACGGCCAGCACCAACGATGCGCCAATGCTGAAACCCAGCCCTCTGGCAATGCCTGACAGAAAGTTGAGCCAGAGTATTTTGCCGGTTTTTTGCGACAGCCGGACGTATTCCATGAGGCCCGCGTTGTCGAGACGTTGCAGCAGGAGTTCGGCATCGGTCTGTCTGGCTTCAGGTCTGTTGTCCATTGATCCCCCTCGTGCGGAATGTCGCTTGAGGCAGAGTCTATACGGTAAGCCCCCAAATAACAAAAAACCCGTGATCCAGCGATCACGGGTTTAAACGGTGTTGTGCGGCAGATGTTCGGGCATGCTCCTGCGGGGTCAATCTCTATGCCTGAATGTGCTCCAGCCCGCATTCGCGCTGTTCGCGGCGGCGTACCAGCCAGAAAACAAGCAGTGATCCTGACAGCTTGCTCAGGCTCATGGTAATGATAGACCATGGTGTGGCAATGCCGATCATGCCCAGAAACACGATGCTGTCCAGCGGCGCGCCCACAAGGCTTGAAATGAGAATGCGCTGTGAAAAGGGGCGGCGGGTAAAGGTGTATACCGCCCAGTCGCCCAGTTCGCCCACGGCAAAGGCCGCGGCGCTTGCCAGCGCGAGCTGCGGGCTGGCCATGAACCAGCTGACCACGCAACCCACCAGCATGCCCCAGAGCACATGATGCCCCACGCGGCGCTGCGCGTAATCGCGCACCACAAAAATAAAGCCGACGATGAGCGAAAGGGGAGCCCACATATCGCCATTGGGCAACTGAATGAGCGGGGTGACAGAAAAGGCGAAGTTAACGCCCACAATAAGTGCAATATAGGTAAATAGGCTGAACATGGGCGGGAGAGTAGGCATTGGCGCGCCTGTAGTCAAGCGGTGGGCTGTGGAATGTCCCGCCGTTTGGGGCGTGACAGAAATATAATAATGATGGGATGTTCCGAGGCAGGGAAAACGCAGGGCAGCCTCGTGATCGATTTTTGCGTCCTGTTTTGCGCCAACGTCTGCCCCCCCGTCTCTGTCCGGTTTTGGGCCGGAGGATGGGCCGGGGCAATGCTCCGCGTCTTGACCCCGAAGCGCGGATGTGGGACAGAAAGCCAGTTATAGTATGTTTCTAGAGTAAAGTTTACTCTGAGTGTGCCGGGCAGGTGCGCAAATCCATGCCCGCCCGAACGCGGAAGCGCAATTTCTTTGAGATGTTAGCCCGCATAGGGCGGCCTTTGTCGTGCCAGTGCGCCTGCGCCCTGCAAAATTGCCAGAAAATTTCCGTCGAAGTTTACGGCGGTAGAGGCTGGATGTTTCCAGCCGGGAGAAAGAATGTCGGATCAGAACTATCGTTGCGGCTGGGTCGCTCTTATGGGGCCGCCCAACGCGGGCAAATCCACCCTGCTGAACGCCTTGCTGGGCCAGAAGGTGACCATCGTCACCCCCAAGCCGCAGACCACGCGCAATCAGATTGTGGGCATCCTTACGGACGAGAAAGCCCAGGTTATTTTTATGGATACGCCGGGCCTTGCCCAGGTGCGCGGCCGGCTGAGCAAAACCATGCTCCAGGCCGTGTGGCAGAGCCTTGCCCAGGCCGAAGTCATCATGCCCGTGCTTGACGCCCACCTGTACATCCGCCATCCGGAATTTCTGGAACGCGACCTTGAGCCGCTGTCCAGGGCGCTTTCCAACGATGATCGGCCCATGGTTGTGGTGGTCAACAAGGTGGATCTATTCTCGGACAAAAGCCGCATGCTGCCGCTTTTGACCCGCCTGAGCGAAATGTGGCCCAAGGCGGAAATTTTCCCCACCTCGGCCCTGAACCGGGACGGCCTGCCGGATCTGGCAAAACTTATCCGTTCCAAGCTGCCCGTTGCTCAGGCCCAGTTCCCCGAAGACCAGATTTCCACGGCCCCCATGCGTTTTATGACTGCGGAAATCGTGCGCGAAAAGCTGTTCCTGCATCTGCGTCAGGAGGTGCCCTATTCCGTGGCAGTGGACGTGGAAAGCTGGGAGGAAGACGAAGAACGCGGCCAGACTGTGATCCACGCGGTCATCTACGTGGGGCGGCCCATGCACAAGGCTATGGTTATTGGCCGTGCGGGCGCATCCATCAAGCAGATAGGCATTGAGGCCCGCAAGGAAATTCAGGACCTGGTGGGCGGCAAGGTGCATCTGGAGCTTTGGGTCAAGGTGCGCGAGCACTGGACTGAAGACGCCGCCTTCCTGCGCGAGATGGGCCTGATGGCGGAGTAGTCATGGGCGATACATTGTTGCTCGAACGCTATGCGCGGGTGCTCGACCGCATTGACGCGGCCTGCGCATCGGCTGGCCGCCCCCGCGAAAGCGTGAGGCTTATTGCCGTTTCAAAACTGCATCCGGCGGAATCCCTGGCCCATGTGGCCGCCGCCGGGCAGATTGATTTTGGCGAAAACTACGTTCAGGAAGCCCTGCAGAAAAGGCAAGACCTGAGCGCAGACCCGGCCACAGCAGCGCAGTGCGCCGGGATCCGCTGGCATATGATCGGTCATGTGCAAAGCCGCAAGGCCCCGCTGGTGGCTGGGGCTTTCAATCTCGTGCATACCCTTGATTCCCGCAAGCTTGCGGACGCTTTTGAACGGCGTCTGGCGGAGGGCGGAGCGCGTCAGCCCGTGCTGTTTGAGGTAAATGTTGGGGGCGAATCGCAAAAATCCGGTGTGATGTCTGCAGATTTGCCGGAATTGGCCGATTATGTTCTTGAGCATTGCCCGCACCTTGAGGTGCAGGGCCTCATGTGTCTGCCCCCGGTTTTTGACGCGGGCGAGGCAGCGCGGCCCTATTTTGCAAGGCTGCGTGAATTGCGCGACACCTTGAGCACCCGCCTTGGCCTGCCCATGCCCGAGCTTTCCATGGGTATGAGCGGCGATTTTGAAGGCGCGGTGGCCGAAGGGGCCACCATGGTGCGCATAGGTACGGATATTTTCGGGCCGCGTCCTGCCAAGGTGTGAACAGCTTTGGCACAAAGTCTGCTACATGCCGTACAGACCGGAATGACTTGAGCGGTTCGCATCCATGACCCCACAATAGCGGTGGAGTACGTATGGCGGCCAAAGAAAAAGAATCAAAGGCCCTGCCGGAAGGGCAGGCTGAAAACCCCAAGAAGGGCTCCAAGGCCAAGCGCATCGTCATTATTTTGGCGATCTTGCTTATCACGCTGAGCGGCGCTGGCATTGGCGGCTATTGGTGGTTTTTCATCCGCACGCCGTCTTCGGCAAGTTCTGCGCCTGCTGAAGCTGCATCTGCGGATGCCGCAGGCAAGGGCGCGGCGGGCCAGACAGGCGCAGGCGGTTCTGGCGGCGCAGGCGGCGCATCCGGTCATGCCGGGGCGGGCGGTTCTGGCGGCGCGGGAGGCGCGGGTGACGGGCGCATTGAACGGCAGGGCGATCTGCCGCGCAGCGGCGGGCAGGTCTTGCCTCTGCCGCCCATAACCGTGAACATTTCCGACCCCTCGGGGCGGCGGTATCTCAAGCTGGGGATGGAGGTCGAGGTCAATGCGGACGTTGCCGCTGCATTGCAGGCCAACAATCCGCGTATCCGCGATGCCATCATCATGCTGCTGGCGGGCAAGACGTTTAACGATATCTCCACGCCTGACGGCAAGGTGCTGTTGAAGGCGGAGGTGGCCGCGCGGCTGAACCAGATTCTGGGCGCGCAAAGGGTCATACGCGTGTATTTTACCGATTTTGTTGTGGAATAGCGCGGGAAGCTCTGCCTCTGGCGGCCCCTGGCAGATGATTTTGTGCGGACGCGGTTTCTGATAGAGGCTTTTGGCAGCCATGCCCGTTGCGGGGCGCGCCGTTGCCGCGATGCCGCCCGAATTTCGGGTGAGCATGTTGGAATAGAGAATGAGGTGACGTATGTCGCAGGAAGATCAGGAAGCCTTGGCGGCCCAGTGGGCCGCGCAACTGGAAGATGAAGCCAATGCGGCAGAACCTGCTGCGCCTGCTGCACCCGCTGCGCCTGCTGCTGATGCTGCGCCTGGTGGTGCGGCTGGCAGCGGTTTGGATGAAGAAGCTCTGGCGGCTCAGTGGGCTGAATCGCTGGCCCAGGATGAGGAAGACAAAGGTCCGACCTCCTTTGGCGGTGCAGGTGCAGGGCTTGGCGGTCATCCGGTAGACGCCCATTTTCAGGACATGACTGAAATGGCCCGCCAGCCCAAGGACAACAAGCTCAAGCGGGAGCTGGATTTTATTCTGGATATTCCGCTGGATGTGTCTGCCGAACTTGGGCGCACCCGTCTGCTTATCAACGAACTGTTGCAACTTGGTCAGGGTTCTGTGGTGGAACTGAACAAGCTGGCTGGTGAACCGCTGGAAGTATTTGTGAACGGCAAGCTGGTGGCGCGCGGCGAGGCCGTGGTCATCAACGAAAAGTTTGGCGTACGCCTTACCGACATCATCAGCCCCATTGAAAGGGTGAAGCAGCTTGGCTAGCCTGCCCATACTGCTGGCCGCCGCCGAAGGCGGCCTTTCGGGCAGCGCCGTGCGCGGCGTGGTCACTTCTGGCGCGCAAGGGTCTGCGGCAGCGGTGCCGCCGGGGCTGGAACAGACAGTGGCTGCCGCAGCCGAGCAGATGCTGCACGGGCTGGACATGGCCGCGCAGGCCGCGCAGAGCGTGGGCATTGCTACGGAGCAGGCCGCTGCCTCGCTGGCGGAACCGGCTTCAACGCTTGGGCAGTCGTCCTTTTCGTGGGGCAGCTACATACAGGCCGTGGGCATTCTATTTTTGCTGGTGGCCGTGCTGTGGCTGGCCGTATGGCTGGCGCGCCGTTTCGGCAAGTTCAATTTTCTGCCGCGTCCGGGGGCGCTTCCGCGCGATGCCCTGGTCATGGAGGCCCAGCTTCCGCTTGGGCCGCGTAAAGGCTTGATGGTGGTACGCTTCTTGAATAGAAGGTTGCTGCTGGGCGTCACCGACCAGCAGATTACCCTTTTGACAGAGGAGCAGGCACAGCATGAGCCAGAGAACGCCGATTTCAAACAGATCATGGAAGAAGCCCGTCGCGGCGCTGGCGGCAGCTAGCCTCTTCATCCTCCTCATGCCGGTTCTGGCCCTTGCGGCTCAGGATCTGGCCATGCCCACAATGCAGCTCACCCTGGCCGGTGGGGCGCAATCACCGGAAAAGGTCTCGGTGCTGCTGGAAATTCTCTTCCTGCTCACCGTGCTTTCCGTTGCCCCGGCCATCATGCTCACGGTCACCAGTTTTACCCGCATCATCATTGTTTTCAGCTTTCTGCGGCAGGCCATGGGCGTGCAGCAGTTGCCTCCCACCCAGATTCTTGCCAGCCTTGCCATTTTTATGACGGTGGTCATCATGTATCCCGTGGGCAAGCAGATCAATGATAACGCCCTGCAACCCTATCTGGCCGAGCAGATCGACTACAAGGTGGCGCTCGACAGGGCGCAGGCCCCTTTGCGCACCTTTATGTTCAAGCATACGCGCGAAAAAGATCTCTCTGTCTTTTACTCCATCAGCAAGATGGAAGCGCCGCGCAGCAAGGAGGAAGTGCCCACCATGCTGCTGGCCGCTGCCTATGTCATCAGCGAGCTTAAAACCGCCTTTACCATCGGCTTTCTCATCTACATTCCTTTTCTGGTGCTGGATATGGTCATCTCCAGCGTACTGCTGGCCATGGGCATGATGATGCTGCCCCCCATGATGGTGTCCATGCCCTTCAAACTACTGCTCTTTGTCATGGTGGACGGCTGGAATCTGCTGGTCGGCTCGTTGGTGAACAGCTTTCTGCTCTGACCGGCGTGCCGCGCGCAGCTTTGGCCCGGTTTTTGCCTAAGGGTTGGAAAGATTCGCACACCGTCAATTTTCAGGAGTCACCCATGTCCCCAGATTTCGTCATCGGTTTCGGCCGGCAGGCCATTGAACTTTGCTTGATGATGTCCTTGCCCATGCTTGGTGTGGGCCTTGGTGTGGGTGTGGTTGTGAGCATTATCCAGGCGGCAACCCAGATTCAGGAAATGACGCTGACCTTTATCCCCAAAATCGTGTGCATGTTTCTGGCTCTGCTGTTGGCCCTGCCCTGGCTCATGGAGCGCATGATTACCTTTACCCGTGACGTATTCATCAATATCCCCACTTATATCCGGTAAAGACTGTCTCACGGGTCGCCCTTATTGGCGCGCACAACCCGCCCCGCCATCCGCGCATCCTTGCGCGGTGCTGGCATGGGCGGGTTTTTTTGCGTCCAACAATGGATGGTTTACGAACTTACGCAGACGTGACACGCCAACAGTTCGGATCCTGTTGCTTCGCATGTTTCGATTCTGATATGGGCAGTAGTATAACTGTATCTTGCATGTTTAATCCGCTGCTTGTGATGTATAAAATCTATCTAATAAAAATCTAGAGAAAGTTTAGGGTTATTTTGTTTGCAATAAAAAAGGAAGTGCGGCCGCACTTCCTTTTTTATACTGTCAAGAGCTTGTCTGAGCTGCGCAAAAATGGCCAGTTATGTTGGCGTGCTTTTTGCTTTGGGATTTGCTGAGCAGAAATTGCCCTACGGTGCAGAATCTTTCGCCCTGTGTGCTGCGGCAAGGCCCAGCAGTACGGCACCGGCTTGCGCCACATTGAGTGAGTCAAAGGTACGGGCAAGCGGAATGCGCAGCATGTGCGCGCATCGTTTGGCGACGCCGGGCCGCAGGCCTTTGTCCTCATTGCCCAGAACCAGCACGGCAGGCAACTGCATGGGTTCATCAAAGGCATTGAGGCTTGATGGGCCATCACCGCCCGCGCCGTAAATGGTCAAGCCAGCTTCTTCGGCGCTGTCCAGGGCGTGGCCCAGGTTGGTAACGCGGGTCACGGGTAGCTTTTCCAGTGCGCCCGCTGCGGCCCTGCGGGCTGCAGGGCCAAGGTAGGCGCTGTTGTGCTGGGGCAGAATAATGCCCGCGCCGCCCAGTGCATACAGGGTGCGGCAGATTGTGCCTACGTTGCCGGGGTCTTGTACCTGGTCAAGGGCTACAATGAGGGGCAGGGGGGCATCGCCCGCCGCGGCCAGCAGGTCGGCAAGTTCGGTAAAGCCAGTGGCGGCCAGACGGGCCACAACGCCTTGATGGGAAACGCCGTCACGGCCTTGACGCCCCTGGGTAGTTTGACCGCCAGCGCCACGGCAAAGGCGGTCAAGGGCCACCTGGTCTACCAGGCTGAAGCGCACGTTGTGCTGACGGCAAAGGTTCAGCACTTCCTGCGCATCGGGGCCACGCAGGCCTTTTTTGCAGAAGACGCAGTCGATGCGCTGGGGCTCGCTGGCAAGCAGTTCCAGCACAGGCTTGAGGCCCGGCAGCAGCGGGGCTTGTTCAGTTTCATTATGCATATGCGCCTCCGGGCTGTGTGCATTGGCCGCCGTGCGGCCTGAGTGATTGGAGAGGATTGCGCGGGCAAGAACCCGCTAGAAATATTTATGCGATATGCTGCGCGGTTGCGCACGTGTGTGGGCTTTTGGCAGTCCATGCCGTGGCATCGCGCACGGGGAAGGAACAGACAGCCCTTGGCGGCTGTGTACGCATCTTCCCGGCAGATGGCAAGCCGGGGCGGCAAAAGGGGAGGGAACAATGGTTGCAGCATCGAACAGGAACGGATCGGCAATGGCAAGACTGTGCTTTTTGGCTGTTGTCTGCTGTCTGCTGCTTGCCGGGGGCTGCGCCTCACGGCAAGGTAGCGATTCCGGAGGTGGATTGTCGATGTCTGTGCCGGAAGAAGACACTTCCCCGCCGTTGACTGCCAGTGAAACCGCCGCCCTCAACACTACCGGGCAGGTGGACAAAAACATCCCCGAAAGCGCTATGGCGGACGTAACGCGCCAGTACAAATACTTTTTGCGCAAGGGCCGCCCCACCATGAGCGCATCATCAAAAAGGGCGGAGCAGTTTCTTGCCTATGCCAAGCGCGTGTTCCGCTCTCGGGGCATGCCGGAAGATCTGGCCTATCTTGCCATTGTGGAAAGCGGCTATCGTAGCGAGGTGCGCTCGCCTGCCGGGGCAGCCGGAGCATGGCAGTTCATGCCCTATACCGGGCAAAAGTATGGTCTGAATCAGGACTGGTGGACGGACGAGCGGCTTGATCCCTTCAAATCCACCGAGGCAGCGGCGGACTATCTGCAAAAACTCTATGGCGACTTTGGCGACTGGCCCACGGCCATCGCGGCCTATAACGCCGGGGAAGGCAAGATTGGCCGCGCCAAGCAGGGCACGGGCGGGCGTGACTTTTTTGAAATCAAGTCGCGTAACCATATGCTGGACGACAAGGCGCAGCTGCGCGATGAAACCAAGCAGTATGTGCCGCGCTATCTGGCTGTGACCAAGATCATGCGCAACCTTCCCCAGCTTGGCTTTGATCCCATACATCCCGACAATGCACCGGGGGTGCTGCGCCTGACCGCAAAGCCCGGCACGGATCTGGCGGGCGTGGCCCGCGCCTGCCGCATGGATATGGACGAGTTTTCGGCATTCAACCGGCATCACAAGCGCCCCATGACCGACACCAGCCGCTCTACATATATATATGTACCGGCAAGCCGGGAACGGGCGGCTCAGGCATTTCTGTCTTCATCCCAGTGCGCGCCCTATGCGGGTTGGGCTCCCAGCACGGTGGCTTCCAGCGCCGACTCATGGGATAAAATCAGCCGTCGATGCGGTGTGCCTGTGGCTTCGCTGCGGGCTGCCAATCCAGGCAATCCCTATTTGAAAGCTGGCGAAACGGTGCTGGTCCCGCGTTCGGTGAACATGTCTGCCCAAGCCGTGGCGGCTCTGGATGCAAAACCGGCCAAGGGGCAGGCCAAGGCGGGCAAGTCCGGCAATGAGGCTGCCAGCCGGGAACCGCAGGGATCCTCTGCACGGGTGGTTGTCGCCAATGATGGGCCAAAGCATACCCTGCGGGCGGATGAAACACTCACCTCTGTGGCCCGCAAATATGGTGTGAGCGTACAGGATCTCCAGCAGAGCAATGGTATTTCTGATCCGCACAAGGTGCATGCAGGCGCTGTGCTGCGCATCCCGGCCCAGGGCGGCGGTCAAAGCAGCGGACAGGCTGTGCCCGCAGTTGGGCGGCCGGTGGCTGCCGGGCCTGATGGGCGTCTCGGCAAGGATCGGGATAAGGACAAGCCTGCCAAAGCAGCCAAAACCAGCAAAACTACCTATACCGTACAGGCCAACGATACCTTGTGGAAGATCGCCCGCACCTACAATGTGAGTGTGGATGACCTGAAGCGCTGGAACAGCGTGGACGAAAAGAACCTGCGCACTGGCGCACGTCTGGTTGTGGAGCAGTAGGCTGAAAACCGCGCTGGTGGCCCGTTTGCGCAGATATGGATAAATTGTTTTGTAAGAATTTGCATTTGTTGCTTGACTTGCGGGGGCCTTTAAGGCAATTTCCCCCTTCGCGACAAGAGAAAGCGGTTCACGGAAACGCAAGCGAAAAGAATTTTCGCGGAA